>JAQWJE010000049.1:600000-951194 GCA_029248525.1 Candidatus Binatia bacterium
TTTCTATTTTGATGCTGCCGATGCGGATACGCCGAACCCGAGCGGCCACGGGCGCGCTCTCTATGCAATCGATTTGCATACGGGCGATCGTTTAGGTTTTGCGCAGGTGCCCGGGATGGATTTTGCAATTCCCAGCGATCCTCTCCTCTTTGATATCAATGGCGATGGTCAATTTGATCGGGGCTATATCGGTGATCTGGGCGGTAACCTGTGGCGAATTCGCGACGATTTTCAGGTGGACCGAATCTTCGCTACCCCGACGGGTCAGCGTATTTTCTATCGTCCCGATGCTGTGGTGAATTCTGGTTCGGTGATGGTTTATTTCGGCACCGGAGATCGATCGAACCCCTTGTCGACAGATATTGTCGATCGATTTTATGCGGTCCGGGATACGGGGCTTGATAATCTGGCCGAGAGCTCTCTGGTCGATGTGACGCAGAATATACCGGCCCCGGGTAGCCCACAGGAAGAGGCTCTTGCGAATTCGATCGCAGCCAAGGATGGGTGGTTTATTCGGCTCGAGGGTGAAGGCGAAAAAATCCTTGCTTCGCCCACCGTATTTTTCAACGTGGGCTTTGCGACCTTCACACCCTCGGCGGCCTCGTGTGCTGCGGGTGGCGATGCACGGATCTACCTTCTGAATCCGCTGAACGGAGCTCCGACTCTCGATCTCGCCGGAACGAGCGGCGGTAGCTTGGGCGACGGCAGCGGCACAGGTTCGGGGCCTGATGGTGATCTGGTAGCGGGGGATCGTTGGGTGATGGTCGGCCAGAGTATCCCGACTTCGCTGAAGGTCACTTTCGGTGACGATGAAACCAAGGCTTTTTTCGGAGTGACCAAGGGTGGTGGCATCGCGCTGCAGCCATTGGCTCTGCCACAGATTGCCGGCAATGTGATTCCCGTGGATTGGCGGCAAGTCTATGAATAATCGGATGAGAGTTTCGCGTCCCAGCCGCGTCCGTCTTCTCGGATGCGCCCTGGGTTTGTGCTTGTTGGGAGCGGCCTACGATGTCGCGGCCCAGGAAGCCCCCCGATTGGTGGAGGGCAAAGTGACCTATATCGAGGCCAGCGCGGTCGAGGTCGACGGTGTTCGCGGGTTGATCGTTCCCCAGTCCTCAGTGATCTCCAGCGGCCGAGAAGTGGGGATCGGTGGAGTCCGGCGGGGGATGCCGGCTCGGCTCGAGCTTGATGCGTCCGGACGGGTCTTGGAGCTCCGGCTGTCCGGAGTTGTCGAGTGATCGAAAATGCTTGAATGATTTCTGGCGAGTTTCGTCCCAGAGAATGGATGCGTTTTCGGAGACTGAGACGCCCATGGACTCCGACAGGCTGAACGCAGCTACAGCGGCATAGTGGTATGTCGCTGAACACCTACGGTTCCGGGTGTCGGGGTTTCCTCCTCCACCTCGGTACCCGGACCGCAGGTTGCCTGCCGGATCAGGAGTTCTGGATGCCCTTGCGGGATTCAAAATAGATCACCTGATCCCTCTCGATCGTGCGTAAATCCTGTCGCGCTTCGAGCAGGTTGAGGTGAGCGATCGTTTCCATCACCGCAGCCCCTCGGTTGAACCGCTGTTCTTCGGGGTCTCCCTCGAAGACCCATTTAAAGGCATGCTGGGCCACCTCGTAGGCGCTGGCCGGTTTCTTCTGCAGATAGTCCAGCATCTCCCGCATCCGATGCTCATGATGGGCGATCAGCTGCCGGGCGCGGCGGCTATGGTCAGGATAGATTCCCCCATGGGCCGGAGCGACAAAGCGAATGCCTTCGAGCGCTGCGATCTTCTCCTGCGAGGCAATGAAGTCGCCGAGAGGGTTCTGGGGTCCCCCCGCAAAGACGCCAATATGCGGGGTGATTTTAGGCAAAAGGTGATCCCCCACGAAAAGAGCACCCGTGTGGTGCTCGAGAAAGCAGCAATGTCCGGCGGTATGGCCAGGCGTATGGATCACCTCGAATTCGCGATTGCCCAGCTGGAGTCGCTCGCCATCGACAAGTTCGTGGTCCGTTTGCGGAGCCGGCCGGAAACCATCTGCCCAGACGTTGGCCGGCTTGGGGGCCTCCTTGACCTCGGGGGGAATCGGGATGCCGTGGCGTCGGACATGATCAACCATGGTGGACCCCGACATTTCGCTCATCCACGCAATGGTTTCGCGCTCCTTGGGGTGGAGGTAGATCCTCGTGCCGAAGTCCTCGACGAGGGCTGCCGAAGCACCAAAATGATCGGGGTGGTGATGCGTGGCGAGCAGATATTTCAACGAACCCGGAGCAACGCCGATCCTGTCCAGCGCCGAACGGAAAGCCTCTCGGCTGGGGGGTCGAGCTGTCCCGGTATCGATCAGGGCCCACTCCCCGTTCCCCAGATCGACCAGGTAGACATTAATGATTGTCGGTTTCGCCGGGAGGGGCAGGAAGACTTCATGAATTCCCTGACCCAGATCGACCGTCTTCCCTCCTTCGGGTCCTTGAATACTCACTCGTGAATCCGATTCTCGATCTCGAAGGTGACCTTGCAGCGAACACGCCATCCCTGAACTCGTCCTTCTTCCACAAGGGCTGTCGTTTTCACCAGTTCGACCTCGCTGATGCTCGACAGGGTCACGGAAGCTCGTGAGATCGCGAGTTCGACAGCATCCTCGATCGAATTCGAGGAGGTACCAATCAGTTCTACGACTTTTTCTACCACGGCGTGATTTCCTTCCGTTGGGCTAGCGAGCAAGAATCTCGACGGCGCATCCCGAGCAGCTTTTCTGCAAGGCCTCAGCGAATTTTTTGACACTTTCCTGCTCCCGCGTCGAACCGGAGGCGTCTGCGAGCTTTCGTGCTTCGGCAACCATGGATGCGGCTTGAACGGTATTTTCGTCGATATTGTAGGCTTCCGCCAGTTCGAGTCGTTTTCCGATGGATTGTGGGTCGAGTTCCAGAGCGCGTCTGAGCAAGCGAATGCCCTCCGGCACATTGCCGCCGAGCAGGAAGGGGAGCTTGACCAACATGCCTCCGCGTGACCCGAGAGCATCGGCATGGTCGGGGTTCAATTCCAATACGAGGTCGAGCTCCCGCTGCAACGAAGGCAATTGCACAGCTCCGAGGGCCAATCCCTGCATTTGGGCGAGCCGCCCGCGTGCGGCGAAGTGCAGGAAATGAGCGTCTGCGCTCTCGGGGAGAAGCTCGACCGCTCGCTCCGAATGACGCTCCGCAGCAAGATACGCTTCACGTTGCTTGGCAGAGGTCTCGGCATTCTCGGCCTCGTCCAGCCGCTGGCTTGCCAGGCTCAGTTGACGATCGCCTTCGGTTTGGTGGCCCTCAGGAGTCTGCGGGGTCGTTGGTGGCGTCTTCGGCTCGGCCACGGCGATTTCTGCCCCGAGCGAGAGCAGAGCTGCGATGGCCACAGTGCCGACCCTCAGGCCAGCATTTTTCAAAGGGTTCATTTTCCTCGTTGACTGCATTTCGACCACGCGAGTAGCATCGGGAATCGACCAGCGGGAATCTACCTCCGGTCACGACGACGTTCGGATCCATATGAAACTTCACGCTCCATCAAATCGCAATACCTCTCTGGAAAAAGCGAGCAGGATACTCTTCGCTTTCGATGAAGAGACCTCACAACTCGGCGTCATGGATATCGCCCGCCGAGTGGGGTTGAACAAAAGCACGGTGAGCCGATTCGTCTCCAGTCTGACCGACCTTGGGCTTTTGGAGCGGGTGGAAGGGGGTCGCAAGGTCCGGCTTTCGCTCCGGCTCTACGAGATCGGGATGCTCGCGGTCCGCCACCGACCGATCCTGGGTATCGTCGGATCGACTTTGACGCGCACCGCGGCGCGCGCCGGTGAAACCTGTGCTGTCAGCGTGTTGATTGGTGATGAGATTGTCTTCCTCGAGCGAGCAGGTGGCGGTCGCGAGTCGGTTCGACTGGAGTTGGGGCGTCGTTTCCCTGCAGCTACTTCGTCAGCCGGACAAGTGCTTCTGGCCGGGGCGGATCTGGATGATGCAGGGCCCGTGGTTTCGACGTTCGAGTTTGCGCAAGCGGAAAATGAGGACGATCGTGCCCTGAAAGCAATCCGTAGTATTGGATATGCGACTGAAGTGGGACAGATGATTGATGGCGTCAGTTCGGTCGCGGCTCCAATCCTGGATCGATCGGGTTCGCCGGTCGCGGCGCTGGCGGTTCTGACCAACCGCGGGCACGCTGGGGAGCCGATTCCCGCAAAGCTGGTCGAGACGGTCACTTCGGCCGCCGCCGAGGTGTCCGGAAAATTGGGATACTATCGCGCAAGGAAGGGCGAGAGGAGGAACGAGCGTCAGCCTCGATCGCTTCGCGCGGAGGCCGGCTGAAGGCTCGCTTCGCCACGACTTGAGGATCTGATCCCGCTACCATCACCTTGTCATCCAATCTCGAAAATATGGTGCGGAAGTTTTACTCGGACTGGTCGGTCGTTTCCCCCGCCAGAATCGCCGAGTATTTCACCGAGGAGGCTATCTTCAGGACTCCCCTGCAGGTCCACCCCGTCGCGGGCCCCGCGGCGATCGCCGGAAACATCGAGATTTTCCGTGCTCGTTTTGAGGACGTGGATGTTGAAGTCCTCACGATCATGTCGTCCGGGCAAACAGTGCTCTGTGAGCACCTCTGGCACTATTACCTTACGCGCGGCGCGGAATTTCAGGTCGCCGCGCAGGACAGGTTTACTTTTGAAGAAGAGCGAATCTCGTCGTGGCGTAGCTATTTTGACCCTCTGACTCTGACAGCGAAGGTGGATCTCGGGGAGAGTTGAGGGCCGCTTGCCTTGACGGATTGTTCTTCTGCTCATACGCCAAGGCAGGACCGATTATTGAGGAGGCGAGAGCATGGGATTTCCCGAGTGGTTTCAAGAACTGGCAAAGAAGGTTTCCAACAAGGGCCGATGGGGTGATGCGGACGAACTCGGGACATTGAATTTGATTACCCCCGAAGCAACCTTGCGGGGGGTGGCCACCGTCAAGCGAGGTGAGTCTTTTTCTCTGGCGATTCCGCTGGACCGTGAAGGCCCGCAAACGGGACGAATCCCCAACCGAATCAACCCCCTGCATACGATGACCGGGATCAATACGCCGTTTACCGGGGACCCCGACAAGACATGTCTTTCGGACGATGTGATTTCGATGGGGACGCAGGCTGCCACGCATTGGGATGCTCTTGCCCACGCGAGTTACGCTGGCACGATGTACAACGATCATCCTTCTGCGATGATTCGCGCGGAAACCGGAGCCATGGTTTGCGGTATCGAAAAGGTGAAGACTCTGGTGACGCGAGGCGTCCTGTTGGACCTTGCGCGCTTCAAGGGACGGGAAAGACTCGAGCCGGGCTTGGTCATTACCCCGGAGCTTCTCGAAGATTGTCTGCAGTCGACCGGTCTCACTCTGGAACCTGGCGATGTGTTGCTCGTACGAACCGGGCATATCACCAATTTGGCGATCGGCGATCGCGATGCCTACCGTGTCCCGGCCCCCGGCTTCGGGGTTCAATCGACACTCTGGTTCAAGGAGAAAAATCTCGCTGCGGTGGCGAATGATACGATTGCTTTCGAGGTCTGGCCGGGAGAGGACCCCGCGACGCTCTTCCCGGTCCATATGCTGAATCTGGTCGACGCGGGGCTGACGCAGGGCCAAAACTGGCAACTGGAGCAACTTGCCGAGGATTGCGCGAGCGATGGGGTGTATGAGTTTTTGCTGAGCGCCACGCCCGAGCCGATCGTGGGTGGCACCGGTGCACCGGTGAATCCGGTCGCGACAAAATAAGCATCGAGCATTCGGTTGGATCTGACCTATACGGCAGCGGAGGAGGTCTTTCGCGGCCAGCTTCGTGAATTCCTCGCCCGGAATGTTCCGGGGGAGGAGCCGCCGGATGATCCGGATGCGGAGTTTGGCTGGCTGCGGTTGTTCCAGAGGCGAATGTTCGCCGGTGGGTGGTGCGGCATTCATTGGCCCAAGGCTTTTGGTGGGCGCGATGCCACCCCGACAGAGCAGGCAATTTTTGTCGAGGAGATGGCGCGCGCGCGTGCCCCGCAGCTGGTGAACCGGGTTGGCATCAATAATGTCGGCCCGACGATCATGCACTACGGAACGGAGGCTCAAAGGCAGCGTTGGCTTCCCGGAATTCTGTCCGCAGATGAGATTTGGTGCCAGTTGTACTCGGAACCGGATGCGGGATCGGATCTGGCGTCACTGCGCACTGCAGCGATCGCAGATGGGGATGGATGGCGTGTTTCGGGTCAGAAAGTTTGGACGTCATATGCGCAGCATGCGCAATGGGGGATACTTCTGGCGCGCACCGACGCCGCAGCACCGCCTCATCGGGGAATTTCTTACTTCGTTGTGGAGATGAATCAGCCCGGGGTTGAGGTCCGTCCCCTCCGCCAACTCGATGGAAGTGTCGATTTCAATGAGGTTTTTCTCGAAGATGTCCGGATACCGTCGGATCATTTGATTGGGAACCGTGATGAGGGTTGGAAAATTTCCACCCTGACTCTGGCACATGAGCGCGGGACGAATTTCGCTTTCAAGGAGCAGGCTTTGGCGAAGATTGCGCTTCAGGAAATCCTCGAGGAAGCAGGCCGGCGGGGCCGACTGGCTGACCCCGTGTTCCGGCAGGCGGCGGCGCGACTTCATACGGAAGTCGAAATCATGCGACTGCTGAATTTGGGGACTCTGACCAGAATCGGACGCGGGGAGGTCCCGGGCGCGGAAACTTCGATCGTCAAGGAGCATTGGTCACGTCTGGTGCAAGACCTCGGTGATCTCTCCCTGCAAGTGCTCGGTGCTGCGGGCCAATTGCGGCAGACCACCGACCATTCACCTGGGGGTGGGAGATTCGTGCAGCGTATGCTTTTCTCCCGCGCGGCATCAATTGCCGGTGGAACAAGCGAGATTCAGAAGAATATCATAGCGCAGCGGCTGCTGGGATTGCCGCGCACCTGAGGAGAACCACGAGATGGCACACGATCTGGGCAAAGGTTGGCTGGGGAACTTTTTTGAGGACTTCGAGCTGGGAAAAGAGCAGGTCTGTGCGCCACCGCGCGTCATCGGGGCGCCGGAGACCGCCCTTCATATCGGCACGACCAACGATCGGCAGGCTCGCTTCTGCGGCGGCGAAGGACGGATGCATCCATTGGTTGTCTTCCATACTGTCATCGGCCAGACGGTCCGAAATATTTCGCTGAACTCTCCGGCCAACCTCGGCTATTCGAAGATGATCTGGCATGCACCGGTTTTCGCGGGCGATGAAATCACCACAACGATCAAGATCGTCGGGCTCAAGGAGAATTCCAACGGCAAGACGGGAAATTGTTTTGTCGAGACGACGGGCCGGAACCAGTCCGGCGAAATAGTTCTGCAATATACGCGATGGGTAATGGTCCGAAAGCGCGACCACGATACCGCAACGCCTTATCTGGAGAACCCGGTAACGCCGAGTCTCGCAAGTCAGGTCGAAGTAGCCGAATTGCCCGCCTGGTCCGGCGACCTCAGCCGCTCCGAGAAGACCGGCGGGGCTTATTTCTTCGAAGACTATGAGCCTGGCGAACGAATCTTTCACCACGACGGCATGACGGTGAATCATACCGACCATATGCAGTATACGCGCCTGTGGCAGAACTCGGCCAAGGTTCATTTCGACGAAATTTTGACCGATGGAAAGCCATTGGTGTACGGAGGTTTCCCGTTTTCGATCGCATACGCCCAGAGTCTGAACGGCCTGGAGAATCGCTCGGGGATGGTGGCCATGAACTCCGGAGCCCACGCGAACCCTTGCTATAGCGGTACAACGATCTATTCCTTCACGGAAGTGCTCGAAGCGCATGATCTCGTAGACCAACCTTATGGTGCCTTGCGCTTACGTTTGGTCGGGGTGAAGGATTTGAATCCTGCGGATCACAAGGACTTCGATATCGGGGAAGATAACGGCAAGGGTCGGATCAAATATGACCCTCGAGTTCTTTTGTGCATGGATATCTGGGAGTTGATGCCAAAACGAGCGAGCTGATCCGAACTCGGTAGGGGTTGCGCTTGCCGAGGCCGGATCAAGGATTGGATGACTCCAGTCGCAGAAGCCCTGCGAGAGGTTCAATGCCGACGATGCGCCATCGCCCACCAGGGCCCGGTGCCAACGTGAGGTCAACTGGCAGGCCTTTTGGCGTCAAAGTGAGCCGGGCAAATGGCCCATCGCGTCTCATCCCCCACCAGGCATGAGCAAATTCGCTCGGGGTAATCGAGGCTGGCTCGACAGGATCGTCGAAGATTGTCCGTATGCGGCCGCCCTCGAGCAGGGTCAGGGCGATGGCGCCAATGCCGAAACCTTCGCTGGTCTGCAGATCGCCCCGGGCGATTTCGTTCAGGCCCCGCTGAGCGACGGCTGTAAAATCGATCAATCTCGAGATTTCGGTCGTATTGCGAGTATCGATGGCCTGGGTCAGCCGAACCAATGTCCAGGTCGGGGTCAGTGGCAGGGCTGCGGCGCCAAGGCCCAGCAGAACTGAAAGAAGGACGCCGCAAGCGGTGCCGAGCCAAAAACCGCGCTTCATGGGACGAACTATTCAGGATTCGAGGTCCTTCGTCCAACTCTCCATCCGGTTTTCCGGATGGAGAGAGTTGGAACCATCGAGGCAAAGCGATTGCGCAAGGGCGGTGGTCTTCTCTACGGTGGGGGTGTGCGCATCGATCAGATACTCGCCCGACCAGATCCCGTGTTCTCTTTTGAGTTTTTTCCGCCCAAGACAGATGCGGGCCGAGAAGCGCTTGTGGGCACGATCGATGAGCTGAAACCGCTCGACCCAGCCTACGTTTCCGTGACCTATGGCGCGATGGGATCCAACCGCGGTCAGGTCATCGAGATCGTCAGTGAGATCAAGAACCGGATCGGGATCGAGGCGATGGCTCACCTCACCTGTGTCGGCCATACCCGCGAGGAGCTTTCATCCGTTCTTGACGATTTGGCGTCTGTGGGGATCGAAAATGTTTTGGCGTTGCGCGGGGATCCCCCACCGGGAACGGACTTTCAGGCCACGCGAGGTGGCTTTGCACATGCCGCGGATCTGGTGGCATTGATTCGAAAGCGGGGAGGGTTCTGCATTGGCGGCGCGGCTTATCCGGAAGTCCATCCCGACGCCCCGGACGCGGAGACGGACCTTGGCCATCTCCGAGCCAAAGTGGGGGCGGGCACTGATTTTTTGGTGAGCCAACTTTTTTTCGACAATCAGGATTACTTTTCTTTCCTGACACAAGTTCGTCAGGCTGGAATCGAAGTCCCTGTTCTCCCCGGGATTATGCCGGTGACGAACCTCGGCCAGGTGAAACGGTTCACCGATATGTGTGGCGCGGCTTTGCCGGCAGATTTGCTTCGGGCGCTGGAGGAGGCCGGCGATGACGAGGCTGCCGTTCTGGAGATCGGCGTCGAGCACGCGTTGCAGCAATGCCGCGATCTACTCAAGGGGGGCGCCCCGGGAGTTCATTTTTATACCTTGAATAAAAGTGCCTCGACACGCGAGATCTTGACGCGATTACGTGCCGACGACTGAGGGGCGCTATTCGATGTGGTAAATCCCGTTAGCGTCGAGTCGAGCGGTCTGGCCCCGGTAGATCACCACGGTTGTGAGGCGTTCCTCGATGATCGCCGGCCCCGCAATCTTTTGCCGGGCCTTCAGACTTTCTCCGTCGTAGATGGGTGTCGAGACCCAACGCCCCTCGAGGAAGGTCCGGCGCTTTTCCTTTGCGCGGGCGGGTTTTCCGGAACCGGGCAAGCGGGTCAGGCGAGGCTTTTCGCTCCCGGCCCGGGCCTCCACCCCGATCGCCCGAAGGATCGGTCCCTGATCACGCGATGCGTAAGTATGCAGCTTTTCGTGCAAGGCGTGAAAGTCCTCGACCAGAGATTTGAGAGCGGCTCGGTTGAAGGTACCGTTGCCGCGAAGAGGAACTTTCAGGTCGAAAGTCTGCCCGGGGTAGCAGATATGAGCCACGCGATCGAAGTCGGCCTTGGCTGTCGAGAAGCCGGCCGATCGAAGGGCAGCCTTGGATTCGGCCTGCATTTCCCGGAACAATCGTTGTAGTTCGCGGCAATCGGCACGGGCCATCGGGGTGATGCAGGACCGGAGTTCGATGATCTTGGGGTCGGTGAGGAGAAGACCCAGAGCCGAAAAGGTTGGTGCACTTTTAGGTATCAGGATTTTTCGAATTCCGAGTTCTCGAGCCTGCATACCAGCGTGCAGTGCGCCGTTGCCTCCGAAAGCCACCAGCGGCAGCTTGCGTGCGTCGACGCCCTGACTCGCCGAGACGCGCTGAATGGCGTTCGCCATATTCGCATTGACGAGACGGAAGATCCCGAGAGCGGCTTCTTCGACCGAAGCCAAGCCAAGCGGTTTTCGGATTTGCTCGTCGATGGCCTTGCGTGCACCTTCCACATCCAGAGAGAGTTCGCCCCCGTAGAAGAAGTCCGGGTTGAGGTAGCCCAAGACCGCATTGGCGTCCGTCACCGTCGGCCGATCGCCCCCGCGGCGATAGCAAATCGGTCCTGGTTCCGCGCCAGCGCTTTCCGGTCCGACATGCAGAGCTCCTGCGACCACGCTGGCAATCGATCCACCTCCGGCGCCTACCGACTGGACGTCCACCATGGGCAACCCGATGAGATAGCGATGATGCCAGTTCCACGAAGATTCAACAGCGGGCTGTCCGTCGCGGACCAGACAGACGTCGTAGCTGGTGCCACCCATATCGACCGAGATGAAGTCCCGGATATTCGCGGTTGCAGCCATATGGCAGGCGGCGATCACGCCGCCTGCGGGACCGGAGCCAAGCACGCTGACCGCGCGATCGGCGACCCAGTCGGCTGTCATCAAGCCGCCATTTGATTGGATCATCAACAGTTGGTGGGGAAAGCCCTGTTCGGCCAGTTCCTGCTGCAGGTTCCCGAGGTACCTTCGTATTACAGGGGATACAAAGGCATTGACGAGGGTGGTGGAGGTCCTCTCGAATTCGGGCGCTTTGGCCAGCACCTCGTGCGAGAGGGAAATGTCGACGCCCGGCAATTCCTCGCGCGCAATCTCCCGGACCCGGCTTTCGTGGGTTCCATCGAGAAAGGAGAAGAGGAAGACGACGGCGAGCGATTCGACCTCCTGCTTTTTCATCCGACGCATGGCCCGCCGAACGGCGGTCTCGTCGAGCGCGTCCACGATGGCTCCTTTGTGGTCGAGGCGCTCGGGAACTCCGTAGCGCTCTCGGCGTCGCGCGATCGGCGTGGGCGGGGGTAGTCCCGGGTCCCAGATGTTTTCCTTGAATCCGCGCCGAAGCTCGATTTCATCACGGTGGCCTTCGCTGGTAATCAGACCCGTTCGCGCACCATTCATCTGGATCAAGGTATTGTCGGCGGTGGTGGTGCCGTGCACGATACGGTCCGTCTGGCACAGGAGATCGGGCAAGGAGATCCCCTCGTGTTCTGCGAGCCGACGGAGTCCTTCCATGACGCCCCGGCTTTGGTCCTGCGGTGTCGTGGCGGTTTTGTCGATGTGAATAGACTGGTCCGGTCGTACGAGAACCAGATCGGTAAAGGTGCCCCCCACATCCACGCCGATTCGGTAGCCGGCTGCGCCTGCTCGCTTCTTTTTCTGGTTGCTCCGGGGGGTGCTCATGCGACACCCGCCTGTTTGGCATGCATGGCTTTGCGTAACTCTGCGGTTTTCGTTCGATCGATTTTCAGCGTGAGATTTTCGAGAGAGCCGCGCAAGACGACGCCGTAGTCCTTGCGCGCGGCCCGAACCGAGACGTATTCGTCGAGCACATCCTCCAGTACTTTTTCAGGTGGTCGCGCCAGCGGGTCGCCCCATCCTCCTCCGCCGCCATAATAATATTCGTAACACTCGCCAGGCTGGTGGGGCACCTGCTCGGACAGGATCCCGACCTCTTGTCCTTCGCCGCGTCGGACGACTTTTGTGAGCAGGTGGTTGGCGGCTCCGTCGTGTCCTCCGGCGATTCCCGGCATGGGGTACTTTCGTCCAACGACGTAGGTGTAGACAGTTGCGGGGACGAGAACCTGTTTGCGATAAAGGCTGCCGCAGCCGCCACGGAATTCGCCGGGGCCACCGGAATCCGTGAGATAGTCTCGCCAGAGTTGTCGTGAGGGGAAAATGGATTCGTTGATTTCGGCCGTCGCGCGGATGAGGTTTCCAAAGCTGACATTCATCGCGCCCCAACCGTCCTGTCCCTCACAGGCCCCGCAGTAGGCTGCAAATGTATCGACAGAATGGTCGATAAAAGTCTCGCCTGTATCCGGATGTTCTCCGAAGATCACCGTAGGCATCCCCATTTTATAGACCTGCGGGCAGGCTTTGGCCGGCACGGCTTGCGCCAAAGCTTTCGCGATCGCTTCACCGACCTCGGTTCCCGGATGATGTGTGCCGGCGGCTACGGAACGACCCTCTTTGGGGTTGAGGCAGCAATCTTCCGGGACGATCAAATCAATGGAATCAAAAAAACCCTCGTTCTTCGGAATATCTGCCGGCATCATGGACGCCAGTTGGGCGACGACGTAGCCTCGCGTATTGCCAAAGGTGGAGTAGGCCTGAATTTCCGGCCGGTCATCCGAACCCGTGAAGTCGATCGTGATCGAAGACCCGCGAATCGTGATCTTGCAGTGGACGTGAATGTCGGGGTTGCCTTTGGGGTCGTGGTCCACCCACGTATCGGATTCGTAGACGCCATCGGGCCAGCTGGCGACTTCGGCTCGGAATCTTTTTTTGGCGTAAGCAACCATGGCATCCACGGATTGCCTGACGGTAAAGTTGCCGTAACGTTCGCAAAGCTCCCCGAGGCGACGGGCCCCAATTTGTGCCGCACCGATTTGAGCGCGAATATCACCGGAAAAAGTCGGCGTCCGATTGTTGGTCTCGAGCATATAGAGGATGTCCTTGCGCTCGACTCCGCGATCGATGACTTTGATCGCCGGGAATCGGACACCCTCGGCCCAGATGTCGAGGGCATCCACGTTGTAGCCACCAGGCGCGCCGCCTCCGGTGTCCGCATGGTGGCATTGGATCGAGGCGATCAGAACTAACTCACCCTTGTGGAAGACGGGGGCATAAATGTTGTAGTCAGGGAGATGGCCGCCACCGTGATAGGGATCATTGCTCAGCAGCACGTCGCCTTCGTGGAGCCCTTCCTCGGCAAAGAAATCGAGCGCGAATTTTACCGGCAGCGTGCTCGAGAGCATGAATTGAGGAATGCCGACCGAGAGTGCGGCAAGGCAGCCCCGCGCATCCAGAATTGTCGCATTTCTTTCGTTGGATTGATTGAGAATCGGCGTTGTGGCTGTGAGCGATACGTGGGTGGCCATTTCGAAGGCGACGGTTTCCATGAACCCCCGAATGATTTGGGTGGTGACAGGGTCCACATCTGCGGTTTTGCCTCGGCGCGTCATGGTTGTCTCTCCTCGGTATTCAATCGATTGACCGGTTTGAGACTTCCCCTGACCTGTGCAGGTTGTCAACGATGAAGCGACAATCGCTGTTGCGGCGTGGATCGGTTTGGTGGAGGAGGGCATAGAATGAAGAGATTGACGGGGAAAAATGCGTTGGTGACCGGGGGGGCGCAGGGCATCGGGAAATCGATCGCACTCGCTTTTGCTCGTGAGGGCGCGTCGGTCGCGGTGGCGGATCTGGTACCCGAGGGCGCGGCAAGTACCGCGGCGGCGCTCGAAGACCTGGGCGGCCGAGGACTCTCTCTTCCGGGTGATGTCGGACGAGTCGAGGATTGCGAGGCCATGGTCTCTGATACAGTTGAGGCTTTTGGCGGGCTGGATATTGTGGTCAACGCGGCAGCCTGGGCCGAGGTCGGGCCGACCGTCGCGGATGCTTCCGAAGAGCTTTATGCGCGGACGATGGACGTCTGTCTGGGGAGTGTGTTTCGGATTTGCCGAGCCGCCTATCCGCACTTGAAGGCGAGCGAATCTGCTTCGGTGATCAACTTCGCTTCGAGTGCCGGTAGTGAGGGAATGGCCGGCAACGCGGTTTATGCTGCAGCGAAAGAAGGAATCCGGGGACTGAGCCGATCGCTGGCGCTCGAGTGGGGACGCGACGGTATTCGAGTGAATATGATCCGCCCGATCGCGTTGTCTCCAAGTATGGCGGGGTGGGCGGAGGCCTATCCGAAGGTAGCGGCGGCGCAGGCGGCGATGATCCCCCTGCGACGCTTCGGAGATTGTGATGCTGATATTGCGCCAGTCGCGGTATTTCTCGCGAGTGAAGAAGCGCGCTATTTGACGGCGGTGACGCTCCCGGTAGACGGTGGCGGCGGTAAGGAGCGATAAGATGCGGGGAGTAACGGTTGGCTATCAGGACGGATGTCTGGCGCCATTTTTTGTCTCAAATTTTTCCGTCCAGCAGGCGGCCCAGATGGGTGCCGACACGATCTGGTTTCCGGACCATTTTATGGGATTCGCCCCCAAATGGCTTTGGACGCCGGAGCATACCGCTGCTGCCGGTGTGATTCACTCCGGAGACGCGCTTTTTGATCCGGTCCCTGTGATGGCCCATATTGCGGCCAAATTCCCGGCGATGCAGATCGGAACATCGGTCACTGAACCAATCCGACGGCATCCGGTTTCGCTGGCCCAGACCTTCGTCACTCTCGACCATCTCTCGGAAGGACGCACCATTCTGGGGATTGGCAACGGCCTGCGCGAGAATACCGAACCGTATGGTCTCCCCTCCCGGATGCGAGTGGCCCGATTGGAAGAGGCTCTCGAGGTCTTGCAACTACTTTTTGCGAGCGAGGGAAAGCCGCTCGAGTATTCGGGTCGCTACTATCAACTCGATGGAGCGGTTTTTGATTTGCCGCTTTGGGAGGGTCGTCCGCCCCCGGTCTATATCGGCTCCCACGCACCCCGCATGCTGGGGCTCACAGGGCGATACGGCGATGGCTGGTTGCCCGGTCAGCCAGTGGATGCCGAGGAGTATGCGCGGCGTCTACAGGTGATCCACGCAGCAGGTGAGGATGCGGGCCGCTCGATGAAACACTTCATGGCGACTCAGACCATGCTTCTGGTTCTGGGTGATGACCGAGGTCCCGTGATCGAGCAGGCGATGCAAAGTCTCTACGTTGCCTACAATACACTGGGCCTCGCGGGCGCCGTATGGCGCAAGCACGGACTGGACCATCCGATGGGCGACGATTTCGCCGGACAAATCGAGTTGGTCCCGGCCGCGACTCCTCGTGAGTTGGTCGAGACAGCGATGGAGCGTATGACGCCGGAATTGCTTCTGGAGCAATATTATTTCGGTTCTCCGGATCAGATTGCCGATGCCGTCGCCCCGCTCGTGGACGCCGGTTGTCGCCATTTCGTGCTGGCGAATATGGGAGGGAATTTCACCGGCCGTGGTTCTGCCGATTTTGCTTCGATGGCCACCTTGACCGAGCGTCTCAAAAATATGTGATTCGTTGCCTGCGGAAAACAGCTCAGATGTCAGGCCAATGATGGGCCCATGGACGCGCCTGCTCGAAGGCATAACTTGCCTGCAGGACCAGATCGTCACGGTGTCGCGGTCCGACAATTTGCAGACCGACAGGAAGCCCCAGATCGGACAAGCCGGCTCGGACGGTAGCTGCCGGATGCCAGGAGAGATTGAACGGCATGGTGAAGCTGCCAACGTTGGCAGCGGGCTGTTTGCGACCCTCGGTCTCTCTCCATAGCGGTCCGCGTGCAGGAGGCGGATCATAGGGGACGGTCGGTGTCAGGAGGAGATCGAAACGTTCGAAGATATCGCCACACCAGCGATTCAGCTCTTCCCGGCGCAGACGCATCTCGCTCCAGGCCTTGGGCGTCATGCCCGCACCGGTCTTTACGCCCTGAATGAAGTTTCGACCAAAGTCCTGTTCATGATCTGCCAGCAGCGGTTCGAGTCGACCGAGCAACTCAAAGGCACCGCTGAAGCCCCAATCCAGTCCTGGCTCGGGGGGGCCGTCGATGATCGACTCGACATCATGGCCGAGTTCGGCGAAGGCCTGCGCGGCTTCGGCGGCGACGCGGGCAACGTCGGACTGGACGACGGCGTAGCCCAGATCCGGTGAGTAACCGATCCGTAGTTTGGGCGGAAGGTCGCGTAAAATGTCGCGGTAGGAGTGGGCGGGGCGCGGCAGGGAGTTGGGGTCGGCGGGGTGGACGCCGGCGGCGATATCGAGGTGAAGCGCGGCATCTTCGACGGTGCGAGTCAGTGGGCCATGCACAGCCGTATCGCCCATGATCCAATGGCGCTCCGGGCCGTTGGGGATTCTTCCGTAGCTGACCTTCAAGCCAAAGCATCCGGTAAACGATGCAGGGATTCGGATCGACCCCCCGCCATCGCTGCCGGTGGCCAGAGGAAGGACACCACCGGCAATTGCGGCCGACGAACCGCCGCTGGAACCGCCCGGTGTCCAATCCAGATCCCAGGGATTGTGAGAGGCGCCGAAAAGAAGGTTTTTCGTGATCGCTGTATGGCCGAATTCCGGAGCGTTGGTTTTCCCCACAACGATCGCCCCGGCAGTCTTGAGTCGGTCGACCTGGACGGAGTCCTGTTCGGCGAAATCATCACGAAATGGAATCGATCCATTTGTCGACCGGAACCCGAGTGCATCTTCAAGTTCCTTGACCCCCAGAGGGATTCCCTCCAGAAGGCGTCCCTTGCCTCGGGCCAATCGGTCATCGGCGTTGGCGGCCTCGGCGAGCAGGATATCCGGATCCCCCACCTGACAGAAGGCTCGCAGGGTATCCTGTGTTTCTTCGATACGTTTCAGCGTCACTTTCATCAGTTCGACCGCCGAGATCTCGCGGGAAGCGATGAGTTGTGTGAGATCCGTCAGTGATTTGTGCAGAACATCGTGCATATGACCCTCCGGTCGCCGTCCTAGCACGGGTTGTCCCGCAAGCGGAAAGGCTGGCAAGGGGATGGGGGGAAACATGCAGATGCAAAGGAAGATTTGCGGACTGGATGACGGATGAGGTCGTTCACGCTACGACAAGAATGCTGATGAAGAAAATCGCATGCCTGATGCTGGCGCTGGCAATTCCGTTGACAGCAGAGGCACTTCCCGATGATTCTCTGAATTTCCGCCGCGGAGGCGAAACGATCGTCTCGTTTTCGCGAGATGAAATTGTCTCTCGTTGTGGTCGCGAGCAGATCACCGTGGCGGATCCATATTACGAGAAGCAGAAGACGTTCTACGCTACGTCGCTTTCTTGTGTTCTGGAGGAGGGGTTTGGCACTGCTCCGGAAGCGTGGGGTGACCGGGAGATTATTTTCCGGGCATTGGACGGTTATGCGCGATCGGCAACGGCCGAGACTCTTCGACGAGAGGGGGGCTTTCTCGCTCTGGCCGATGCGGGTCTGGCGGTTTGGCCCGAAGTCGCCTGGGCGCCTATCGGTCGCGAGAAAACCGATCCCGGACCTTTTTATGTGATCTGGAACCAATCCGGTCAGCAGGACCCTCACCTTTACCCGTGGCCCTACCAACTGTCGGTGATCGAGATGAAGTCCGTCGTCGATGCCTACCCGCATACGGTTCCGAACGGCCTCGAGGCCAACCATCCGGCACAGCGCGGGCATGAGATTTTTCTTCGAGATTGTCTGACCTGCCACGCGATCAATGGCGATGGCGGTGTGGTCGGGCCCGAATTGAATCTACCGCAAAGCATTGTCGAGTATCGCGATGTCGAACAGCTCAAGGTTTTCGTTCGGAACCCGCAAGAATTTCGTTACACCAAGATGCCGGCCAACCCTCATCTTACGGATGCGGATCTCTCGGATCTGATCTCGTATTTTCAGGCCATGAAGGAACGTAAAAACGATCCGAAGGATCGCTCCTGATGCCCGTCAGGAACCTGCCGGTGGTTTCCGGCCAGCTTCTGGTTCTCGGAGAGCGATCCCTGGCGACGCGATACGGAACTTTCGACCTCCTGATCGCCAGGAGTCTTCAGGACCAGAAACACGTTCTCGCATTATCGCGGGGTGATGTGAGCGGCGAGGAGCCCGTCCTCGCGCGAGTCCATTCCTCCTGCGTTACCAGTGAAAGCTATGGTGGCCGGGATTGCGATTGTGTGGAGCAATTGGACCTCGCTCTCGAGGCGGTTGCCAAACGCGGTCGTGGCGTCGTCTTCTATCTGATGCAGGAAGGGCGCGGGGCCGGCTTTCTGGCAAAGGCCCGTGACCGCATGATCGTGCAAGCCAGCGGGAATCGTACAGATACTTTTGAAGCCTATCAGGCGATGGGATTGGCCCATGATCTGCGCAGCTATGAGGAAGTGGGCTGGATGGCCGAGCTTCTCGGACTGGCGGCACCTCTGGAATTGTTGACCAACAACCCCGAGAAAGCTCGCGGCGTCGCCTCTTCCTCGGGGCGCCCGGTCGCTCGGACACAGTCGCTGGATGGCGAGGCTTCTCCCTGGAATCGTGATTATCTTGCTTCGAAGTCGAGGTCCGGGCACGGCCTGGAAGATCCCGTTGGGCTCGATGGCGCGGTATTGCCGGAGCGGGTGGAGGCCTTTGATCCCTATTGCCTCCCCGGGCAGAGTCGCTTTGTCCGAGTCGCATCCTACCTCCTGCCAGTTCGTGAGGCCGAGGTGAGTACCGTTCACTGGTTTCGCCTTTACGCCTACCTGGATCTCGAGGAGCGTTCGGCCAAAGTCCTGCTCGCCTGGCGCGAAGGGGCAAACGCGAAGCCGTTGCTCCATGTGCAGCCGGAACCCCTTCTGCAACGGTTTCCCGAGAAGGCCATCGCGACGGATTCGTGGGAAGCCACGCGGGCCGGCATCACGAGCACAGATTCCGCGCTGGTGGGTTTTGTTCCGGCCCGGGGATTTTTGACGACATTGGAGGAGGTTCCGGGAGATCGCGTCCTGATCGAGGAACTCATGCAGCTCCATCTGTCGCATCCAATGCGTTCGTCAGGACCCGGATGAACAAACCTCTGGCGGATCCGGCCGGACTGGCAACGGCTCTCGCCGAACTGCCCGGCGCGTTGCGGGAGGCAGCAGCACTTTCAATGCCTGTGGCGGATTTGCGTAGCCTGGCGTTGGTCAGTCGCCGCATTCTTTGTAGTGGTTTGGGCAGTTCCTCGGCGCATGCTCGACTGCTTGCCGCGCAGTTGATGTCGGCGGGCGTGGCTGCCTATGCCTGCCCTCTTGGTGGGGAGGCTCCCGGGCCGGGCGATACGGTGGTGGTTTTCTCGCAGGGACTTTCAGCTTCGGTGCGTCGGGTGATCGGCGCTCTTTCGCCAGAAGTCGGGATTGTCCTGGTCACTTCAGTGGACCCCGACGATCCGGAGAGCGGTTCGCCGAACCGCCGGGATTGGTTGGCTGCAGCCGAGGATAATGGGCTGTGTCGTGTTCCGATGATGGGGGCTATGGAGTACGGGAGTCTTGTCCGGATTACGGGGCCGGTGACCGGTTATTTAACGGCGCTGCGTCTCGCCAATGCCCTCGGCGCTTCGTTTTCGATTCCCCTGGACGAGATTCTTGCGGAGGTCGTCGCGTGTCTGGATCCGAAGCGGGAGGGGCCGGGAGGCGAAATTTTTGATCAGGAACTCTCCTTGTTGGGGACAGGGATTCATGACGCCTGTCTCGGGAATCTTGCGCTCAAGGTCCAGGAAGGGCTGCTGCAGCCTGCACCGCCAATTCTGAGTGTGGACGAAGTCGCTCACGGCCCGTTTCAGGAAGCATATCCTCGACCACGGCAATGGGTCGTCTTTACCCAGCCGACGTCGGGCCAGGAGTTGGAAGGCTTGCGGCGCCTTCGGGAAATGATCCCCACCTACCAATCGGTTTGCGAGGTTCATTCGGGTCTGGATTTCCCCTGCTCGATTTTTTCGCACGAGGTTCTCTGGACGCGAGCCGTGCTGGCCCATCGCAAGGTGCGGGGGGTGTCGACGGATACCTGGCCGGGTCAGGGCGAGGACGGACCCCTATATGACTGGGGCGAGACGGCAGCACCGCCTGCGCCGAGGCAGCTGGCTCTTCCCGGATTGGACCGTTGGGCAAGCCCTGAAGTTGCCCGGCGGTTGGCTGACCATCCGACAGCGATAATCCTACCGCTCGGCTCGACGGAACAACATGGTGCTCATCTCCCGCTGGGAACGGATACGCGGATCGCAGAGGCTTTGGGCGAAAGACTGTGTCGTCGGCTGCCCGGCTCCTTCTGCCTGCCGACGGTTCCTTTCGGGATCGCCAGTGAGCATCTTTCTTTTGCCGGAACAATTTCGATCGGGGAAGAAAACTTTATCCGGTTTCTGGCGGATATCCTGAGCTCTCTGGCAGTGCATGCCCCCGCCGAAATCATGATTTTCTCTGCTCATGGCGGGAATGAAGCCTTTCTTGTCCGGAATCGGGAACGGCTTGAGGGTGCTGCCGCACCCGCTCGATTGTTGTTGGCCTCGATCCCGGAGCAGGTCTCGCAGCGGTTGGTTTCATTGGCGGATCAATCCGGGATTTCGGAAAGCGAGGCCGGCTGGCATGCGGGAGAGCTGGAGACTTCCATGATGCTCGAACTCGATGCCGCATCGGTTCGGACAGACCAAATGGCGCCGGGGCATCTGGACCTTGTTCCGCCCGCGGAAAAACTCTTTTACCCGAATCTGGCCGACCGTGTTCCCTCGGGTGTGGTCGGCGATCCCCGCAGGGCTGCGGGGATCCGAGCCGAGAGCTACCTTTCGGGTTGGGTCGAGGAACTCCTGAAATTCTATCGATCGCGTGCCAGTGTCCACCATACGAAGGGCACGAAAAACGCGTAGTAGAGCTGATTGGGAATCACACGAACCGCCCAGCCGAAGTCCATACCGAAGCCCATGATCAAGATATCTGCGGTCGCCCAGAGCAGATAATACCCGGCGACAAATGCAAGAATAACGCGCAGTCTCTGCTGGTCGCCGGAGCCGGAGGCATGGGATCGGAGCCAGACGTTTCGCAGATAGAGCGCGACCGCGAAGAAGGATGTTTCGTAGATGAGCCACAGCATTTGCTCGGGCAGTTCCGGCCGCCATTGCCGCAATCCCGTATCGGCTCCGTAGGCGACCACCGGGACCAGCAGGGTCCACAGAATTGCTCGTCGCAGGGCGCGCCCGAAACTATCGGCAGGCCGGCCAATGCGGAAGACCAATTGAAAGACGCGAAGATCGCCCAGCAAGACAAAGGAGAGCATGACGCCAGTGCCGATATCGGTTCCCTGCCAGCCCAGCCAGCGACTCAGAGGCCCGGTGGCAAAGGAGTCCGCCAATGTCTCCACGGTCCAGAAAAGCATCCAGCCGCCGAGGAACGCGGTCATCGGCTGCGTGCTGGCGCGTCGATCTCTCTCGGTTGTGGAGAACAGCAGGTAGGCTAGGAAGGCCAGAGGTAGAACCCATAGGGCCCAAGTCCCCTGCCACTCCGATTTGTAGATGTTCTGGAAAAATGGGCTATCGTTCATGCTGGAGCACCTGTGTTGAAAAAAATGGGAACGAATGACTCGATTGAAGACGCCAGGCCGGCGCCGAAGCATTTGAAGGGCTTGCCAGAACAGGTACCCGCTTCTTTGGGGGCTTGCCAGTTGGCCTGTCTGTTCTTTTTTCTTCTGCTCGCGTCCTGCAGCTCGCCGCCCTCGTCAGAGACGTCCTTCGCTGGCGGCAACGCGACTCGGGGCGAGAAAGTGGCAGCACTCGCGGGGGGGTGCGGTTGCCATACGGAGAAAGCAGGTTCCCAGCTTGCGGGTGGCAAGGCATTGATAACCCCTGCCGGGACGTTCTTTTCGACCAATATCACCAGCGATCCGACGCATGGCATCGGTGCCTGGAGCGATCGAGAGGTTGAGCAGGCGATTCGTGCGGGGATTCTGCCGGACGGCTCGATCGAGTCCCCCGCCATGCCGTACTACCGCTATGCAGGGATGTCTGATCAGGACGTGCGCGACCTGATTGCATGGTTGCGCACGGTCGCTCCTGCCGACCGGAAGAACCAACCCGCGGAATCTCCGATTCCGGCACAGCGGTTGGTTTGGAGGATTTGGCAGGCCATTTTTGCGCCGTCGGTCGAGGCTCCGCTGGACGTTCCGCCCGGGCATCCCGACCGGGGGCGTTATTTGACCGAGCATGTCGCGATCTGTGGGGATTGTCATACGCCGCGGACGATTTTCGGTACCTCAAATACAGGGCTCTATATGGCTGGCGGCGATGATGTGGGCGAGACAGTGCCGAATATCACGCCGGACAAGCAAACGGGGATCGGCGATTGGGATCTCGAGGATATTGTTGCTTCGCTCGAAATGGGAATGCTCCCGAATATGGATAGCGTGCAAGGTCTGATGGAAGACGTGGTGGATGGCGTCGCCGGGGGGCCTGGATATGGCGCGGCAGATCCCGAGGATCTGCAAGCGATTGCTGCGTATATTCAGTCCATTCCCGCAATCGCCCACACGCCGGAGTAGGCCGGCCCTTATGATGAATTCTCGAAGCCGCCTGTTTGCGGCGCTGCAGGACCGCGACTACCGAATGTTCTTCGGGGCCTTTCTCGTCAATCAGACGGGATTCTGGATTTCCCATATTTCTCTCCAGGCGCTGATTGCGGAAAAGAGCGACGGAGACCCCTTTATGGTGGGTCTGCTCTTCTTCTGCCTCTTCGTCCCCGCCTTCTTTCTGGCGCCGATCGCGGGCGTCGCCGCTGACAGATTCAACCGAAAGACAATCATGATTGCAGGTTACTCTGCGATCGCTCTGCTCACAGGGATCCTCGCCGGTGCGGTATATGCCGAGATCGCAAGCGAACCCCTGATCCTGGGGATCGCCGGGCTGATGGGCGTCTGCTTTGCGATGGGTGGGCCCGCGGGCTCTGCGGTGGCGGCCAATGCGGTTGACCGGGAGGCGCTTCCCAGTGCGATCTCCCTTCAGGCGGCAGCGAATAATATCACGCGAGTTGCGGGCCCGATCTTCGCGGCACCCTTTTTGGCTTCCGGGCAATTTGAAGTTTCCTTTGCGGCGTTTTCGATCCTCTCGTTACTCTCGATCGGATTTCTGCTTCGCATGAATTTGCGTCCCTACACCGTCGAGGCTGATAGCGGTGGCCTGTGGTCTCGCCTTGGCAGCGGTTTGACGCATGCGCGCGAAAGAAAGCCCGCGGTCGCAGCGCTGCTCACGGCGGCGGTCCTGGCAGGGTTTGGGGTCGCTCATATTGCTCTCTTGCCGAGCTATGCCTTGCGGGTTCTCGGAGACGAAGCTTACTACGCATGGATTATCGTGGCGCAGGGCCTCGGTGCCTTCGCCGGAGCGATGGCCAGTGGCCGGGACCCGCATCCCTCTGTTCGGCGTGCCGGATTTCTGCTCGTGGCCTATGCTTGCGCGCTGTTTCTTTTGGTCCTTGCGCCGGTTCTCTGGGTCGTGCTCGCGGCCGAGTTTATCTCGGGCTTTTTCTATTTCGCGATCATGACCAGCATGCAGACGCTGCTCCAGCAGATCGTCGACGAGGCGAAAAGAGGCCGCGTCATGAGCCTTTTTCAGGTGGCCTGGGCCGGGATGTCGCCCTTCGGAGCTCTGTTTCTGGGAACTCTCGGCAGTGCCTTCGGCTTGTTGCCAGCGATCTTTTTCGCCTCATGCGTTTGTCTGGGATACGGGTTCTGGCTTGTTTTCCGACATCGGGAGGCCTGAAAACATTGAAGAAAAATAGATTTTCCACCTAAAATTCGGTTTCCGGTCGATTTCTCTTCCCGGGACGGCTCAGGTTCGTCTATGATCCCGGTACGCGGTTATCAGTCCTCCTCCTGTAAACCGCATTTTCCATACATTTTACCTTTTTTCTGGACCGGTTTTGCCGGTTTTTCGACGGATTCGCTCCTGCTGCGCTGTTCCTCCTCTACGGCGACAGCAGGGGCGATGGCGTCGGCCAGTCCCGCGTCAGCCAATTCTGAGTAGAGTCGGATCAGTTCGGGAAGTTGGTAATGGGCGTTCAATCCACTGGGATTTGGTAGAACCCAAACTCTGGCCCCGACGAGGGCGTTCTCCTGTCGGCCAAGAGGCACCTTCGCTTCTCCGGATGCGAGACGGTAGGCTCCGATGCCGAGGAACGCGATATTTTCGGGCCGGTACCGCCGGATTTTCTTCTGCAGGTTCTCCCAGCCTGATGCGAATTCGTCCGGGGAAAGTTCAGCTGCGGCGCGGGTCGCGCGGTCGACAAGATTGGTGATTCCGAGCCCGAAGCCGGGCAGGAGACCATCTTCCTCAGGGTCGAGAAGCCGCGGCGTCAGCTTCGCTCCGGCAAGCGTCTTCCAAAATCGATTCCCCGGTCGGGCAAAATGATGTCCGACAGCAGCCGTCATCAAACTTGGATTGATGCCGCAAAACAGAACTCGCAAATCCTTGCGGATGATATCTCGACAATATTTGTTGGCGGCGTCGGCGAGGACCTCCGCAGAAGGTTGATCCATTCGGAAATATCAGGGCAGTCGTTGAGGTGGCAGCGGATGTCGATAAAGACTCGCGGCGTTTTCATGGGCGATCATGCGAATCTCGCGATCCGGGAGCGGTGCCAGCAGCTTGTGCATGACTTCCTGGGTGTCGGGCCACGTCCCGTCACCGTGTGGGTAGTCCGACTCGAAAAGAATATTCTCGACTCCGATGGTCTCTTTCGTGCAGAGAGTGGATGGATCATCGATCATGCAGAACCAGAAATTACGTCGAAGTGTGTCCGACGGGCTCAGATCGCCTGGCCAATTAGATCCGTAGCCCGAGCGCGCCATGATATTGTCGACCCGATCGATCAACCCCGCGACCCAGCCGATGCCGCCCTCGGACATGGCGATCTTGAGCTCCGGATAGCGCGCAGGCCAGCCGCTCCAGAGCCATTCCGCGCAGGAGGTCACAGCCATCGGGTTGAACAGGGTCGCGCCGAGTTCCAGCATCGGAGCGCCGGCAGGCATGGCGGCGAAACCGGAGGAGCCTACGTGCAGGTTCATGACGGTTTCCGTCTCGGCACAAGCTCGAATCAGCGGTTCCCAGTGGGGATCGAAGATGGCGGGATAGCCATGCCTGTGAGGTTGTTCGGGAAGAGTCACGGCCGTGAACCCGCGGGCCGCATTGCGACGAATCTCTGCAGCACCTTTTTCCGGATCGGCGAGGTAGGTGATCCCCAGCGGGACGATTCTCTCGGGGTAGGGGCTGTACCACTCCTCGAATAGCCAATCGTTCCACGCGCGAACGCAGGCGAGGCCCAGATCGGGGTCCTTGGTTTCGGAGAAGAGAGTGCCGCCGAATCCAGTCACGCCCGAAGGAAAGTTTACCGAGGCGTGGATTCCGCCGATATCCATATCCGCAATTCGCGCATCGATATCCCAGCAGCCGCGACGAATTTCGTCGAATCGGGAAGGCTCGACCCGGTGATCCTCACGTGGCCGACCGGCCACGGCCATGAAACCGACCTGGAAATAGGGCTGATCCTCGATCATCCAGACCTCGTGACCTTCAGCGGTTTCAATCACGCGGGGAGCGGCTTGTCGGAATTTTTCCGGCAATCGTCCTTCGAAGGTGTTTTTGGGTTCCATCAGATGGTCGTCGACCGAAATGAGTGTGTAATGAACCGGACGAGGCTCCGGGTCGGGCGGGAGCGGTTTGCTCACCGGTCGTTTGATGCCGAGTTTGACGGGTTGAACCATGTGCTTATCCCTTCCCCGCGAGGAGACACAGTGCAAGCTCCGGGTTGAAGGAAGTCTCGGAATCAGCAAAATTTCGGTATGGGCCTCGCTGACGTACACGCACATCTGACGCATCCGGAATTACGGGGCGATCTGGACACCATTTTGGCCAAGGCGGAATCCGTGGGGGTTTCGACGATTTTGGTCAACGGTTTGAACCCGCGAGACAACGAAGCCGCTCGGGAACTTGCGAAAACCTATCCGCAGATAAAGGCAGCGTTCGGATTCTATCCGATAGATGCGGTGTTGCCGGAAATGCGGGCTCTGGGCACGGACTACCCCCGGGAGGGAGAAGAATGCACGGCTGCCGACGGGCTGCAGTGGTTGCAGGCGCACGCAGCTGAAGCGTTTGCGATCGGGGAGATCGGCTTGGATGGCTATTGGGTGCCCGAGGCGCTCTGGGAGTCTCAGGAGACGGTCTTTCGCCAGGCCGTGGAGATTGCGATGGAGCATGACAAGGCGATCATTATCCACACACGCAAGCGCGAGCGTCGTGCCTTTGAAATCCTGAAGGAGATGGGCGCTGAGCGCGTCGATTGGCATTGCTTTGGGGGGAAAGTGAAGCTTGCCCGCCAAATTGCCGAGCACGGACATTGGTTGTCGATCCCGGCGAATGCGCGTCGGTCGGAGAGTTTCACGCGGATGCTGGAAACCCTGCCGCGGGAGAAGATTCTGCTCGAAACGGATTGTCCCTATCTCTCACCCGATCGCACGCGGCGGAGTGGCCCCGCGGATATCGCTGGTACAGCGAGCTATGCCGGCGAGTTGTGGGAGACATCGGTCGAAGACGTGATCTCCCGCCTGACCGAAAACTTTGAGCAACTTTTCGGTCAGACACCCTGACGCAGTGGCCTATCGGTCATGGGCGACGCCTAGCCATGAACCATCTTCACTTGCTCGGGCGTCTTGAATTTGCCGCCGGCCTTGATCCACGCGCGGGTCACCTCCGGGGCATCCTTGGCGGGGTTGTAGACATCTTCCTCGGACTGCCACAGGCCATTGCCCCCGTAGACCAGCCTTGACCAGTTCGGAAAGCGGAAAGGTGTGCCGTCAGCCTGAAAGGGCTCGGGGTATGCGTTGTAGACTTCCCAGATCACGGCACCACGCTCCTCGTCGATGACGGACCAGCCTTCCGGGAACGTCATGGTCGGAAAGGGAGCCATTACGCCGCAGATCCATTTGCGGATGGTCTCGCGTCCATTCATTTCGCCATAGGCGTGCTCAACGTAGTGGGCGTCTTCGGTGAAGAGATCGGCCCAGATATTCCAATCCCCTGTCTTCGAGGCGATGTCCCGCGCCCGCCGATAGTTTTGAAAGGCCTCAAGAATTTCTTCGCGTGTGTATTTACCCATGATTTTCCTCTTGTCGCGTCATCGCTGCCCGGAATGCTTTTTCGTCTCGATGGTTGTGGCCTGTCGCTTGCGCTTCGTCAATCTCGTTACTCAGCTCTGGGCACGCTATAGGAATTCCATGGTGGATTTGAAGTCCGAAGAGTTCCGCGCGCTCTGGGAGCCCCGTGATAATCCGGCAACGGGTGTTTGGCGGGTTCGACGACGTCTGGCGGCTGCGATGCGATTGGTGATCGAGCGTCTGACGACCAGTGATGCCCCCGAAGAAGAATTGGCTGTGGTAGCGGCCCGCCTGGAGGACTATGCCGATCGATTGGCCGACCATCCCCAGCGTGATCGTTATGACGGCTTTGCCGAGGCGGCGGTTGCAGATCCTGCGGCTGCCAAAAAGTCCATGGGTGGAGCGCATTTTGATTTCTCGCCACTCATCGGCCAATCGAATCCGCTCGCTCCTCCGATCGTAATCACGTCGGATGAGCAAGGCGTTCGAGGAGAGGCGACTTTCGGGTCTGCCTATGAGGGACCTCCGGGCTGTGTGCACGGGGGATGTATTGCGGCCGCCTTTGATGAAGTTCTTGGTTACACCCAAACGTTTACAGGGCAGCCGGGCATGACCGGAACATTGGAGACCCTCTATCGGTCGCCGACACCGCTCCACACCCCTCTGGTCTTTCGCAGCCATGTCGAGTCCATCGAGGGACGCAAGGTCATTTGTCGAGGGACTCTGCACGAAGGAGATCGCCTTTGCGCGGAGGCGAAGGCCATCTTTATTTCGCTTCGTGAGGGCAAGATGGCGGGGCTGGTGGACAAGCGCGCCATGCGGACACGTGCAGGAACGGCCGCGCAGTCGGAGCCCTCGGACAAGGATTCCTAGAGTCGCCACGCGCACGGGAGTTGCTGGCCGGGCAGGCGCGGGGTAGCACGGCTCTCGGGGCGGGCGATCTGGCAACGGGGGGGACAGTCGTGGCGGGTGGGAAGAGCACTGCGGGAAAACGCGCGAAGCCCCGGAAGGCTCCTGCCCGCAAGAAGCGCGCCCCGCGTCGGGGTAAGGCGAAAGGACGGAAGTCCGGAGGAGGATTGGGCCCCCGGATCTACCGGGCCGCGGAAATTCTTGTCGGGGGGAGTTTGGTTGCCGCCGCGAGCTTGGCGGTTCTGGCGCGTCAGGCCGGATCGGTATCGCCGCTAGCTCTTTTGGCAAGCTTGGCAGGGATCACGGTCCTCGGCACCGTACTCGTGCTGGTTCTGGAGAAGCTCCGCCGCCTGGCTCCCGGGCGTTGGCGAGATTGTCTGAATCTGGCCGCATTGCTGGGCCTTGGCGGCCTTGTTTGGGCTGCGCCGCCGACTTTGGCTTTGGATGCCTTGCGCGAAGTTCTCGCCGGAGAGCGAATGACGCAGGTGCGGGTTGTCCGCCACCAAGTTTTCGCTGCCTACCGCCGAATGGATCTGGTCGGACAGGAAATGATTCTCGAGCGGTCGCGAGTCTTTGAACCAACTGTTCGGGAAGCCGCGACCGCCTTTGGCGAAGATCCGGAGATTCTGATGGGCGTGGCCGCCACCGAGTCGAGTTTCCATCCGCGCCCCAGTCGTGACGGTGGGCGAGGGCTGTTCCAGATTACGTCTGTGCCGGTGGACGCCAGAGTTCTGGCACGGGAGAAGTTGCAGGTGGCTCGACTGGATCCTTTGAACCAGAGGCACAACGCCTATCTCGCAGCAGCCACTCTGGCGAAGTACCGGGAGCAGATGAATGGGGATCTTTTCTTGACGCTTCTGGCGTATAATATCGGGCCGCATAACGGCGGCCTGAAGTTCATCATGGAGAAGTACGGAGCAAGCAATTTCGCTCAGGCGCAGCCGTACCTGAAAGAATTACCCAGAGACTACCCGATCCGGGTGCTCGCGGCGGCGCTGGCCTATCGAGTTTGGGGTAAACTTGGCTCGCTTCCTCGTTATGAGGAGGGTTCTCGTGCTCAGGAGGTTCAGGCGTTGGGAATTCCTGGACTCGATGAGCCTTCGTTGCTGGACGCCTGGGTGTCGGGGGCTCCTCCTCGTTGACGGTGCTGCTGCCAGAAAATTCCGACGAGCGACCCGAAGAGCAATGACCGGTCGATCTGCTGCTGGAGAGGAATCTCCACCAGCAAGATGGTTTCCCGAAAGGATTCGACGGCCAGTCGGCCGCCGCAGAATATCGCCACAAAAAGCAGAAAAGATACTCCGTCCTTTGCGCCTCGTTGAAGCGCGTATCGGGCGACCGTCGTTGCGAGGAGACCAACGGCGACCAGATAGAAAGGGAGAGGGTGGACCGGGAGGCTTGAGGTCGCGTCTTCGGGCACGAGTCCGCGTGCGAAATGGTTCCACCACGCGGGACGCCCTTGCGCATATTCGAGGCAAAAAAAGGTGTCGCAAAGGGAACCGAAACAACAACCGGCGATCAGGCAGCCCAAGCGTCCGATCGCCATGGCGATCCCGGACAAAGGCGCTACCCGGTCCAGAATGGACCATCCATCGAGGCGGTGTTGGCAAAGCCTCGGCAGGATCATTCCCAAAAACACCGCGGCCAGGACCAGACCTCCGGCGATGCGTTGTCCCGACTGGTTGAGCGCCATGAATCCGCGCTGCCCGGTCAGGATTTCCGGAAGTTGGCTCATTTGTCCGAAAAAGGGGTGCAGCTTGGCTCCCGCAAGGGCCAGAAGGACTGCCAAGCTCGGCCCGGCCCAGAGCAGTGGATGGGATGGGCGGCCCAGCTCCCGACATCTCGCGTGAAGGAGGAGGGCGCCGCCGATCGCAAAGAATACGGCGGCGCTCCCCCAGGCAATCGCGTAGGGGCTGGTGCCCATCAGAAGATACTCAAAAAATCGATTCCAAAGTCGATATCGACGTCAACGTCGACGTCCACATCGATGAGGACGTCGGCCATATCTCGATCGCGGCTCCTGTAGGTGGCCAGAAACATCGCACCCGGCCGCATGGCCGATGTCACCCCGAGGACGAAAGGAAACTCTGCGGATCGTCCGAGGAGAGGGGCATTCACGTAGATGGTTGGCGCCTGTTGGATTAGCCATCCGAGACGGCAACTGGACGCATGAGGGCCGTTGCACGCGGTGTTGGCCGTATAAGCGACGACGGCGTCGTCTGGTCGTAATTCGAGCCAAAAATTGGGCGTGTCCTGATCCACGTCGAGAATGGTTTCAAATCCATCGCCATCGTCGGGCCCGTCGGCGATGGAGGCATGCATCCATTGCGCATTGCGGACGCGTGTTTCGATGAACGCAGTCCGTCCTTCCTGGCCATTCCATTCAACGCGGAAGGAGCCGAGTTCGGGGGGCTCGGTAAAGCGGCTCCAGAGGCCTGTGCGCTCGTCGCGAGTGCGGACCCGGAGGTCCGTAAGCATGCCATATTCGGATCCGCTGCCGGGGCGGCTGGTGATCAGCTGCGTCGAGAGCGAACTGTCGAGTTCGGAGAGGGAAAACCCGCCTCGATCATCGGCGCGAGTCTCGCCAAGATAGAGCCAATCACAATTGTTGATGCACTTGGTGGGGAGTGGTTTATGAGGTTTTTCGAGACTGCTCCGTTTTGAAAAAAAGCGCTGGCGCGCAAAGACCTGAACCGCGCCGAGAGGCTTTGCGCAACGGCCGCTGACCATCGCCAGATCGTTTCCTTTCATGCGAGCCGTTTCGATGATCGGAACCCCGCCGTAGGCGCATCCGCAGAGTGCAGATGCCTCGTTGGGGACGGCTGCCTGCAGTCCGATCAGGAGTGCCAGAATGGCGAGGACTCCGAGGCACTTTTTCTTGCCGGGGATATTCCGTATGCTGCCGGGCTGATTTTTCCATCGTGATCCCGCTTTGGGCTCTGACCTGGATCGCGTTCTTCCGCCGGAGCGAGCCATCGTCGTAATCGTAAACGAGTCATATTCCGACTCGCCGACGGGATCGCCTCCAAGGTTTGGGGAGTGATTCGGGGAGTGATTCGGGGAGTGATTCGGGCGGTGATTCGGGCGGTGATTCGGGCAGTCGCTTTGGCGGTGCTGCATGGGTTTTTCGGTTTCGAGCATTGAAATCCTCCTGGTTGGGGCACCCCCTACGGAGTGCAGACTTTTCGGCAGCGCAGCAGCAAAATGCGGCAGGGCCCGGAACAGAAGAATCCGGGACCTCGGATCCCGTAAGCCGGATATCCGCAGGCCACGCACCCGCAGGCCACGCACCCGCAGGCCACGCACCCGCAGGCCACGAGTCGGCGGGCCAGGATTTTGTGCACTCGAAGTTCGAGTGGATCGATCCGGGTGGGGCCTAGCGGATTCCGGGCGGAGCCCGGTGTTGTATCCGTGGTGCATGGCTCGGGTAGATGCAGGACTCGTGCCGTCGGGGGGCCGTGCTCGCGGGCGGCAAGTCGGGGTCCTGAGCCGATGATGAATGGGCTTGTTTCAACGTGGAGCGAAAGGTTGCAGGGGAAGGTCGCTCAAGCTGCCGCCAGAAAAACCTCCCGAAATTCAGTTCTATGCGGAATCGCTGGCCGGGTCCGTTGACACAACCCTCGGTTGGACTACAACAGCGTTCCGTGGTCCGTTTTTGTTTCCCCTGAGAGGGAGGTGGTTCCACGGACGTCTTTCGGCAGAGATCTGCGATGCGCGGATCGGGGCAGGAAGTCTCCGCGGGTTCGCCGGAAACAGGGCAGAACCCGGAAGACTCTCTATTGTCAGCGACTGTCATCATACCTGCCCGTCTGGGATCGACGCGATTGCCTCGGAAGGCTCTCGCGGAGATCGTGGGGATCCCGATGGTGGTCCGCGTCTGGCAGCAGGCCATCAAATCTCGCGGGGTCGGGGAAGTGATTGTGGCGACCGACGACGAAGAGATCCGTGGGGTGGTCGCCCAGGCCGGTGGCCGGGCCGTATTGACAAATCCCGCCCATACCTCGGGGACAGACCGGGTTGCGGAGGTAGCGGCGACCCTTCGATCGGATGTGATCGTCAATGTTCAGGGTGATCTCCCGTTACTGGATCCGTCCTGGGTCGAGGCGGCGCTGGATGCCTTGGAGCAAGGCGGCCGATCGGACACGGCACCGGCCGTGATGTCCACTCTGGCGACGTCTATGGCGGCGGGAGACGAGGAGCGGCCGCAGGTGGTCAAGGTCGTCTCGGACTGTGAAGGGAATGCGCTGTATTTCTCCCGTCAGCCAATTCCTTCGGGTGAAGTTGCGTGTCGCAAGCACATAGGCCTTTACGCCTATCGACGCGAATTCCTTCAGGAATTTGCCTCACTGGCGCCAACGCCTTTGGAGCAGTCGGAAAAGTTGGAGCAGTTGCGCGTCCTGGAACACGGGCGAAAAATACGAGTCGCGATTGTCGATTCTGTCGAATCGATGGTTGAGGTAGATACACAAGAAGATCTGGATCGGGTACGCATACTCCTGGGTTCCAGTGGTGGATGACCCGGACGCGGGCGGAAACGAGACATCGATGGCAGATCGCGGACAAAAAAGGCAGACGAAATTCATCTTCATCACCGGGGGCGTTGTCTCTTCTCTCGGAAAGGGGTTGGCGTCGGCTTCGATCGGTGCCCTCCTCGAGGCCCGCGGACTGCGGGTCACCGTGATCAAGATGGACCCCTATATCAACGTGGACCCCGGTACGATGAGTCCGTTTCAGCACGGGGAAGTTTTCGTCACCGACGATGGTTGCGAGACCGATCTCGACCTCGGCCATTACGAGCGGTACATCACAACCCGCATGGGCGCTGTGAATAATTTCACCAGCGGCCGCATCTACTCCTCGGTCATCGAAAAAGAGCGCCGCGGGGAGTACCTCGGCGGAACGGTGCAGGTGATCCCCCATGTGACCGACGAGATCAAGCGTCGGCTGGAAGTGGGCGCCAAGGGCTACGATATCGCGATCTGCGAGATCGGCGGCACCGTCGGTGATATCGAGAGCCTTCCCTTTCTCGAGGCGATTCGACAATTCCGTTGGGACAAGGGCAAGGAAGAGACCCTGTATGTCCATTTGACCCTCGTCCCCTTCCTTCCCTCGGCGGGGGAGGTCAAGACCAAGCCTACGCAGCATAGCGTCAAGGAATTGACGGGATTGGGTATCCAGCCCGACCTTCTTCTTTGCCGCACAAGCGTCGAGATCGATCCCGGCATCAAGCGCAAAATCGCTCACTTCTGCAATGTTGAGGAAAAAGCCGTGATCATGGCGCAGGATGTGAAATCGATTTACGAGGTGCCGCTGCGTTTCCATGAGGAAGGCCTCGATGAGCGCATCGTCGAAAAACTCAATATCTGGACCGCTGCGCCGAATCTGAAGCCATGGCAGAAGCTGGTCGCAACGGTGAAGGGTGCTGACCAAGCCGTGAAGATCGCGATGGTCGGCAAGTACACGGATCTGACCGATTCCTACAAAAGCCTGAACGAGGCTTTGGTTCACGGCGGGATCGCCAACGAATGCGGGGTCGAGATTTCGCATATCGATTCCGAGCAACTCGACCCGAATGCTATCGAGAGTGCTCTTGAGGGTACGGATGCGGTGATGGTGCCGATGGGCTTCGGACCGCGCGGTACGGAAGGCAAGATTGCCACTGTCCAGTACGCGCGCGAACGCGGCATCCCATTTTTCGGGATTTGTTTCGGTATGCAGATGGCGGTGATCGAATTCGCGCGGAATGTCTGCGGACTGGAAGGGGCGAATTCGATCGAAGTCGCGGAGGAGACGGCGCACCCGGTGGTCCATCTCATGGATGAGCAGAAGGATGTCGCTGAAAAAGGCGGGACGATGCGTTTGGGAGCATATCCCTGCGCGCTGAAACCTGGATCGCTGGCCGCCCGAACCTACGGTCGCAAGAAGGTCAGCGAGCGTCATCGGCATCGCTATGAGTTCAACAACGCTTATCGAGAGCAGTTGGAAACAGCCGGTTTGGTATTTTCCGGATTGTCTCCGGATGGTCACCTCGTCGAGGCCGTCGAAATTCCGGATCATCCCTGGTTTTTCGCCAGTCAATTCCACCCTGAATTCAAGTCCCGTCCCCTCGACCCCCACCCCTTGTTCAAGAGCTTCATCCGGGCGGCGATCGACTACAAGACGCGTGCGCCGGGCCATCAGCCTCTCCTGCTCAATAGTGTGGCTGCCGGTAAATCGAACTGAGCCGAATGGCTAGTTGATCGGGCGCCGCTTCTGCTAGGGTTGGTTTCGTGGAATCGCAGCAGATCAAGATCGCCGACATCGCTTTCGGGGGAGGGGCCCCGCTGGGCCTGATTGCGGGGCCCTGTGTCATTGAAAGTCTCGATTCTTCGCTTCGCCATGCCTCGGCGATCCGGAAAATCGCCGAGAAGGTCGGCGTGGGCGTCATTTTCAAGTCCTCCTGGGACAAGGCGAATCGGACTTCGGGAAACTCGTTTCGTGGACCAGGTCGAGAGGAAGGCTTGCGGATTCTCGAGGAGGTGGGCAGGGAGACCGGTTTGCCGATCCTGACCGATGTGCACAGGGAAGAAGACGTCACCGCTGTGGCGCAGGTCGCTGATATTCTGCAGACGCCAGCCTTTCTCTGTCGCCAAACCGATTTCATTCTCGCGGTTGCCGCTTCGGGAAAACCGGCCAATCTGAAAAAGGGCCAATTCCTCTCGCCATGGGAAATGAAACATGTGGTCGACAAGGCACGCACGGTGCCGGGGGCCGAGATCCTCGTCACCGAAAGAGGGGCGAGCTTTGGGTACCAGAATCTCGTCTCGGATATGCGGTCGCTGGTGGTTCTCGGGGAAATCGGTGTTCCCGTGATCTTCGATGCGACCCATAGCGTCCAGTTACCCGGTGGCGCGGGCGGTGCTTCCGGTGGCCAACGTGAGTTCGTGCCGGCTCTGGCCCGCGCGGCTGTGGCGGTGGGCATCGATGGACTCTTTCTCGAGGTGCATGAAAATCCCGCGGAAGCGCTCTCCGATGGAGCGACCTGTTGGCCGCTCGATCAATTAGCCGCCTTGCTCGAAAAGTTGCGCGCCATCGAAGAAGCGGTTCGTGACCGATGACCGCCAAGTTGACCGATAAAGCGCAAGCCGATCTCGATTCGGCGCGCCGCGTCCTCACGATCGAGATCAGCGCGTTGGAGGAGGTCTCTCGTCGATTGGGTGAAGAATTCGCTCAGGCCGTGGAAATATTGGCTTCGATCGAGGGCAAGGTTGTCGTCACGGGTCTCGGAAAGTCCGGACTGATCTGTCGCAAGATGGCAGCCACGCTCGCCTCGACGGGGACGCCAGCGCTCTTCCTGCATGCGGCCGAAGGGCTGCACGGCGATATCGGGATGCTGGCGCGGGGAGATGCGTTGATTGCTGTTTCCAATAGTGGGAGTACGGAAGAAGTGGTTGGCCTGGTCGCGCCTGCGCGGCGATTGGGTTTGCCGGTGATTGCCCTTACCGGCGAGACGGATGCCCCCTTGAGCCGTGCGGCGGATGTATGTTTATCCATTGCGGTTGCGGAGGAGGCTTGTCCTCTGGGGCTCGCGCCGACCGCAAGTACAACGGTTACTTTGGCGATCGGCGACGCGCTGGCGATTGCATTGCTGGAGCGTGGCGGTTTTGCGGCAAACGATTTTGGAACCTTGCACCCGGGTGGAGCTCTGGGCAGGCGGTTGCGCAAGGTGGACGACCTGATGCATCGCGAGGCCCAACTTCCATCTGTCTCCGTGGATGCACCCATGCGAGAGGTCTTTGGTGAAATGACCACGAAAAAACTCGGAGTCACCTGCGTGGTGGATGTGTCCGGATGTCTCGTCGGGATTATTACCGATGGTGATTTGCGTCGGGCGGCCGAGGTGCATGGAGATTTGCGAGGACTTGCTGCATCCGATGTGATGACCTCCGACCCCAAGACGATCCCCGCAGGAGCGGTCGCTGAACAGGCGGTCGCAGTGATGGAAGATCTCGCGATCACGGCGCTGTTCATTGTCGATGAACAGGGACACCCCTGCGGCGCCATCAAGTTGTTGGACCTTCTGCGCGCAGGCGTTGTTTGATGCCGCGACTGCTCCGGGGCGCTCGCCGGCAGCGATACCGCGCCCGTCGCGACCGTTTTTTTGTGGCGTGCATTCGAGGGTTTCGGCGAGGGCTTGGTTGGATCGGATTGCGCCGGGCCTCGATGCTCGGTTCCAGCCTCGGGGGTTTCACGCGATGGCTTTTACGCGGTCCCCGCGCGGTTGCGCGCGGCCAATTGGCGATGGCCTTGCCCGAACTTGCCCCTGCCGAGCATGACCGCATCATCGCCGACATGTTCCGTGGCCTGGGGCGTTCGATGGCCGAAATTATTCTGATGGATGAAATCGCGGCGGATATCGACCACTGGGTGGAGTCGGAGGGATTGGATATCCTCGACCAGGCTCTGGCGAAGGGCCGCGGGGTCATCGTGGTGACCGGTCATGTGGGGAATTGGGAATTGCTGGCCGCTTTTCTGGGCCTCAAGAACTACCCCGTGACCGCGATTGCGACTCCGGTGAAAGGAGAAGCTCTGAATCAGGAGAATATCGATCTTCGCCGGAGGGTCGGTGTAGAGACGGTTCCCAGAGATGGCGCGGGTTCGGCCAAGGCGATTTTGCGGACCCTTCGCGCCGGTCGGATTCTGGGGATTCTGATGGATCAGGATACTCGGGGGAAGGGGGTGGTCGTTCCGTTTTTCGGTCGGCCGGCATTTACGCCCGTCGGCCCCGCCGCGCTCGCGTGGCGAACGGGGGCGGCTGTCGTCGGCATCTTTATCCATCGGGGTCCGCAGGGAAGGCACCGCGTGCGGGTTCGCGAATTGCCGCTGCCAGACCGCGGCAGTGAAAGTGGGGAAGCGCGCGCCGCCTGGCAGGAGGAGGCGACCGCGAGGTTCAATCTCGCGATTGAGGACGAGATTCGAGAACGACCCGACGAGTGGGTCTGGTGGCATGAGCGATGGCGTCGGGGGAAGCTGGATCCGGTTTCATGAGGAGTGTTCAGCAATGAATCGCCGTGCGCGCTTGCGTGTCTTTCTGGTCGTCGTTCTTTGCGTAAGTCTCGGGGCGTTGACTTTTTTTCTGGGCCGCTCGCTTTTGGAGCAGCAGGCCGACGTTGTGAGTTCGTCCGTGCCGGAAATGGCCGATAATATCGAGCAGCGCATTCAAGGATTTCATCGGGTGAACGTGCGTGATGGTGCCAAGGTATGGGATCTGAGTGCACGTGAGGCGCGTATCCAAAAAGGACAGGGCCGGATTCTTGTCGATGAGCCCAGTCTGGAATTACACGATGCGGACTTCGCTCAGGTCAACATTCGGAGCGGCCGGGGCCAGGTGGATTTGAAAGACGGTGATCTGGACCGCGTAGAACTCGATCGGGGGCTGGTTGTGGAGTTCGACGGCTATCGCCTCGAGAGCACCCGTGGCACGTACCTGGGCGAGAGTCGTCACATCGTACTCGCCGATGGTGGCTCGGTCGATAGCGCCGTGGTCGACCTTTCCGGCGAATTTATGCTCCTCGATCTCGAGCAAAGTATTGTTGGCGTCGTTGGCAAGGTAGTGACCGAATTTCATCCGGCGGCCTCGCCTGCGGAATCGGATCCCCCGATGGACGGGCCGGAGGTTGCCGGTCCGTTTGGTGCCGACCTTCTACCCGGTATTTCCTTCAGTGACGCCTCGTCGGATGTGACCATCCGTGCCAAGGAGCTGCAGTTCGATATGAAGGCATCGCGAATTGTCTATCGCGGAAATGTTGAAGTCGAGCAGGGTGACTTTGGCACGCGCTCCGATGAGCTCGAGATTGTCTACGCGGGAGATCCGCAAAGCGGGGAGGCCGTCGCGCTCGACCGCGTTGTCGCTCGCGGTGGCGTCGTGGTTCGACAGAATGATCGGACCGCATGGGGTGATATCGCTGAGTTTCAACAACGGGAGAGAAAAATTCTCCTTTCCGGGAATGCTCGCTTGCAGGAGGGCGATAGCGAAGTCCGGGGCGAGAAACTGACGGTTTTTCTGGACGAAGGCGCCAGCATCATCGAATCCGAGCCGGGCAGGCGGGTTTCGGCGGTTCTTTTCGAGGACGATTTCGGGGCGCAGGAAGAAAGCGATAAGGAAGCCGGTGAATCTGTGCTACCTCAAAAACGACCATGAGCGACACTGGCAGAGCAACGGAAGTGGGCGACGCGCCGCAACTTGCGGCGCGTCATCTCCGAAAAGCCTATGGCTCCCGCGAGGTTCTGCGCGATGTCTCGATCGAGATCACGCCCGGCGAGGTTGTAGGCCTGCTTGGGCCCAACGGTGCCGGCAAGACGACTACTTTTTATTGCGTGGTCGGATTGACCCGACCGGACGAGGGCTCTGTCGCGCTCGGGGCCGAGGACCTCACGGGATTGCCCATGTTTCAGCGCGCGCGCCATGGCATCAGTTATCTGCCTCAGGAAGCATCTGTCTTTCGGGGGCTGACAGTTTCCGAGAATATTCAGGCAGTTCTGGAAACTTTGCCTCTTTCTCGGAGCGATCGCCGCCAGCGGCTGCAGGAGCTTCTCGAGGAACTCTCCATCAGCCATCTCGCAGACACCAAGTCGAGTGCGCTATCGGGGGGGGAACGCCGGCGTCTGGAGATCACACGAGCTTTGGTGATATCGCCTTCCTTCATCCTGCTCGATGAGCCCTTTGCGGGTATCGATCCAATTGCCGTGATCGATATTCAGAAAATTATCGGTCAACTGAAGGCTCGCGGTATCGGTGTGCTATTGACCGATCACAACGTTCGGGAGACTCTGGGCATCTGCGATAGAGCATATATTCTCAATGACGGTACGATCCTCGAAGAGGGGAGCCCTGAAAAAATCGCGAACAGCACCCGCGCGAAAGAAATTTATCTGGGGCACGAATTCCAATTATAAGACTCCATGGCTTACGAGCAGAAAATTTCCATCTCCGGACGACTCCAGCAATCGCTGGTGATCACGCCCCAGCTCAAGCATGCCATCAAGATTCTCCAGCTTTCTCGTGCGGACCTCGAAACTTTGGTCACCGAAGAGATGGAGCAAAACCCGACGATTGAGGAACTCGGCGTCGGTCAGGAAGACTTCGAGGCTGAACAGGATTCCCGCACGCCGGATGAACGGGTCGGGGAGCTGGCTGATCCGGTCACCAACCCGGAGGCTGCCAAGGCTGAAACGCCCGAGCAGGAGCTCTCCCCTGAAGAGTCCCAACTCGGCGATATCAATTGGGAGGAGTACCTTTCCGACTACGCGACCAACGCCACGCAAGGGTCGATGAGCGGAGGGGGTGGTGATTGGGACGAGAACCGTTCCGGCATCGAGAACACTCTGGCACGAGCCTCCTCTTTGGCGGATCATCTGACCTGGCAGGTTCGCATGGGCGGCTTCAACGAATCCGACCAAGCGATAGCCGATGTCCTGATCGGCAACGTGGATGAGCAGGGGTATCTGCGGTTGTCGGTCGATGAGGCTGCTTTCGAGGCCGGCGTGGACACCACCGATGTGGAGTCGGTACTGGGGAGGTTGCAGGAATTCGATCCTGCAGGTGTTTTCGCTCGAAACCTCAGTGAATGTTTGTCCATCCAGCTGCGCGAGGCGGAATTGCCGGCGGACATCCGCAAGAATGCTCTCGCGGTCGTGGATGGTCATCTCGAATTGCTCGAAGCAAAGCGCATCGACAAGCTGGCTCGAGAGTTATCTCTCAGCAAAGACGAAGTCGGCGAGGCTGTCGAGGTCATTGCCAAACTCGAACCCAAGCCCGGGCGAGATTTTGTTTCGGAAGAACCGCGTTACGTGACACCCGATGTCTACGTCTACAAAATGGACGATGAATGGGTCATTCAGCTCAATGACGACGGGCTGCCCAGGCTGCGCGTAAGCAATAGCTACCGACAATTGCTCACCGGAGCCGATAGTGGGGCCGAGGCCAAATCCTATATCCGAGAAAAACTTTCTGCAGCGCAGTGGTTGATCAAGAGCATCGACCAGCGACAAAGCACCTTGAAGCGAGTCACAGCATCGATCGTCGGGTTCCAGAGAGATTTTCTCGAAGAGGGAGTCCGAGCTCTTCGTCCGCTCGTATTGAAGGATGTGGCCGCGGATATCGGGATGCATGAGTCGACAGTGAGTCGAGCCACCTCCAATAAATACGTCCACACTCCTCAGGGTACCCTGGAGCTTAAATACTTCTTTACCTCGAGTATTAAATCCGCGGGTGGTGGCGAAGGCGTCTCGGCCGAATCTGTCAAGGAGAAGATTCGCAAGATCGTTGAAACAGAAGATCCCAGACGCCCCCACAGCGACCAGCATATTGCGTCGAGTCTGGCTGTGGAGGGTGTTGATATTGCGCGCCGCACGGTTGCCAAATATCGGGAGCTCATGGGAATTCTTCCCTCGTCCAAACGGAGGCATATGAAATGAACAGCAACGAAGTCCCTGTCAGTATTACGTTTCGTCACCTGGATTCGACCGATGCCATTCGCGAACATCTGGAAAAAAAATTATCGCACGTGCTGGAGCATATCCCTGCGGCAACCGATGTTCACGTGATTCTAGGCGCCGAGATCCACCACCATCGAAAGACTTGCGAGATTGTTGTGCACGCAAGCCACACGCAATTGACGGCTCATGATGAGGAACAGGATCTATATGCCGCGATTGATCGCGCCACAGCGAAGCTGGATGCTCAGGCGCGAAAATTGAAGGGTCGTGTCGTCAAGGAAGCACGACGCAGCAGCAGTTCGCGCAAGGCGAGCTGAGTACAACTCCTTTAGAGCCTCCACATGACAGTCTCTGATTTACTGGCCGAGGAGAGAATTCTTCCGGATCTTGTTGGGGCCAACAAGACAGAAGTCCTGGTCGAATTGTCGAGGTTGATGGTGCCCTCTCTCCCGGAGGTGAAGGAGGAGACGATTCTGAAGGTTATTCAGGAGCGGGAGGACCTGAACAGCACTGCGATCGGTAGCGGGGTAGCTCTGCCGCACGGTCGTTTGCCGGGGCTGGCGGAGGTTATGGTCGGCTTCGCCCGAACGCGCACGGGTGTGGATTTCGAGTCACTCGATGGCGGCGCTACACATTTATTTTTCGTGCTTCTGGCCCCGGACGATTCGGCGGCGAAGCATTTGAAAGCGTTGGCGAGTATCTCACGATTGTTGATGGATGACGAATTTCGATCCGATCTCCTTCTCGCTCCGGAGTGCGAAATTCTGAACCTGATTCGTACGCGGGACGGAGAGGCTTGAATTGATGAAGGTTTCGGTGCGAGAACTCGCGGAGCTCCGCCCGCAACTCAAGGCCCGCCTGCTCGCGGGCGGGCAGGGTATGGATCGATTGATCCAGGCTCCGCGCATCCAGAAGCCGGCACTGGCGCTGGCAGGCTATCTGGACCAGCTCCATCCGGGCCGAGTGCAATTGCTCGGAAACGCCGAGATCGGATATTTGCGACGGCTCGAGAAAAAGGCAGCGGAAGAAGCTGTCGAAGCTCTGTGTGAGTCGGAAATCTCCTGCATCGTTGTCTGCAACAAGAACCTCGTCCCGGAGTCTCTCCGTCGCGGTTGCTCGAAGCACGATGTCCCTCTGTTTTTATCAGAGCGTCGGACGGCGACGGTCATCCGCTCGATCCATTCATGGCTAGAGGATCGCTTTGCCCCGCAAACAACAGTGCACGGCGTTTTGCTGCGGGTGACTGGATTGGGGATTCTGCTCACGGGCAAAAGCGGGATCGGCAAGAGCGAGGCCGCGCTCGCCCTGCTCAATCGTGGCCACCGTCTGGTCGCAGACGATGTGGTGCTCCTGCGCGAGGCACCTCCGGGCGTCCTGAAGGGTCATGCCCCCGAGGAATTGCGGCACCATATAGAGATCCGTGGTCTGGGCGTATTGAACGTCGCCGAGCTCTTCGGGACGCTGGCGACCCGGGAGGAGACTCCCGTAGACCTGGCCATCGAGTTCACCGACTCCGCGGGTCTGTCGGAGTCTGACCGGCTCGGCATTGAGGATCGAACGGTCAATTTCCTCGGCGTCGAAATTCCCTTTTTACAGATACAGTTGCGGCCTGGTCGTGACATCGCCACTCTGGTGGAAGTGGCGGCACGGAATCAGCATCTCAAGTCCAGAGGAATCCATGGAGCCCGACGATTCGTCGCGGCGATGGATCGGAACTTGCGCCGAGCGGCGGGGCGGAAAAGCGAATGAAGGGCCAATTACGGATAGCTCTGGTCACCGGGCTCTCGGGCTCGGGTAAAAGTACCGCGATCAACGCACTGGAGGACCTCGGGTACTATTGTATTGATAATCTCCCGCCGGAGCTCATCGCGAGGTTTGCCGAGCTTTGTGAAGGCAGCGAGGAGATTTCGAAGATCGCGCTGGGTGTGGATTCACGGGGACGTGAATTTCTTGAAGAGCTGCAACCAGCGCTGGATGCGCTTGAGGCCGGTGGCTACCGAGCCGAGGTCCTTTACCTCGAAGCCGGTGATGATGTTCTGGTGAGGCGCTTCAGTGAAACGAGGCGTCCCCATCCGCTGGCCGACGGTAGTGACGTCAAGGCCGGGATTCGACGGGAGCGTGAGTTGCTCGCACCGTTGCGAGGTCGGGCCAGCCGAGTTTTGGACACGGGAGCATTGACCGGACACGAATTACGTCGGTCGGTCCGCGAGCTTTATGGTGACGAGGTCGTTGCGGGAGCGCTGCAGTTGAACCTTCTCTCGTTCGGGTTCAAATACGGTGTGCCGGCGGACGCCGATATCGTATGGGATGTGCGCTTTCTGCCGAACCCCTTTTATGTTCCGGAGCTTCGTGAAAAGACCGGCCTGAACAAGGATGTATCCGACTACGTTCTCGCAAGTGAGGGAGCAATTCGCTTTGCGCAATTGGCTTGGGAGTATCTTGAATTTACGCTGCCCCTATATGAACGTGAAGGAAAGAGTTATCTCACCGTGGCAATCGGGTGCACGGGTGGCCATCATCGATCGGTGACTTTGGTCGAGAAACTTGGCAAGATGTTGGAAGCCGAGGAAATCGGAGCGGTGCTGCGTCATCGTGATGTGCAACGTCAATGAGATTGCGAGCAGAACCATGAGCATGTTCAAAACCGAAAGTCAGGAAGCGTTGGTCGGCGTGGTGGTCGTGGGGCATGGACGCCTTGCTCTGGAAATGGTGGAGACCCTGTCGTCGGTGGTCGGCCCGTTGGCCGGGGTGCAAGCCGTGGTCTACCAGATGGATGCCGATCCCGAAGAGATCCAGAAATCTCTCCGGACTGCCGTCGATAAGGTGGATACCGGAGCTGGTGCGATTATCTTTACGGATATGTTGGGAGATACAGCCTGTAACGCCAGCATGCATGTTGCTGCGGACCGGCAACATGTCGAGGTGCTGGCCGGGGTGAATATGCCGATGTTGATCAAGTTGACGACCGCAAGGATGGAGATGCGGTCCGCTCCAGATTTGGCCGGCTTCATCCGCCGCTACGGCCAGGATCATATTTTCTGGCCGACCGGAGACCGCTCCCTTCAGGCAGGGGCCGGGTGTTGACGCGTTCTTATGACATTGTGAACCGACTCGGGCTTCATGCGCGCGCGGCGGCACAACTGGTGCAGTTGGCCTCTGGTTTCGCCGCGGAATTGAGCCTTCGCAAAGACGACCAGAGCGTGAACGGCAAGAGCATCATGGGCGTCATGATGCTTGCCGCTGGGCAGGGGTCGGTGGTTGAAGCGACCGCCGAGGGCGAAGACGCCAGCGAAATGCTCGATGCTCTGGGGATCCTGATCGAAGCTAAATTCAACGAGGACCGCTGAGACTCTCGGGATACTCCTGCTGTTCTTCGGACCGCTTCCGAAGGCTGCTCGCGTCGAGGGCTTGTCGTTCTCAGAAGAAGGAGGCGAAGATATCGTCTGCGGCGAGCAGCCCCTGCGGTGTCAGCCGCAGCCAATCATCGGACCACTCCAGCATACCCTGCTCGCATAATTCAGGAATGTGCGGGTAGGCCTCGAGCGTGGGTTCGCCATAGCGGGACTGGAAGTTCCGCGTATCGAGACCGCGGCCTTCGCGGAGAGCGAGCCAGCATACCTCGCCCATGGCCTGCTGCCGGGTCAGTTCCTCGGATTCGTCCTCGGCCAGTCCGGTGCCCTCAACCGATTCCATATATTCGGCGGGCTCGCGCAGGTTCATCCATCGACGACCAAAGGAGTTTTCCGCAGCCTTTCCGGGACGGTAGGAATGGGCCCCGGCGCCGAGTCCGATATAAGGATTGCCGCGCCAATAGGCCTGATTGTGGCGCGCTTCGAAACCCGGCCGGGCGAAATTCGAGATCTCGTAGGCCATGAGTCCGGCTGGCGGGAGGACCTTCCGAATTGTTTCAAACATCTCGGCTTCTTCTTCGTTGCCGAGTCTTTGGACGCGACCACGTTCGAGGTCGCGCGTCAGGGGGGTCCCGGGCTCATAGGTGAGAGAATAGGCAGAGATATGGTCGGGACCGAAGCTCAGGGCCTCGTCGAGGTCGGCCTGCAGTTCTGCGGCGGTTTGCCCCGGAATCGCATGGATGAGGTCGAGAGAGAGATTCGTGAAGGAGGCGCTCCGAGCGTCGCGAAGTGCGGTCCGGGAGTCGTCGACTGAATGCTGTCGACCAAGAGCCCGAAGCAGGTGCGGGGTGAAGGTCTGTACGCCGAGAGAGAGCCGATTGATCCCGGCTTGCCGAAAGCCTCGGAGCCTGTCGAGGTCGATGCTGCCCGGATTCGTCTCGAGAGTAATCTCGGCATTCTCGACAACGGATCCTGTTTCTCGAATACCATCCAGCAGCATGGATATTGTTTGCGGCGCAAAGAGGGAGGGTGTTCCGCCGCCCATGAAGATCGTGCCCACCGAGCTTCCGGCAAACGGACTCTGTTGCATTCGTTGGCGCAGCTCTGCCAGCAGCGCCTTTGCATAACGTTCTTCCGGCCACTTTCGAGCAGCCCGGGTGTTGAAATCGCAATAAGGGCAGAGCTCCAGACACCAGGGGATGTGGAGATAGATCGAAATCACGCTCAATAACGACGCATCAAACCGACGATCACGCCCCGGATTTCCAGATCACCTTCATGGCAGAGAATCGGCGGGACCTGATCGTTGGCAGGCTGCAGTCGGACGCGCCCACCTTTTTCGCGGAAGAAGCGTTTGATCGTGGCTTCTCCGTTGAGCACGGCAACAACCGTTTGGCCGTTGTCGGCCAGGGCGCGGCTTTCCACGACCACGAGATCCCCGTCGAGAATGCCATCATCTCGCATGGATTCGCCGGCAACCTGAAGAACAAAGCTCTCGGCTTTTCGGACGAGCTCTTCGGGGACCGAAACGAATTCGTCATGAAGTTCGGCGGCGATCGGTTTCCCGGCGGCGGCGAGGCCAAGCAAGGGTAATTCCACACTCTCGGAATGCCGTTGTTGTGGTACGATTTCGACGGCGCGGCTCTGTCCGGGGCGCCGGCGAATCATCCCTTTGCCTTCCAGATTGCTCAGGTGCTTGTGGACGGTGGCCAGCGAGGTCAGGCCGAAGTTCTCCCCGATTTCTTCGAGAGTCGGCGCGTAGCCGTATTCGCGAATATAATTGGTGAGGAAATCCAGCAGCTCTTTCTGGCGCCGGGTCATTGTTTTCGAAGATGCCTGCTCAAGCATGGGCGAACAATAGGCGAAAATCTGTCTCGGAGCAACCAGGGCGGCGAAATCGGTTCAGCGGTTTTGACGAATGGCTCGCCGATGTTCCCGGTAGCTGCGGCTGAAGACGTGTGTCCGGTCGTTCCTGGCGACAAAATAGAGGACTTTCGAGTCATCTGCCGGTCGCACGGCGGCGATCAGGGCGGCTTGGCCGGGATTGGCGATCGGCCCCGGCGGTAGTCCCTTGATTTTGTAGGTATTATAAGGGCTTTCGCGATCGAGATGGCTCGGTCGCACACGTCCGGTGTTCCCCGGCAAATCGTAGACGGCGGTCGGGTCTGACTGCAGTCTCATCCCCCGCCGCAACCGGTTGCGAAAGACGGCGGAAATCAATGCACGTTCGCTGGCGACGGCGGCCTCCTTTTCGATCAGCGAGGCCAGGGTGACGATTTCCAGAGGGTCGAGGCCGAGTTCGCGGCCTTCTTCCTGCATGCCGGGCGTAAATATTGTGAAGAATCGTTCGGTCATATGGCGAAGGATTTCTGCGGGCGGTGCGCCGGCGGCGAAGGCGTATGTGTCCGGGAAGAGAAACCCCTCCAGAGTCGGAGCGGGGACGCCCAGATTGGCAGCGAAGGTGGGGTCCCGACCGAGTTTCAGAAAACGCTCGGCATCGCCCAGCCCACCACTCGCCAAAGCGTCTGCCGTCTCCTGCAGGGTCAAGCCTTCGGGGATCACCACGAAGTCCAGCTTTTGTGGTCCACTGACCAGAGCTTCGAGAAGTTCTCCCGTCGTCGCATTCCCCTGGAATTCGTAGTTCCCGCTGCGGATGTTCCTGTCGATGCCGCGCCAGCGCGCCAGCAGAACGAAGAGGCGTGGTTCGCGAAGCAGATTCGCCGACTTAAGGGTTTCCCCTAGCGTCGATAGCGACATCCCGGTTTTCACCGACACGACGACCGCAGGATTTTGCACGGGACCTCTCGCCTCGAGGCTTTGGCGCAAGGCGACACTCATGCTGATCGCGCCGATCAACGCGATCAGCAGCAGGGCGCCAAGAATCTTTTGCAGCGAGAGTGTCATTTGCTTTTCAAACGTAAGGTCTTCGATGTTGTTTCGAAAGGCCACCAAGATTGGCAACAAGTTGACAATTGTGGAAACAATTGCGAACTGAAGTTGTCGTTTGGGGGGATTCGAGCTGCATTTACCGAAGGAATTCGACGCAGCGGTGAGGGGTGGTGGTCGACGCCGTCTTCTGCCGATATGCGTAACTGCCTTGTTGTTGGGAGGAGCTATCGTGATCGGGGATCCGGTCTCGGTTGCTCGCCAGGATGCCCACGCGGGCAATGCGGCGGGGGAGGGGCGTTTTATCCTTCCTCCGGTGCCTCTGGAGAATCCTTTCGCGCCGCGTGCGGGTACCTGCGCACCGACGCAAAAGCAGAAGTTCCTCCGAACCGGAAAGCCGGCTTCGGTCAGGCCGGCGATCGCCGGTGTACGTGGGGGCGACCTGCAGCCGGCCATTCGTGCGCGCATCGAGAAAACGCAGACCGTCCGAAGCGGGGATACCTTCACCGCTCTGATGCGCCGGATGGGTGTTCGCTCGGCGGAGTCGCTGCGCTGGTATCGAGCTGCCAAACCGGTTTTTGATCTGTCCCGACTTCGCCCGGGTCGGGAGATGACCATCTTCTTCGATCCCGACGAGCAGTCGCTCGAAGAGATTCATTACGAAGTCGACCAGTTCGAGCTTGTCGTAGTCGAGCGCGCTCCGGACGGTTCCCTCGAGTCGCGACTCTCCGAAGCACCGGCCATGGTGGAGATCCGTGGCGCCGGTGGTTCGATCGGCTCCAGCATCACCGCCGATTGCATGGCGGCGGATGTCCCGCAGCCGGTCGTGCAGAAACTCAGTGATATTTTCGCATGGGAAATCGATTTTCGTCGCCTGCAGCGTGGGGACCAGTTCCGGGTTCTCTACGAGGTGAAGCGAAGTCTCGATGGCAAGATCACTCGAACAGGTAATGTGATTGCCGCCGAAGTCGTCACGGGGAACAAGACCCATATCGCGCTCCGACATGAGGACGATCGGGGTCGGGCCGGCTATTTTGATCTGGAAGGGCGACCCGTGGCGATGTCTGCCGTTCGTTATCCTGTCGAATTCACGCGGATCTCATCGAAGTTCAGTCGTTCGCGCAAACATCCAGTCTTCGGGCGACGACGTCCCCACCTGGGGGTTGATTTTGCGGCGCCCCGAGGAACTCCCGTCCGCGCGATTGCCGGCGGCCGTATTGTTTACGCTGGCCGTAAGGGACAACTCGGACGGGCTGTACGAATCGATCACGAAACGCCATCCCGCTACGATTCGATTTACGGCCATCTGCACCGAATTGCCAAGGGCGTCAAGCGCGGCGGTTGGGTGCAAAAAGGTCAGGTGATCGGCACCGTGGGCAGCACAGGCGCTGCGACGGGACCCCATCTTCATTTCTCGCTGGTCGAGGGGAAGACATACGTAGATCCCCTCAAGGCACTTCCGGCGGCAGCCGCTTCTACACTCAAACGCCCTGGCCCCGACTTTCATGAGCGCAAGGGCGAGATCGTTCAGGCCATGGCGGGCCTTGCGGCCGAAGGCCCCGTGCGCCTGACTCTGCTCGACGATATTTGATCGCGACCAGAGCCTCTGGCTCTCGCGTCAGGACCAGGGTCGAAAGAGGGCGTGGAAGCCGTGCGGAACTCGGTGCGGGAGGCGCGCTGTTGCGATCGGTCCGTCCTCGACGTGCAACGCATCGAGGAGCAACAATTCAGAGATATCTTCTTCTCCGCGCCAGGCCAGCGTCAGCACATAGCCGTCTCCTTCGCCGGACGGGTTCGCTCGTGGCACAAAGACGGGTTCTCCCAAAAGATCGGTTGATGGCAAAGAGAATGTTTTGACGTCACCGCGCAGGCGATCACTATGCGCTACAGCGTTGTTGGAGAAACCGGGGGGGTGTTCTCCCACCGCTCCGGCGAACCAGCCATGCCGGTAGGGGCCACAGGCGAAACTTTCATCGATGCGCGGAAACTCTCCGCGGACAGGGGCGATTTCCTCGCTGCGGAGTTGGCCCGAGACGAGGTCGAGGTCCCAATGGTGCAGGCTGGCTTCGGCTGATGCACGAGCCGGCAATGAGCCGTCGGCAAATGGGAAGAGCGGAGGTGCCTCGAATTGCAGAACGTCTGCCTGTATTCTCTTGCCGGACTCTCCGGGCACGTCCCATGCGTTCATATAATGAAAGACGAAGGCCGGGTCGGCTTCGATCCAGCGAACTTCTTCGCTCCGACTTCCGCGAGGCAGCACGGCTAGCCAGGAGTTTTTCTCGGGCTCCCAGGCGAAAGCAGACTGCTTGTTCAGGGCTCGTTCAATCGAGAAGGTCAGCGGAAATACCGGAACAACGATAAACTCACGGGTGACGATCATGTCGTGAACCATCGCGGCAAAAGGTGCGCGGAACTTTCGTTGGTAGATCAGCCGCCCATCCGGGGCGATCTCTCCGCACGAAATCGTATCGCTGCCGACGCCATCGGCCATGTATCCGAAGAAAACCAGATTGCCGGTCGCCGGATCGATATGAGGGTGTGCGCTGAAGGGACCACCGTGGGCCCCTCCGAAATCGTTGACCTCGAGCGTTGCAAGACTGAGCGGGTCAAAGGCCAGAGGCGCATGACCCTCTTCCAGAGCGTAGAGTGCTCCGTGATGCCAGGTCATCGCCGTATTGGCCACGCCATTGGATGTTCGATCCGCGAAGCTGGGGTCGTCGTTGGTCGGGTCGAAGGGATTGATCAGGGCACGGTTTGCCGCCGCTTCGGCGCGCCGTTTTTCCGTTTGCAGGTAGCGGTTGCGGTAAGCCACGTTCCCGCCGTCAATATGGAAGGCATGCACCATGCCGTCGCCAGCAAACCAGTGGTAGAAACCGCCCCGCGGGGGGAAAGCCGGATTGGGTCCGATTCGGTAGAAGCTGCCTCGGACTTCCTCTGGCCAGCGACCAGTTGTTTCGAGGGTGGCGTGGTCGAGCTCGGCATGGAGTGGCGCGAAATTGCTCCGCAGATTCGGATGGTTGGGGAACCCTTCGGGAACACCCCCGGGATAAGCTGAGACCATGCTCATTCTCCTTATGACTAGTCGATAGGATTGTATGCGATTCCACTTGGAACTTTGGGATAAAAATAGGTGGACTTCTGCGGCATGGTCAATGCGGCTCGCGAGATGCTCAAAACGTCTTCGACGCTGGGCGGGGGAAGCAGAATTGCGATCTCGGCTTTGCCTGAGTTTACCGCATCGATCGTTTCGGTTTCATCGTGAGTATAGATGAACTGATCGTTGGGGATCTCCGGCATCAGGACGTTGTGCAGGAAAGTAACGTCGAGAATCGCCAGCTCCGGGGCAATCGCCGCAAGCTCTTTCCGCGCCCCCTCTCCGGGTTCGAGCAATAAAGCTCGGCCGTCGGGCAGCAGGGCGCCAAGGCGTGGCTGGCGTTCCCCTTCCTGAGGCGCGTCGAGTGCTTGCCAGAGTGCCTGACCATCCTTCATTTCGGTTATCGAGCAAAGCGTCTTGCAGCGATCGACAAAGGTTTCGAGTTGGGGGGCCGTCTTCGGAATGCGGTGGGTAGGGAGCACCGCAAGGCCCGCATCACGCGTCGAACAGAGATGGCAAAGGAGAAAATCGAAATCCTGCGCCCCCTCCCCGGGGGCTTCGGCCCGACGTTCGTCGCGATAGCCGAGAGCGGTTTCGTAGCGATGGTGACCGTCCGCGATGAAAACCTGTTGCGCTGCCATGCGTTCTTCGAGCTGTTGGAGGACCTTGGGATCCGTGATCTTCCAGATGCGCTGTTGCACGCCCTTGTCATCTTCGAAGTCGGCAATTGAAATCGCGTCGCTGGCCAATTCGTCCAACCCGAGCGGCGCATCGACGAATCCGAAGATCGGACTGAGGTTGGTGCGGCAAGCGCGAATCAGGCGCAGGCGGTCTTCCTTGGGCCCCGTCAGGGTTCGTTCGTGCGGCAGGACGATATTATCCTCGAATTTTTCGAGTTGCAGCGTGGTGAGCAAGCCCCAGCGTTGGTAGTCGCGGCCCCCTGCGGAGAATCCCTGGCAGGAGAGAAACATGGAAGCCTCCTCTTCTCGCGCGATCAGACCACGAGTCTTCCAGTCCGCGAGCAGGTCGGCCGCCGCGGTATATTTCTCTTCACCGCGGGGCAGAATGACGTGGATCGCTCCAGCCTCGCGCCGCGCGGCCAGCGACTCGCGCTCCTCGGGACTGATCACATCGTAGGGTGGGGCGATCAGCTCGGCGAGTGGTCCTGCGGTATCGGTGTAACGGAAAGGTCGGAAAGGTCGAATGACAGCCACGAATTCCTCCAGCGATGACGCCTCACGCGCCCAAAAGGGTCCCGAAAAAGAACCATTGCTCTTCTAGCGAAAGAGGAGATTCGATCCAGTCACCCGGACAGCTTTTCTGGCGGCCTAATCGAGCTTCTGGCGCAGGGATTCCTCGGAAATGGTTCCACTGCGAAGGATTTTCAGGGGTGGGCCGGGAATGACGACCGTCGAGGCCTCCCCGTCACGGGGACCATCATCGAGGTATACGGCAACATCCTTGTCAAAATAGGCGCGAGCGCCGCGAGCTCCCGGTGCGGGGGGCAGCCCGGTGGGATTCGCGCTGGGGGCGCAGATGGGGCGGCCCAGCTCGCGAGAAAGTCGCGCGGCGACAGGATCGCTGCTGACCCGGAGGCCGATGGTTTGATCTCCCACGATCGCTTCGGGCAGGTTTTCCCGGGCGGGAAGCACCAGAGTGAGGGGCCCTGGCCAGTAGCTCTCGGCGAGTCGAGTTGCTGCGGGGGAGAAATCGGAAGTCAGTTGGTCGGCCATGGAAGTTTCCCCGAGAATCACGGCCAGGGGCTTTCCGGCCGGTCGCTTTTTGGCGTCACATAAGCGCGCCACCGCTTCCGGGTTGAGCGCATCACAGCCGATGCCGTAGAGAGTTTCGGTCGGAAAGACGATCAATTCGCCGTTGCGAAGGGCTTCCAGGGCCTGTTGGATTTGTTCGTCGGTCGCGCTCATGGAGATTTCTCCTCAAAGGGCTCGATGGCCAATATCGCGCCGGAACTGAAGGCCCGGCCAGGAAATCTTGTCGCACGCTTCGTAGGCTCTTGCGACCGCTTCGCCGATGGAGTCCCCCAGGGCCGTGACTCCGAGCACGCGGCCGCCCGCGGTTTCCACGGTGCCGTCCGGTCCGTCCTTGGTCCCTGCGTGAAAAACAAAGGAATCTTCAACCTCTGCGGCTTGTTCGAGCCCGTGAATCGTATCGCCTTTGGTGGGGGTCCCCGGGTAGCCAGCCGCGGCGATGACCACGCAGGCTGCGGGCCGGGGGTCCCATTCAATCGAAATTTGGTCGAGATGCCCGTCGATCACAGCATCGATGAGGTCGATCAGATCGGTACGCAGACGCATCATCAAAGGTTGGCACTCGGGATCCCCGAACCGAACGTTGAACTCAAGGACTCGGATTCTTCCCTCATGGATCATCAATCCGGCGTAGAGAACGCCTTTGAAGATAATCCCGCGGGCACGCAGTGCCGCGACTACGGGTTCGCAGACCTCGCGCGTTGCCTTTTCGAAGATTTCTTCGGTGACTATCGGTGCGGGGGAGTATGCGCCCATGCCACCCGTATTGGGGCCTGTGTCGCCTTCACCGATCCGTTTATGATCTTGCGAGGAAGCGAGAGGGAGGACGTTCTTGCCATCGACCAGAGCGATGAAGGAGGCTTCTTCTCCGAGGAGCATTTCCTCGATCACCACCCGCGCTCCGGCATCGCCAAAGGCATTATCGACCATGGCTTCGTCTACGGCCTGATGGGCTTCATCCGTGGTGGCGCAGACGGTGACGCCTTTGCCGGCAGCCAGTCCATCGGCCTTGACCACGATCGGAGCGCCTCGTTCCTTGATATAGGCGTGTGCTGCGGCTGCATCGACAAAGGTCCCGTGTGCAGCGGTGTCGACGCCCGCTTCCAGCAGAATTTCCTTGGTAAAGGCTTTGCTTTCCTCCAGCCGCGCTCCCTCGCGTCCGGGGCCGAAGATCCGCAGCCCGCGGGACTCGAAAAGGTCCACGATGCCTTCGGTCAGAGGTGCTTCAGGGCCCACAACGGTCAGGTCGACCCCTTCTTTTTCCGCAAATGCCGCGAGCTCCTCGGCATCCAGACCTCCGGGCACGTTGCCCGTTGTCCCACCATTTCCGGGGCGACACAAAACCTGAGTCACCCTCGGGGATTGGCTGATCTTCCAGGCCAGAGCATGCTCACGGCCGCCGCCGCCGATAATGAGTACCTTCATTTCAGTGCCGGAAATGCCGGGCGCCGGTAAGCACCATGCTGACGTCGCGCTGGTCGGCGAGTTCGATTGCGGCATCATCCCGCACGCTGCCGCCTGGCTGCACGACTGAGGTGGCCCCCGCATCGAGAGCCAGGGCCACTCCGTCCGGGAAAGGGAAGAATGCGTCGCTGGCGATTGTGCTACCGGCGAGCGAAAGTCCTTGCCGTTGGGCGGATTCGATCGCGATGCGCACGGCATCTACCCGAGACGTCTGTCCGCCGCCGACGCCCAGAGTTCGATCGGCGGTACAGAAAACGATCGCATTGGACTTGATATGCTTCACGACGCGCCAGCCAAAGTCCATCGCCTGAAGTTCGGTTGCGGAAGGCGCCTTGCGCGTCGCTACATTTGAGGTGTGGACGTCTTCCACGCTCTGGTCTCGTTCCTGCACCAACCAGCCTCCGAAGACCCGACGAATATCCGCCTCGTCGGTAGGCGTCGCGGCGACATTCCAACGCATCAAGCGACGGTTTTTCTTTTTCTGCAAAAGAGAAAGTGCTTCTTCGGTGAAATCGGGAGCGATGAGGACCTCGGTGAAAATTTCATCGACGGTCTCGGCCAGTTGCAGATCCCACGTCTGGTTGCAGATCAGAATACCGCCAAATGGAGATTCCGGATCTGTGGCAAAAGCTTTTTCATAAGCCTCTCTGGGGTTGGCGCCGGCACCGACGCCACATGGAGTATTGTGCTTGAGGATCGCGACGACCGCACGTTTCTCCTGTTGGAAATCGCTCATCAATCGCAAGGCCGCGTCGATGTCCACGATATTATTATAGGAGAGTTCCTTGCCGTGTAGTTGCTCGAGAAGTTCGCTGAGGTTCCCGTAAAGAGCTGCTTTCTGTGCAGGGTTTTCGCCGTAGCGCAGGTTGGCCTCGCGGGTCAGCGGGAGATGCAGCGTTTCTCCGAAGGGCTCGTCGGCGCTGGTCTGCAGGTTGCCCAGATAATCGGCAATCATGCCATCGTACGCCGCGGTCGCTGCGTAGACCTTGCGGGCCAGGGTGGCTCGCGTTTCGTGGGTGGTCGCGCCTCCGCTCGCTTTCATCTCATCGAGAACGACGGCGTAGTCTGCGGGATCAACCAGGACGGTTACCGCCTCATGGTTTTTGGCCGCCGAACGGAGCATCGAGGGACCGCCGATATCGATATTTTCGATGGCTTCCTCAAGAGTGCAGCCGCGAGCGGTGACCTCTGCGAAGGGGTAGAGATTGACGCAGACGAGATCGATCGGAGGAATATCGTGCTCGGCCATGGCAGCCTGATGGCTGTCCAGATCACGCCGTCCGAGAAGGCCCCCGTGGATTTTGGGGTGGAGCGTTTTGACCCGCCCATCCATCATTTCGGGGAAGCCGGTATGCTCCGAAACTTCTTTGACTTCCAGTCCGGCCTCCCGCAGCATTTTCGCGGTACCGCCGGTCGAGAGCAGTTCCACGTTATGGGCGGCGAGGCCCTGAGCCAATTCCAGGACACCATTTTTGTCGCTTACGGAGAGCAGGGCTCTCCGGATCGGGGCGTTCGAACTCATCTGCCTTGTCTCTCCTCAACCAAAGGGTTCAATATAGGTGCGTGGGACGGTGTTCCCGACGCGGGTCAATAACTCGTAGCCAATCGTACCGGCACGCTCGGCAAGTTCCATTACATCGGGAGCACCTTCCGCGGTGCCACCCCATAAAGTGACTTCATCTCCCGGTTTGACGCTGCCGGCAGCTGTCACATCGATCATTGTCTGGTCCATCGAGATGGTGCCCACGACGGGTGCCAGGCGACCGCGGATCATCGTATACCCGCGGTTGGAAAGAGAGCGCAGGTAGCCCTGGCCGTAGCCGATGGGGAGGACCGCGATCCGGCTGTCGCGCGGGGCACGCCAGGTGTGCCCGTAGCCAATCCCGTCGCCGGCGGTGACTTTGCGTACCTGTGCGACACGGGTGATCACTTCCATCACGGGCTTGAGAGACGCACGCGACGCATAGCCGGGGTGGGGCAGTCCGCCGTAGAGGGCGATTCCCGTCCGGACCATATCGAGATGGGTACCGTTCTCGGCAAACAGGCCGGCGCTTCCCGCGAGATGCCGCATCGGCAGGGGAATGCCGAGCCTGGAAAGATTTTCGCAGGCGGCCAGAAGTTCGACCTTCTGGGCCTCGTGACTCTCGTGTCCCGGGCTGTCACCGTGGGCAAGGTGGGAATAGGCTCCTGCGACCACAAGACCGCTGCCGTCGAGGAGTTTGGGCAGGCCGGCGAGTTCAGCCGGAGAAAAACCGATGCGGCGCATGCCGGTGTCAATTTTCAGGTGGACCGGCAAGCGTTGGTCCTTGTCGACGACTTCGCGCAGGGTTCGAGCGGCATCCACGGAGCCCAGAGTCGCGGTCAGCCCGAGGCGAATCGCTTCGGAGGTCTCGGCGGCTGTGAGGTCTCCAAAAACAAGAATCTTGCTCGGAATCCCTGCGTCGCGCAGCTGAGAGGCTTCCTCAACCGAGGCGACGGCAAGTACCTCGACGCCGCAGCGGACGAGGTGCCGAGCGACGGGCACGGCCCCGTGGCCGTAGGCATCGGCTTTGACCACGGCGCAGAGCTGCACGCCCGGCCCCGTGATGCGTCGGATTTCAGCTGTATTGTGGGAGAGGGCTGCCAGATCGATTCTCGCGACCGCGCGTCGGTTTCCCAACCCTTTTGCGGTGCGATCTGCCATCGCGAGACCTGAAGACGCCTGAGCCACGTGCAAAACTACTCACCCAGACGCCCCTTGTAAAGATGGACAGACGGCCTTCGTTGGAGGAATTTGGGTCGGGAAGTTGCACTTTTTTGCGAGACTCCTAGGCTTCTCTACGTGGAGCTCCAATTAAACGGCGAGAGTCGAACCTTCCCGGAAGGGATTTCGCTGGTCGACCTGATTGTGCACCTGGATCTTGCCGACCGCCGCGTTGCGGTGGAATGTAACCGTGAAATCATACCTCGAGATCGCCATGCGGAGCATATTCTTGTCGCAGGCGATATTGTCGAGGTTGTACAATTTGTGGGTGGGGGATGAATTCGGAAGACCAAATCGAGGATCCGCTGGTCATTGGTGATCGGACTTTTTCTTCACGTCTGATTGTGGGCACCGGCAAATACAAGGATTTTACCGAGACCCGGCAGGCGATTGAGGCCAGCGGGGCCGAAATGGTCACCGTCGCGGTGCGGCGCGTAAACATCACGGATCCGGGCAAGGAGAACCTTCTCGATTACCTCCCTCTGGATCGATACACCATCCTGCCCAACACGGCGGGTTGTTTTACCGCGGACGAGGCCATCCGTACCGCGATGCTGGCTCGCGAGGCGGGTGTCGGTAATCTCGTGAAGGTCGAGGTCCTGGGCGACGAAAAGACGCTCTTCCCGGATGTGCCCGCGACTCTGGAGGCCTCAGAGAAACTGGTTCAGGAAGGTTTCGTTGTGTTGCCGTATATCACGGATGATCCAATCACCTGTCGCAAGCTGGAAGATATGGGCTGTGCCGCGGTGATGCCTCTGGCGGCACCCATCGGTTCGGGTCTGGGGATTCGAAATCCATACAACCTGCGGATCATTGTGGAGCATGCATCGGTTCCCGTCATCGTCGATGCGGGCGTTGGCTGCGCTTCGGATACCGCCAAGGTTTTCGAGTTGGGCTGTGATGCCGTGTTGATGAATACGGCGATCGCGGGCGCAGACGACCCGGTTGGCATGGCTCGGGCGATGAAGTTGGCGGTCGAGGCGGGACGAGCCTCGCATCGAGCGGGTCGTATTCCGCGGAAGCTGTATGCCACGGCTTCCAGTCCCATCGAGGGGATGCTCGACTGAGTGGCTCCCGCCAAGCTTCGGGTGTGATGTTGGTCACGGACCGGCGGCGGTTCCCGACACCAAAGCCGGATGAGGGCATCGCTCGCGCCGAAGCGGAAGTGATCGAAGAGATCCTCGGCAGGGGGGTCGGAATCGTGCAATTGCGGGAGAAGGATCTCGATGGGGCAGCGCTCCTGCGCCGGGCATTGCGGTTGCGCCAGATATGCGATGCGCATGGAGCTCGTTTGGTCGTGAACGGACGCGTGGATGTGGCGGTGGCGGCCTCGGCTGATGGCGTACATTTGCCGGTGGGAGGCGTCTCCGTGCCGGACGCCCGACGGCTTCTGCCGCGCGGGGCTCTGGTCGGATGTTCCGTCCATCACCAGGAGGAACTCTCTCGCGTGGGAGACGCAGATTACGTGATTTTCGGCCCGATCTTCGAGACGCCGAGCAAGCCCGGGTACGGACCGGCACGGGGACCGGCCGGGCTGCGGGCGATGGTGGCCAGCGCGGCGATGCCTGTTTTGGCGATCGGCGGCATCGGGCCCGAGAACGCAGCCTGCGTATGGGAAGCGGGGGCGGCCGGGATCGCGATGATGGGTGCGCCTCTGGCCAACCCGGCCTGCCTTGACTCGCTCGAGTTCCGCAAGCGCCGTTCGCTTTTCAATCGAGAGGCTTGAAATCAACCTGACCTGTAGCCGGGTCGTAGAGGGCCGCGGCGATTCGCACCACGCCTCGCCTGGATGCTTCCGCGAGGACAGGACTCTGGTCCACGAGCGCCTGACAGGTTCCGGCGATATTTGCGCGGATCGCCGTTTTTGAATCCTCGATGCCTTTGACTCGCGGTCGAATCGCGCGGACGATTTCGCCGAGATGTCCCGGCGGTGTTTCCGAACCTTGCGCAGCGGCGACTGCGGCACACGAGACGTGCCCCATAACGACGAGCAGAGGAACGTGGAGCTCCAGCACGGCGAGTTCCAGACTACCCAGAGTTGATGAGGACTCGCCGACGTTTCCGCCCTCGCGGATAACGAAGAGCGCACCGAGAAGCTCGTCGAAGACAATTTCGGGAGCGACGCGCGAGTCGGCGCAGGTAAGCACCGCGGCAAAGGGGCTCTGACCGGATGCATTGCGTGCGCGCATCGTTTCAAGATCGGCGGCACTCACAGCTCGTCGCGCACCTGTGGCGAAACGTTGGTTGCCGTCGACCAGCATTTGCAGAGCTGCGGTCGCATTGGGCGGCTTCGGATCAGATTTGGACATAAGGATCGCCGGAGCGTGCCATGAGCGAAAGAGACACTCAACTCTTTCCGCTGTCTTTGTCATGTGAATATGCGATGAGGGGGCATGGCCGAGAGACAGATATATTTGGTTCGTCACGGGGTGGCTGAAGATATCAGCTCGACGGGAGCAGACTTCGACCGCGCGCTGACCTCGGGCGGGGTTCGCAAGATGCACGCGGCGGCCACGGGACTCCGGACGATCGGGGTGCAGCCCGGGATTCTCGTGGCGAGTCCCTACCGGCGGGCGCAGGAGACCGCCGCGGTGCTGGCCGACGTCCTGGCGCCGGGGCAGCGCGAAACCTGGGATGAATTGGGTTGCGGGGTGGAACCTCGGGCTGTGCTCGCCAAGATCGTCGGACTGGACCCTCGCGCGGACCTGATGCTGGTCGGCCATGAGCCCGATATGGGGGTTCTGCTCTCGCTTTTCCTCACCGGGAATACGGACGGCTTCTGGACACATTTCCGCAAGGGTGCCGTTGCCTGTATTTCCGGCGCGAATTTGCCCCCACAGGGGCGGGCCCGGCTGGAATGGTTCGAGCGCGCGACGGTTTTGGGTCGGGTCGGGGACTGATCGCTCCGGGTCCCGGCAAGGACTCGGCAATTTGCAGAGCGCGTGGAACAATGCGATTCAAGCGGGTGTCACGGCACTTCCGTCGTGGCGAGCCACAACAATGAGGTAGGCGATGTCGGAAGAACAGAAGGGGCCACTGCCGGTCGTAAAGTTTCTAAAAATTCCTTCGATGGGAGAACCCTACCTTGAGGGCCATCGTTGCGGCAATTGCGGGGCGATCTACCTTGGCGAGCGCCGGGTATGCGGCAAATGCGGGACACGTGACGAGATGGAAGCATTCCCGTTGGCCAAAACCGGAAAGCTCTACAGCTACTCGATTGTCTACCGCTCGTTTCCGGGGATCGAGACGCCCTATATTTCGGCAATCGTCGACCTCGATGGCGGTGGGACCGTCAAGGGGAATCTGATTGATGTCGAACCGGACCCGGCCAAGGTCGAATTCGACATGCCGGTCGAGGTTGTCTTTGCCGATGCGTTGGGTCGCAAGGATAAAGAAGGCAACAGCTATTTAAGCTACTTCTTCCGCCCTCTGGCGGCCTGAAGAGGAGAGAACCATGAGTGACGTCTATATTCTCGGAATCGATATGATTCGTTTTGGCCGTTTCCCCGATCGGGATGTGGCGGATATTGCGGCCGAATCCGCATTGGGAGCTCTCGATGATGCTGGCGTGAGTATTCATGACATCGAGGCCATGTGGTCGGGTAACCTGATGCAGGCGAATGCGATGGTCGGCCAGCGCGTCCTGCAGGAAATCGGGCAGACCGGGATTCCGGTCGTAAACTGCGCGAATGCTTGTGCCACGGGAGCGACCGCGTTCCGGGATGCATGGCTGTCGGTCAAAGCCGGAGTCTACGATCTGGTTCTGGCGGTTGGCGTGGAGCAGATGGGTCGGGGCCTTCTCGGCGGCGGTGGTGGCGGCGGTGGGATTCCCAAGGAAGGACTTCTGGGGTCCGGGACGATGCCCGCTATTTTTGCAGAAGCGGGGATGGAGCACGCTCGCAAATATGGAACGACATTCGAACAATTCGCCAAGGTTTCAGTGAAAAATCATCATCATTCCACGATGAATCCAAAGGCGATGTATCAGAAGGAAACGCCGCTCGATGAGGTGATGGGCGCGGAGATGATCTCCTACCCCAATACCAAATTGATGTGTTCCGTGAATGTGGATGGATCGGCTGCTGCAGTGATTGCTTCGGAGAAAAAAGCCAAGGAGCTTGGCCTGGGCCGTGCCGTGAAGGTGCGAGCATCGGTGATGACCAGCGATCCGTTTACCGATCGTGATCTGACCATGCCGGATGTGAATACCTGCACACGAAACGCCGCCGCCGCCGCATACAAGATGGCGGGATGCGGCCCTGAGGACATCAACCTGGTCGAGTTGCACGATTGCTTCGCGACAGCGGAAATCCTCCACTATGAGAACCTGGGTCTTTGCAAGGATGGTGAAGCCGGACGCCTGATCGATGAAGGCGAGACGGCCCATGGCGGCCGCGTTCCGGTAAATATGTCAGGGGGACTGCTCTCGAAGGGCCACCCTCTCGGCGCTACCGGGATCGCCAATATCTATGAGGTCTCGACCCACCTTCGCGGCGAGGCCGGTAAGCGTCAGGTCGAGGGCGCCCGAATGGGTATGACCCATGTGATCGGCCTGGGTTCGGCCTGCGCCATTCATATTCTGGAAAAGACCTGAGCTGGCTATGCCCTGAGCCTTCCGGGAAGGGCGTGCGGGGTTCAGACAAATCCAGGCTGAAGATCGAGGGCGCGGGAAATATCCCGCGCCCTTTTTTCAGGCCTCTCGGATCGTTCTGGCCAGATCCGGGTCGAGCAGGCTCAACGCCAGATCCGGGAGTCGCGCGGCGCGGAGGAGTCCGTCTTCGAGTTCCGCCAGACCTTGCGCGGAGAGGGCGGCGCGCCTGAGCACCGGACCCGGAGTGCGTCCTTCCAGCACATCCTTGTCGGCGCTGCCGACGATCCAGCCGAGAAAACGTCCGTGAAGTTCGGTGATTTCGTCGCGGATCTTTCCGGACAACATCTGCCGGGCACAGGTTTCGGCGAGGCGCTGCGGGGTCGAGAGTTCCTCGACCCGGTGAACGATTGCCAGCAGTCGCGCGGTAGCGGCAATGACGGTTTCGCCCTCGGCCTCGAGGTCGATGGTCTCGGCCTTGCGACTGCTGGGTTGGGCCGCCTTGAGAAGCGTCGCCAGAATGGCCGGAGATTCTGCGCCGCAGTCGCGCACTTTTTGCATCAGGTCGGTTGCCAGATCCTCATCGCCGACGACCAGACGCGCATCGAAAAAGCTGCCGATGGCCTTGGGATGCGGGGCCTGATTCCCGAGTGCCCAACGGTCTACCGCGGCGAGCCAACCGGCATAGCTGCGCCGCCAGGTTGCATGCCTTGCTCCGAGCGAGGGGTGGATGTCGGGGATGCCGATCTCGTCGAGGACATCGGATAAATGCCGCCCCAGACGCTCAAACCAGCCGTCTATCGATTCCTCGTTTTCATTACCTTCGTAGACGATTGCGTGATGACGCTCGGGCGCGAGAAGACCTTCGCCTCGTCCGCCGGCACCGAGGGAGAGAACGGCCCATGGGACGGGCGCGCGTTCCAGTCCCTCGGCAGCCATTCGCTGTTCGGCAAAGCGGGCTGCGCGCGCCAGAACCTCGCGCATTTCTATGTCGACGACCGCGATGGTCTCGTGCGGGTCGACGCCATCCTGCACCAGGCGACGGACCAGTTCGGGCAGGCCGCGCCGCACATCACCCAAGGCGCGGGGGGTGCTGGCTTCGGCAAGGTTCTCTCCGAGCGCCACCGCGTCGGTGCCGGGATCACCGAGAAGATCTCGTTGTTGCAAGAGGCCTACGGTTCGACCGGCGGCATCGACCGCGAGCAGGCGTCGGACGCCCAACCCGCGCATTCGGGCGACCGCACGGTAGAGAAAAGCTTCGGTCGAAATCGAGGCGACCGGGGAGGTCATGATCTCTTCGATGCGTCGGTCGAGAGCTGCGGCACCTTCTCGTGCGAGCAGGGCGATGACGTCGCGTTCGGTGACAATGCCGTCGGCCCGGCCCCGTTCGTCGTCGCCGGCGATCGCCGCGCCTAAATGAGACTCATCCATCTGGCGGATGGCATCCGCCAGCGTTTGTCGGGGCAGGAGCAGTCCCACACTGGGTGCCATCGCATCTCGCACGCGGTGGCGGTAGAGAAAACGATCGAGCCGGGCGAGCGGTGCTCGATCGCGTCCGCTTTGCCATGGATCGGGTGGCGGCAGGGCGGTTCTGTCATACCAGCCCTCGTCTCCTTGACGGTTTCGAATCCGCATTTGTCCGCCCATGCGAGTTTCGGCATCCGCGATGGTGCGGATGCCCGCGTTCTCCAGCTCCGGAAGCAGATGGCGGAAGATCTCGCCGGTCATCAGAGCGTCACCAAGAGCCTGATGTCGATCGACCAGCGGTATCTCGAAGCGGGCGGCGAGAGCATCGAGAGTGGATTCGGCGTCGGATCCGTCCAGCGCGGCGGCGAGCAGTTTTGTGTCCAGGCAGCGGGGCGGCCGCCATTCGATGCCGGAGTTGCGCATCTCCCGGACCAGAATGGCCAGATCGAATCCGATACTTTGACCCACGATAATATCATCCCCGATCCATTCGAGGAATTCGTCTCGAATTTCCTCGAATGAGGGAGCCCCACGGACCATCGCATCGGTGATTCCATGTATGGCCGTGGCAGCCTCGACAATTGGCTGCCGGGGGTCGATCCGCACCGAAAAAGTTTCGCTTTCGAGGCACTTTCCCTCTTGAAAGCGGGTCGCGCCGATCTGGATCAGGCGGTCGTGCGTCACGTCGAGCCCGGTCGTTTCCGTATCGAGGATCACGGCATGGATTTCCCGCAGGGGCGTGAGTCGACTGGCGCGTGGCATAGAGCGATGAGTTCCTTTTCTGTCCCGGATCTTGCCTCTTCACCGGCAAGTTTGCGAGAACTCTACCTATGGGGAGCGATTGGTGGAAGCGTTTGCCGGCCGAAGAGCGCCGGGAGTACGAGCGAAGCAATGCCATCACGGAGGTTCCCCTGCCTCCACACGAGGGCTACTCGAGGGTGATTACGACTTTGAGTGAAGCTCTCGGGGCTGGGGATGCCGAGGAGGTGCAGCGTGTTTCGAACGTTCTGGTGCGCGGAATTTGCCGCGCCTTGAAGACGGGCCGAGCGGTGGTGCGCATTGCCAGCGGGCGCCCGCATAATGACCGTGGCGAGCTGCATGGACTTTATGAGCCCTGCGAGGAGGGTGGCGTGGCTCATATCACGGTCTGGATGCGAACCGCGAAGCGAGGCGAGGTGGTGGCGCCAAGGACCTTCCTCCGGACACTTCTGCATGAGGTTGGGCATCATCTCGATATGGAGCTTTTCGATCTGCCTCAGTCCCATCACTCGCGAGGGTTTTATCGACGAGAATCGAGCCTCTATCGGATCATCACGCAGGATACGGCGTTGGCAGTGCAGCGCGGCCGTCGCCGATCCACCAATCGCCCGCGAGCAGCGCCTGAGACGCTCGTCTCCGAGCCTGCCGTCTCGGCCACCGACGGGATGGCCATGCTCAAGGCGGTTGCTGACGAGATCCGGGAAAGGCGGCGGAAGCGATCCGATTCCTAGGGTCTTTGACGATCGGCTTCGAGGCTGCGAGGCTGGGTGCGTGATGGCAGCCACCTGCGTGGAGTTCGGGAGTTTTCTATGACCGCAACCTCGGTGCCCTTTCGTGTGCTGCCGGAACTAAGTGATCGGACGGCCTCCTTCTGGCAAGGAGGAGAGCAGGGCGAGTTGAGATTTCACCGCTGCGGACCCTGCGGCATGCGGCTGCATCCCCCCGTTCCGGTCTGTCCCTCGTGCGGATCGCATGAGGTCAACCCCGAGGCGGTCTCGGGTCGCGCAACGATTCTGACCTTCACCACCAACTATCAGGCCTGGATGCCCGGCCCGGACCTTCCCTACGTCGTCGCAATTATCGCAATTGACGAAGACCCGCGGGTGCGACTGACGACGAATATCGTCGGATGCCGCCCGGAGGATGTCCGCATCGGCATGCCGGTACAGGTCGTCTTCGAGCATCACCCGGATCCGGACGGCGATATCTGGATTCCGCTTTTTATGCCGGCTGAGGAGCTTGTCTGATGGGGGCGGCTTCCGAGCGATTGGAGAAACGATCCTGCATTACGGGTATTGGTCAATCCGAAATTGGCCGCCGCTTGTTCCGCGATCCGCTCGAATTGACCATCGATGCCTGTCGGGCAGCTATCGCGGATGCCGGATTGCAGCCCTCGGATATCGACGGTCTGTCGACGTATCCCGGAATGCTCGACGGTGGGCCCGGATTCAATGGAGCCAACGCAACCGAGGTTCAGGATGCGATGCGCTTGGAACTTGACTGGTTTGATTCGGGTGTCGAAACGTCCGGGCAATTGGGCTCGGTGATCAAGGCATGCCTCGCGGTGGGTGCGGGGTTGGCGAATCACGTTCTCTGCTTCCGAAGTGTCTGGGAGGGATCCGCACAGAAGGGCGGTGGCCGAGCCCCCATTGGTGGAGGCAGTGCGGCTTTTCGTGCTTCCGGATCTCTGCAGTGGACTCTTCCGTTTGCCGCACCGTCGGCGGCAATCTGGATTGCCATGTTTGCCGCACGCCATTTTCACGAGTTCGGCACAACGCGCGAGCAGTTGGCCGCGATCGCGATCAATGGTCGGCGCAACGCGGCGCGCAACCCACAGGCGATTTATCGCGAACCGCTTTCACTGGACGATTATATGGCTGCGCGCATGATCTCGTGGCCCTTCTGTCTTCTGGATTGCGACGTGCCCTGCGACGGCGCGACCGCGTTTATTGTGTCGCGGGACGAGCGGGCCAGTGATTTGCGGCATCCTCCAGTGCGGGTGGAGGCCGTTGGCACCGCTTTGCACGGGCGACCATCGTGGGATCAGTTTGATGATTTGACGACGATGGCGAACCGCGATGCGGCGGCGCACCTTTGGTCAAGGACGGATCTGAAGCCGTCGGATGTGGATATCGCCCAAATCTATGATGGCTTCAGCTTTCTTGCATTGTCGTGGCTGGAGGCTCTAGGTTTTTGCGAGGTCGGCGAAGGTGGACCTTTCCTTGCCGGCGGGGAACGCATTGCGCCAACCGGAGAATTGCCCATGAATACCCATGGCGGTCAACTTTCGGCCGGGCGCCTGCATGGATACGGCTTTCTCCACGAGGCCGTGGTGCAGTTGCGCGGCGACGGCGGGGCGCGTCAGGTTGCCGGCGATCCCCGAGTGGCGGTCGCAGCCGCAGGGGGCGGAAACACCTGTGGGTGTCTGCTGGTCTCTCGGGATTGATCTTTTTAGCTGCGCTTTCGTCTCACTTGGTTTAGAAAAGCGTCATGGCCCTCTCCGGAATTCGTGTGCTCGATTTGGGTGGACCGTCCGGGCGCTACCTGGGTCGGTTGCTGGCGGGTCTGGGCGCGGAGGTCCTGCGCCCCTCGACGCTGATCGCGGCTACGGAGGCCTCGTTGGGGATCGCGGGGCGGCTTTATTACGAAAGCGGCAAGAAGGAGGTTCGCGAGGATGAAGACTTCTGGCTCTCCGGGGACGAAGCTCCAGCAGATATTCTGATCGAGGAGGGGCTCGACCTCGAGGCTTCTCAAGCCCTGGCCGAGCGATGGCCGCGAGCCATCATTCTCCACTGCACCCCATTTGGTGCCTCGGGGCCGCGTCAGGATTGGGTGGGCTCCGATCTGGTCTGCGCTTCACGCGCGGGAATGGTTTTTGTGAATGGCCATCCGGGAAGCGCGCCCCTGCAGCCCTTCGGGCTTCAAGCCTACCACGCAGCCGGTATCTGGGGCGTCCTCGCGAGTCTCCTGGCGCTTTCTGCGCGCCGACACACGGGCCGCGGCGACTGGATCGACCTTTCGGTGCAGGCGGCTGCAGCCGCAGCCGTGGAGCATGTGACCGGATTGCGCCGGCAGGGTCGGGCTATTCCACGCCGGCAGGGGACCCTGCATTGGAGTCGCGTATTTCGCGGCGGACCCGCCGAGGATGGCTGGATTCTGCAGACAACCGCAGGCGATTGGCAAACTCTCGCGCTCTGGGTCCATGAAGAGTCCAATCAACCCGAGCTGCTTGAAGCCGATTTGGAAGAGATCGATATCCGCCGGGAGCGATGTGACGAAATCTTCGATCGCCTGGACCAATGGGCGGCGCATAAATCCGCCGGTCAAATTGAACAAGAGGGGCAGTTGCGTCGGTTGACCTTCGCGGAAATTCGCAAGCCCGAGCGTTTGGCGGATGATCCCCAGTTGGCGGCACGAGGATTCCCCGGGGATCGTGTCGGGGATCTGGCCTTGCCCGGCCCTCCGCTGGTTTTCTCCCGGACGCCCTACCGAAGCAAGGTTGCTTCGCGCGCGGCGGCACCCTGGTCGTCAGCTTCGTGCGATTTGCCGGCTGCGGGACCGTGCGAACTTCCGCTTGCCGGTTGCGTGGTTCTCGACTTCACGTGGGTGGTGGCGGGTCCGGTGACAACGCGCATTCTGGCCGATCATGGGGCGACGGTGATCAAGGTCGAACATTTACAGTCAGCGGATTTTGGGACTCGTCGAGGGGGTCTGACCGGCAACCTGAACCGTGGCAAGCAGAGCCTCGGGCTGAATATGAATTTGCCCCGGGGGCAGGAGATCGCCCGTCGTCTTGCGGCTCGAGCGGATTTGGTCATCGATAATTTCTCCGCGCGCGTGATGCAGAACTGGGGTCTGGATTATCCGTCTCTTTGTCAGTTGCGCTCGGATATCATTCAGGTCCGGCTATCCGGCTTCGGCTTGAGTGGACCGGAACGTGATCGTGTCAGTTACGGGCCTACCTTGCAGGCGATGGCGGGATTACCGCATTTGATGCGACACCCGGATGGTCCCCCCGCCGGTTGGGGCTATTCATGGTCGGATATGGTCGGTGGGCTGATGGGGGCTGTGGGAAGTCTGGCTGCACTCGAGTGCCGAGCTTCGACCGGAATGGGCCAATTGGTCGATGTCGGCCAGTACGGAAATTTGATCAGCTTGCTCGGCCCGGGGGTCTGTGAGCTGCTCGCCGGGCATCCGCTCGCCCCCCCGGGCAATCAAAGTCAGGAGGGTGCGGCCTGGCCGCATGGGGTCTACCGTGCCCGCGATGAGGCGCGCGCTGATGGTGGAGCCGCGGATCGTTGGCTTGCGATTGCCATTCTCACGGATGGGCATTGGGACCGGTTCGCGCGGATTCTGGAGAGCGACGGGCTTCGCTGGGCATCAGCCGACGAGCTACGGTCTCTGGCGGGGCGCCTTGAGGCGGGGTCCGCCCTCGGGGATCGCGTAGCTGCATGGGTCGCGTCGCAGCTGGCGACCGCGGTGGAAGACCGTTTGCAGGGAGCCGGTATCCCGGCGGCATTGGTTGCCGATGCCGATGATCTCCAGTCGGACGAGCAGCTCCTTGCAAGGGGCTATTTCCCGAGGATAGATACTCCCGAAGGAGAAACCGAGATCTTTGACGCGATTCCCTTTCTCGCAAAGCGGACCTCGGGCGCCGTGCGGCAGCCGGGCCCGTTGCGGGGGGAGCAGGGAGAGATGGTTCTCGCAGAAATTTTACAGATGAGCACCGAAGAGATCGAGAGCCTGCGTGCAGAGGGGGTCATGGCTTGAGCAACGAAGTCAGAAGTTATGCTCAGGCGGGTGTGGATGTTGCAGCGCTCGCTGGCGGTCTGGGTAACCTGGTGGGACGCTTGGCCGAGACCAGCAGTTTTCCTCGTCGTGGCAAGCCGGTATTACCCAACGGTCTCTTTGCCAATGTTCTGGACCTCGGGACCGGTCAGGGCCTGGCCATCGGCACCGGGGGGGTCGGAACCAAGTTGTTGGTCGCGCACGCACTGCAGAAGTACGACACGGTTGGCATCGACCTGATCGCGACCAATGTGAACGATCTCCTCTGCGTCGGTGCAGAACCCATTGCGATGGTGGATTCGGTCGCGGTGCCGGATGCGGATGCCGACCTCCTGGAGCAGTTGGCGATTGGACTTGTCGAGGGCGCACGTCAGGCACGGATCAGTGTTCCCGGTGGCGAGATTGCTCAAGTGCGCGAGTTACTCGCGACGCACCCCCCGGATGGTCGGGCCGGAGTTGATCTGGTCGGAACAGCTGTGGGCATCGTGCCAATGGACCGTTTGGTTGTGGGCGAGGATGTTCAACCGGGAGACCTGGTAATCGGTCTGCCCTCCTCCGGCCTTCATGCCAATGGATATACACTGGCACGTAAGGTTCTTGCGACCGGCTATGGCGCTGAGGACTATGCGGAGCGACCCGACGAACTCGGCGGCTCGTCCATTGGCGAAGAATTACTCACGCCGGCCCGGGTCTATGTCCGTGAGGTGATGAGCGTGCTGGACGCAGGGGTGCCGATCAAGGCCATGGCGCATATTGCCGGCGATGGTTTGCTGAACCTCCTTCGGATCCAAAGCGAGGCTGTTGGTTTTGTGCTCGAGAGTCTTCCGGATCCCCCCGCCGTGATGCAACTGGTCGCGAGTCGCGGTGGCTTGGCTCCGGCGGAGATGTATCTCACCTTCAATATGGGTATCGGCTTCACCTTTGTGGTCAGCGAGGCGCAAGCGGGTCGCACGGTCGAGATTCTTCGGGAGGCTGGGTCAGAGCCCATGGTTCTCGGTCGGGCGGTTCGTGACGATTGCAGCGGTTTATCACTGCCGCAGCACCATCTGGTCGGATCCGGTAAGGAGTTTCGAGCGGTCTGAATCAAGGGCCAGCCGAGGCCGAAATACGCAGGGAGAAAAGATGGAACTGTCAGAACTCGAAAAGCTCGTACAAGCCGGAGAAGTCGATACGGTCATCGTGGGATTTACGGATCTATACGGACGTCTCATGGGCAAGCGTTGCGATGCGGAGTTTTTTCTCGAAGAGGTCGCCCGAGACGGGACGCATGGGTGCGACTATCTACTGACGGCGGACATGGAGATGGAGCCGGTCCCCGGGTACAAGATCGCTAATTGGGAGAGTGGGTACGGCGATTTCCACTTATCCCCTGATTTCTCGACGATGCGTCTGGCTTCGTGGCTTTCGCGCACGGCGTTGATTTTATGCGATGTGCAGGCTGATGGGGATCACGCATTGGTCGCACAAGCACCGCGATCGATTCTCCGCCGGCAACTGGCCGCGGCTCAGGAACTCGGTTTTGATGTCATGGCGGCGTCCGAACTGGAGTATTATATCTTCGAAAACAGCTACCGAGCCGCCATGGAGAAAAACTTTCAGGACCTGAAGCCCGCGGGTTGGTACCTCGAGGACTACCATACGTTTCAAGGTTCTCGGGTGGAGAAACTCAACGCCGCTGCCCGCCGCCACCTCCGACTGTCGGAAGTGCCCGTTGAAACGACCAAGGGCGAGTGGGGGCTGGGCCAGCATGAACTGAATGTTCGTTATGCGGAGGCTCTGGCGATGGCGGATCGCCACGTGATTCTCAAGCAGTGCGTGCGCGAGATCGCGGATCAGCTTGATCCGCCGATGAGTGTCACCTTCATGGCGAAGTTCGCTGAAGATCGGGCAGGTTCGAGCTGTCATATTCATATGAGCCTGTGGAAGGACGGCAAGAACGCCTTTGCCGGAACGGAGTCTTTTGGTCCGGTGCGAGGTTCGAGTACCTTCGGGTCCTTTCTGGCGGGTTGGCAGGCACACGCCCCCGAAATGATGGCGCTTTATGCGCCCACGGTGAACTCCTACAAGCGCTACCAGCCCGGATCCTGGGCGCCGACCCGTCTCGCCTGGAGTCAGGATAACCGCACAGCCGGGTTTCGGGTGGTCGGTCGAGATCAGTCGTTACGCGTCGAGTGCCGGATTCCGGGAGCGGACGTGAATCCCTATCTGGCCTATGCCGCGGCGATTGCCTCCGGCCTGGACGGTGTGCGCCGAGGACTTGTTCCGGAGCCGAATTTTTCCGGGGATGTCTATCAGGCCGACGAACTTCCTGAGGTGCCGATGAGTCTCGGGGAAGCGACAGACCTGTTTGCAGGGAGTGCGTTTGTCCGGGAAGTGCTCGGGGCGGACGTGGTGGACCACTATACGCATTTCTTCCGCGAAGAGCTGCGTGCCCACCATGCAGCGGTAAGCGACTGGGAGCGTCGTCGCTACTTCGAGCGTATCTGAGTTCGTGAACTTCTCTCTACTCGACCCACGCAACGGCGAGGCATTCGATCTGCCTTTGTCGACGGAGGCCCAACGTAATTATGTGGTGGCCTCCACGCCACGGACGGGCAGCACCTTGTTGTGTCGACTCCTGTGGGATCTTGGGCGCGTGGGCGCCCCCAAGGAATATCTCAACCCGATGCAGATGCGCGATTGGGAGATCCGGCTGGGGGAATCTGCCTGGCAGCGATTTATCTGTGGTTGCCTGCGCGGTCCCGCCGTCGGATTGCTCAGGCTCCGTCGTTGGACACCGGAGGAATTACGTCGATATCTGGAACGGATTCGAGAGCGCCGCACGAGTGCGGGAGGTCTGTTCGGGATCAAGCTTCATCGCCATCACTTCGACCAACTTTTTGGACCGGGAAAGGCTGCTTTCGACGAGGTTGTATCGCCTCGCCAATGGATTTTTCTTCGTCGCGAGGATCGTGTCGCGCAAGCTGTGTCCTGGGCGCGCGCGCTGCAGAGCGGTCGCTGGGCGTCCCATCAGAAATTTGGGCTGCCTGTGGTTTATCGTCGCCGTCAAATTCAGCGCCTGATCGAGTTGGTCGATGTGCAGGAAGCGGCGTGGGAGACTTTCTTCAGTGCTCACGAGATCGAACCACTGCGTTTGCGCTATGAGGATCTGAGCGAAGATCGCGAACAGAGTTTAAGGAATGTCCTCGATTTTCTGGGCGTGGAGGGTGCTGCCGAAATTGCTCTGCCCGATCCGGATCTCGAACGACAATCTGATGACATCAACCAACGATGGATCGAGCGCTTTCGAAGCGAGTCCTGAATAAAGCAGAGCCTTCCGGGTGCGGGACGAAACGGGTTTTCTGTGGTATTTGCCGCCCATGCGTTTGGAAAATCGAGTTGCTTTGATTACAGGAGCCGCAGCCGGGATCGGCCGGGAAACGGCATTGCTTTTTGCTCGCGAAGGGGCCCAGGTCGTCTGCGTCGACCTCGATGCCGCGAATGCCGAAAAAACCGTATCCGAGATTGTTACGGGCGGCGGCCAGGCCGTCTCTCATAAGGCGGACGTCTCGCGTGCTGCCGATTGCGAGGCGATGATCGCGCGCGCGGAGTCGGAGTTCGGCAAGTTGCATATCGTCTTCAATAACGCCGGCATCATGGACTCGGCAGATGATAATGCCGAAGTGACGGAAGAAGCGGTTTTTGATCGTACGATGGCGATTAATGTCAAAGGAGTGTTCTTTGGCTGCAAATACGGAATTCCGGCCATCCGTCGATCGGGCGGAGGGTCGATTATCAATACGGCTTCCTTTGTCGCACTTTTGGGTGCGGCGACACCGCAAGTGGCCTATACGGCTTCCAAGGGGGCGGTCCTGGCGATGTCGCGGGAACTATCGGTGATTCATGCTCGCGAGGGAATTCGGGTCAACGCGCTGTGCCCCGGCCCCCTGCGTACCGAATTGCTCATGAAGTTTCTCGATACAGAAGCCAAAAAACAGCGTCGTCTGGTGCATGTTCCGATGGGGCGTTTTGGCGAAGCGGCCGAGATGGCGCAAGCGGCGCTCTATCTCGCGAGCGAAGAGTCCTCTTATGTCACGGGTACGAATTTCATGGTCGACGGCGGCATCACCGCCGCCTATGTGACACCGGAGTGAAATTGATGAGTGATAGGCTTTGCGTTCGAAATCCCTGGAATGACCAACTGGTCGCGGAGTTGCCCTACGATGACGAGGCTTCTCTGGAGAAGAAAGTTTCCGCATCTGCGGCTGCATTCGCGCACTGGCGCAAAGTGCCGCTGGCGGATCGGATCGCTCAAGTCGAAGAGGGATTGGCACGCTTCTCCGCTGCTGGAGACGAGATCGCCTTGAGCATTACCCAGCAAATGGGCAAGCCGCTGGCTCAGTCCGAAGGTGAGCATGCGACCTGTATCGCGCGGGCGAGACAATCGATTATCGATGCTCCTGTAGCTTTGGCAACGGACATTCTCGAAGCACCCGAGGGGTTTGATTATCGGATTGCGCATGACCCATTAGGGGTCGTTTTTGATCTGGCCGCCTGGAATTATCCGCTTCTGATTCCGATCAATGTTATTGCGCCGGCACTGCTCGCCGGCAATACGGTGCTCCTGAAGCATAGCGCGCGAACCCCTCTCTGCGCGCGTGCTTTGGCCGATGCATTTGGGGATCTGGATGTTCCTGATCTGGTGCAGGACCTGGTTCTGCGCCATGACCAGTCGACGAATTTGATCGGGGATCGGCGGATAGCTCACGTAGCCTTTACCGGATCCGTCGAGGGCGGTCGCGAGATCCACCGAGCGGTCGGGGAGCGATTCATTGATGCCGGGCTTGAATTAGGTGGCAAGGACCCTGCCTATATCGCGGAGGATGCAGATCTGTCGCAGGCCATCGCCGGGGTCGTGGATGGGGCTTGCTATAATGCGGGACAGTCCTGCTGCGCGGTGGAGCGGGTCTATGTGCATCGCTCGCGACACGCCGAATTTCTCGAGGGGGCTCAGGCTCTGCTCGACGCCTATCGTGCGGGGGATCCGCTCGATCCGGAAACCACGATCGGCCCCCTCGCCAGTGCCTCAGCGCCCGCGTTTCTTCAGGAGCAAGTCGACGAGGCTGTGTCGCGAGGGGCACGGGTCGTGACCGGGGGGCAGAGTCTTGGGGACCATCCACGATTCTACCCGCCGACGCTTCTCGACGGTGTGCCCAACGATGCTCGCGTCATGCAGGAAGAGAGCTTTGGTCCCTTGCTACCCGTTCTGTCGGTCGATTCGGATCAGGAAGCGCTTGCCTGCATGAACGATAGCGCGTTCGGGCTGACTGCGAGCGTCTGGAGCGCGGATTCCGAGAGGGTCGATGCTTTGGCCGCCGACCTGATCACCGGCACCGTATTTCAGAATCGATGTGACTATCTGGAGCCGGCTCTTCCCTGGACGGGCGTTGGAGATAGCGGCAAAGGGTCGACGCTCTCGAAATATGGTTTTCATGCACTGACACGACGGAAGTCCTTGCACTTCCGCCGGTGAAACTTTGCCGGGAATGGTTTCGGGGCGGCGGGCGGCAACTATAGGGCAGTGCCTGCGGTATCGATTCCCGATCGCATCACCTGTCCCGGCGTGGCGCCGGTAGGCTCCCCGTCGACGAGGATGTCCACCCCGGCAACGATGACGCGGGAGATCCCTTCAGCCTCGGCATAGAGCCTGGCTGCACCGCCAGGCAAGTCCTCTCGTGTATGAACGGGCCCGGCGCCGATTGTGTTTTCGTCGAATATGACGAGGTCAGCATGCCAGCCTTCGGCGATCCTGCCGCGGTCCGTGAAGCCATAGAGTCGCCCGGGAATGTCGGTGAGTTGGTGGACGGCTTCTTCGAGCGAGAGAAGTTTTTTCTCGCGGACCCCGGGCCCCAGAAGCATGGTCGATACCGCAAAGGTGTCGATCATATCCAGATGCGCGCCTGCGTCGGAGGCTCCGATGACGGTGCGTTCGTCCTGCCAGACTTTGGCGCGCAGGTTCCAGCTTTGCTCGTCATCCCCCGGCATATCGGGTTTGAATGAGGTCTTGAGTTTGTCGGCCACCGCGATGTCGAGCATCGCATCGAAGGTCGTCTTGTTCTCTGCCTGCGCGATCTCGGCGACCGTACGGCCCTCATGGGCTTTTGTTGCGCTACTGAAGGCCTCATCGATTCGGTAGATCCCCCAGTTGGCGAAAAACCCCATCGCTCCGGCATCGGGGGAGGCGGCACGTTCGGCGAGGTCGGCGCGGACCGCGGGGTCGGCGAGTTTCTCGATACGCTCGGGCAGGGGGAGTGCGATGATCTCGGCAAAGCCCGGCAGCGCATCGAAGATGAACCCCGAGACAAAGTTGAGCCGGAGGGACATGACCTGAGGGAGCGTCAGGGCGATCACGCGACCCCCACGCTCTGCCGCAAAGTCGGCGGCTCCCAACTGGTGTGCGGGATGATCGGGCTGGTAGGAGTTCACCACCAGCACGTTCCAATTCAATGCGCGCTGGGAGGCGCAGGAGAGGTCGGCCATCATTTCCTGCTCGGCAGGTTGGAAGGGGCCCACCCCGGGCAGGAATTCGAGGCTGGTGCCCTCATGCTCCCGGAGCGCGCCTGCCAATGCGATCAATTCCTCACGGGCAGCATGGCGCGAGGGAACCGGCTGCCCGTCTCCATCATTATGGGTGGGCGCCACGGAGGAGGAGAAGCCGAGCCCGCCGCCGCGCAGGGATTCATGGAGGAGTTCGACCATGGCCGCGATCTCCTGCTCATCGGCTTCATGGCCGACGGCCTTCTCGCCCATGACGACGCGTCGCAAGGCCGAATGTCCGACCATGAAGCCGGCATTGATAGCGAGGTCTTCCTCGAAGCTCTCGAGATACTCGGCAAAGCTCGTCCAATTCCAGGGGACGCCTTGCTGCAGCGACTCCAGCGGCATTCCTTCGACGCGTGCGAGCATGCGGGTAAGGTAGTCCCCGGCATCGGGTGAGAGCGGCGCGATGGAGAATCCGCAGTTCCCACCGACGACTGTGGTCACGCCGTGGTTGGAGGACGGGCTGAGGGTAGGATCCCAGAAAACCTGAGCATCATAATGAGTGTGGATATCGATGAAGCCGGGGGCCACGATCTGGCCGCGGATGTCGAGCACTCGATCGCTGCTTTTGGAAGAAAGATCACCGACAGCTGCGATCCGGCCGTCGCGGAGACCGATATCTGCCTGGTGTCGTGGGCTTCCGGTCCCGTCCACGATAGTTCCATTCCTCAAAAGGGTATCAAAGTCTGCCATGCGCTCTCGGTCCTCGGCTTACCCGCAACTGGCGAGTTCGGTGAATCCCAGCATTAGTCCGTCGAGGCTTGGGTGGTCAAGGTGGTGGCGGTTTCGGAGCAGTTTACCCGTGAAAAAACCTCTACGATTCGTGCTTGTCGCATTCTGGCAGGAGGTGCTCGGAGCCATTGTCAGAGAGGGGCGTTGTGTTTTTCTCCCGCAAGACAATCGTTCCAGCCCTTTTGATCCATGCTCAGGGCCAGCATCTCTTTCATTTTCGGGGCAACGGCGCCACATACCGTATCTGCTTCGTGAAAGAGTTCGTTTCGCTCGCTGGGGTCGCTGTTCAAATCAAAAAGCTCGTGAAAGCCGGCGCAATCACGACGGTAGAGTTTGCAGAGGTGATTGCCGGTGCTGGTCGATGGATCTTCGACCTCGGCAAGCAGATACCATTGCTTCCCCGGATTGGTCGTCTGTCCGGAGCCATGTTTTCGGCCGATCATACATTGCCGGAATATCTGCTTTTCGTTGGGACTGAAGTGGGCAGGGATATCGCAGGGGCGGGGCTCGCGATTTGTGAGCGTGATTCCCTCGTAGCGTGATTTCTGATCCGGGCGTGAGTCCGGGCAACAGTTTACGCAATCGACGCCTGGTGGCGGGCAGGTTTGAGTCGCGGTTCCCGAGACCTCACGCATGGTTGCGAGGAGATCGACAGCGTGCGCGAAGCGACTTTGGCAGCCCGGAAGATTGGGACCGCAATTCTGGCCGGCATTTTGGTTTCGTCCATCGAACATGACAATCGGCGACTGCATGCCGTTAGCCGAGAAATGCTTTTTGCTGTTGTTGGCCGTGTTGAATCCGTTGTCCGTGATCAGCATGATGATCGTGTTTTCAAGTTCTCCGCGCGCTGCCAGCTGAACGTAAAGTTCATCTACCGCGCGGTCGAGAACGCTGATCCAGGATAGATAGGCGACGTTCCGATCGAGTCCGGAAGCCTCTCGGAAACGATCTCCTTCGGCGGCGATATTGGATGCGATCTGTCGATATCCCGGAATCAGTCCTTCACATACGAGATACTCGTCGCCGGTCAACACGCCGTCGTCGTTGCGATCGAGTTCGGGTCGATAATGACAATAGGCGCTGTGGCTTTTGTAGGGCTCTTTCCCGCATTGCACCTCATCCCGCGGGAAAATCGGACAGTATTTTGGCAAACGTATATTCTGGTGAGGTATCGAGGGACCGATCACCAGGAAGAATGGTTGCGCAGTGCAGCTATCGACTCGGGGGGCCATGCGGGAACTGTCCGGGTCGGCCCGTCGTTCTGTGGCCGGGAGAATACACTTGGAGGCGTCGGCACAGGTGGCGCAATCGATAAAGTCCATCGCTCGCTCAAAGGGTATGCCGTCGGCCCCGCGGCGGGGACTGAGGATCTCTCGGTTTCGCGTGGCCGCTTCGGGATTTCCCCTGGGATAATCCCGATCAAAAGGTTTTTTGCGACGGAAGCGTCGATCCACAAATGTTTTCCCGTAGGCCCATTTCCCGCCGGCCATGGTCAGATAGGTGGTCGGGTCTCGAATACCTTGCTCTTCAGAAAACCCGGGTAACCATTCCGGCAGTGTCGGGGTGAGGATCTTGCCGCGAACGGACTGGTAATCGCCATTATGGAGTCCTGTGAGGATGCTGGCCATGGAAGGTTTGCAGACAACGGCCCCCGTGTGGGCTGCCGGGAAATAGGAACCGTCTTCGGCGAGGCGATCGATCGAAGGCGTGAGAATTCGATGGATTGGCGGGGTGCAGTCACCGTCCCTGCAGGGCTGACAACCGGGTTGGTCGACGCCGCAATCCTGTGTGGGACTTGAGGAGACGATGTCCTCGGGGATCACGATTTCGGGATGGTCGTAACCTTCCCTGAAGCGAGTCGGGTCGATCCGGAATTCACCGCGGTTCAAACGTTCGCGGAGATATCGCTGCATGAAGCCATAGTAGGGCCACCCGTGATCATCCGAGATGATCAGAATAATATTCGGGTTCTCTTGCGGCTTGGCGGCCTGCGCCAAGGCGGGGACGCAGAGAAGGCCAAATGCACACAGGATCCAACCAAGACAACGCATCAAGTCACCTTACCGGAAAGCAAAAGGCGCCGTAAAGGCTCTTAGTTTATCTGAAATTACCGCAGGACCTCCAGCGAATATGGCTTTTTTCGTGGGGCTTCGGACTGGCGATCATTCCTTCTGCCGGGTAGCGTCCAACGGGCAGATGGCCTGATTCCGCAGGTCTCGGAGGAGAAATCATGCGTGCAGCCGTATTGGAAGAAGCCGGAAAACCGGTCGAGATTCGTCAGGACGTGGAAATCGCAGCACCCAAGGCCGGGCAGGTCTCGGTGGAAGTTCGCCATTGCGGTCTCTGCCACTCGGATCTCAGCATCATTGACGGCGTGTTTCCCGGAATGATGCCTCTGGTGCTTGGCCACGAAGCTTCGGGCGTCGTTGCGGAAGTGGGCCCCGGGGTGACCTCTCTGGTTCCGGGGGATCACGTCGTTCTGACACCGACGCCGCCCTGCGGCACCTGCTATTTCTGCATTCGGGGTGAGGCCAGCGTTTGCACCAATGCCAACTCGATTATCACCGGCCTGTTGCCCGACGGAACAACGCCGCTCTCCATCAATGGTGAGCCTGTCTATCGTGGGGTCGGTGTCGGTGCGTTTGCGGACCGGGTGGTCACGCAGGAAACCGGTGCGGTGAAGATCGACAAGGATATTCCTCTTGATATTGCCTGCGTGATTGGATGCGCCGTGCAGACGGGCACAGGAGCGGTCCTGAACGCAGCCGGTGTGAAATCCGGGGACACTGTTCTGATCATGGGATTGGGTGGTGTCGGACTATCCGCCGTTCAGGGGGCTCGCGTCGCCGGAGCCTCTCGCATTCTTGTTTCCGATCCGGTGGGGGAGCGGCGCGAGGCGGCTCTCTCCATGGGAGCTACGGACCTGCTCGATCCGATGCAGGACGATGTCGCGGCAGTCGCGCAGGCTGTGAACGGCGTGGGTGTGGACTTCGCTTTCGAGACCGCAGGTAAAAGCGCTCTCCTCGACACCGGTTTGGCTGCGATCCGCAATGGGGGCACTCTGGTCTGCGTCGGAGCACCGCCGCTGGATGAAGCCTTTACTGTTCTTCCTGCCGCGCTCGTGATCACGGGAAAGAAAATCATCTCGACTGTTCTGGGTGATGCGCATTCGCTGCGCGATATCCCTCGCTACCTCGATCTCTGGAAGGCGGGACGCCTCGATCTGGAGGCTTTGATCACCAACAGCCGTCCGATCGAAGAAATCAACCAGGCCTGCGACGACCTGCGGTCGGGCAAGGGTGTGCGAACCGTCCTGAACTTTTAGGGAGATGGTGCGAAAAGGAGATCTCGATGCCGCGACAATCATTTCTGCAGCGAAAATTGACGGCCCGGCGACTCTGGAAGGAGTTCGCCCCATTGGCCAATGAGGTTCTGACGGCGACCGACGCGGAGAATGTGGGTCATTCAGCCGCATGGTTCCAGCAAGTCCTCGCGGAGAAAGCGGGTTCGGGTGATTCCGTGTCCGTTGGTAGGCTTCGGTTTGCGATGGAATTACCCGAAGTGGTGGACCTGATTCGTTACAAGGCTGAGGTTCTCGCACTCCAGCGTTCCCTGGCCGAAGTCGCAGACGCAACCTTCTCGCCTTATGATGCAGTCGCGGCAGCCGTGGTCGATCGCAGCTTTCTGGATGTCTGTCGAATGCTCTTCCCCGAGCATGATGGGATTTGTCTGGGGGATTTGGTGCCCCATATCCGGCGTCCCGTTGTTCGTGAATTCTTCGGACCAGCGGGACCTGCCGCGATGCGCTCTCGTCTGGAGAGCATCCAGTTGGCGGCCGCGGCGCGGACGTCTCGAATGGAAGAAGCCTCCTTTGCCCTCGATCGCGAAGTGAATTTGGCGAATGCCGAAATGTCAGGTGCGACCGGTCCCGGTACCGGCGCCCTGGCCGAGCTCTGGTTCGGCAAGGATGCGACCCTGAATGTCGAGACGCTCTTGCAGGTACCTCAGGTAGAGGCTTTCGCGAGGTTGGCGAAGTGGCGCATCATGATGGCGGCCGCCTGAACATCATTTTTTTCGAGGAGGGTTTTTGGGAATCCCCCAGCGATCGTCCGCCTCGTAGCCAAAGGCCTCGCCAATCGTGCGGTCGATCCGATACTGGTCCTTGTTGAACTTGGTCTTGAGGAAAAACGGAGTGCCCCACGAGTAGATACGCTGATAGCTGAGGGCCAGCGCGATATTGGCCCAGCCGCTCCAGAGGGTGAGCAGGATCAAGAGGGCGCCCAGAGACTTTTTGGCAACGCCTCGCTTGATGTCGGCCAGCGCAAAAAGACCGGCCGCGCAGGCAATGGCTGCTGCCGGAAAGGCATCGTGCAGGAAGCGGTGGGTGACTCCGACTGACATGAGGAAGGGGAATGCTCCCGCAAGAGCTCCCAGCAGAGGCAGGCGCAGGTAGCGCCCCAGACCGCGAGCACCCCGAGCGATGCTGATCGCGCCGATCAAGCCAAGCAGAAGAATGGCGGGCATGGTGGTGGTTGCGCTGGCATAGCGTTCCACGAAATCGGCGTAGGTATTCGGGAATGCGCTTGCGGCAACCCACGCGGGTTGCGGATAGATACGCACCCGTCGAGAAGGGCGTGTGAGGTAGGAAGGAGGTTCCATCTCGGCGGCCGAGATCGGAATCGCACTATGCAGCGTCGGGTAGATCCACGGAAAGGATTCATCGAACATGATATTCCGCGGGTCGAGATAGCTGTAGAGATTGCGGGGGGCGTTGCGAAGATGGAGGAGGCTGCCCCCGACCTTCTCCAGACGGCCCTCATCCTGATAGCTGACATGGTAACGGAGGGGGACACCCTCGAGTGCGTTGCCGAACTTCTGGTAGTTCACGAAACCGAAGCTGGCGACGATCAGTGCGGCCATCGCAATGGCAAGGATTCCGTCGCGTTTGGCATCGGCGCGGCTCGACGCAGCCCACCAGGCACAGATGCGTTGACGTCGGCTCGAACGAGCGGGAGACACGAGGAGCAGAAGGCCCGTGAGCAGAAGGGCAACGACCGTTCCACCACCAACGGACGCTCGGGAAAGGACAGCGAATATTCCCAGAAAGCCGCTGGCGACAAGGGCTGCGGTCCGAGGTTCGCGGAGGTAGGAGGCGAGCGAGATATAGGACCCGAGAGCGGCGAGGCTCCCGAATAGAATCGCCTCATGGTACACGAAGGCGCGTGCGTTGATGAAAGGCAGCGTCGAGCCGAGCCCCATCAGCAAGAGGAAGCCGCCGACCCAGATGGGTCGCAGGTGGAGAGGGTTGCTTTCTTCCTCACGAACGCGCGCCATCCACTGGATCAGGCCCAATAACGAGAAGAGCGTCGCCAGCGTCCCCAGAAAGACAAATGAGCGGCTCCAGCTCCCCGGGGCAGCCTCGCCAAACGCATACGTCACAAAGCGCAGAAGCGCCGGGCCCGGGCCAAAGTACATATAGGCCTTGCCATTGACGAGAAAGGTTTCGACGTGAGTGACTTTCTCCGGCACATCCCAGGTTCCGTTTTCCCAGAGGACCTTGGCTTGCCAGTCGTAAAGGGACCCCTGTGGCTCCCAGGCAAAGAATCCGAAGTGCCCCCAGGTGACCAGCCATGCAGAAGCCCATCCGATGAGGGCGATTGCGAGAAGTGCCCAGGGATTGTGCATCCCGATGCGTTTCGAGTTCATGGTTGGCCCTCGGCGGGCCACTGATTGCGCATCCAGATTTGATAGAACTTGGTTCTCACTTCGAGATGGAAGGACTTCTGCAGCTGTGCGACGACCCAGGGTTCATATGAGGCGAAGTTGCCAGCACCAAATTCGGGGTATCGTCGCCGGCTGAGAATCAGGAATGGGGTCTCGGCATCGTCGATCTGCTGCAGGAATCGCTCTTTGTCTGCCTGTGTGGCCAGCCACCCGGGGCCGACGCCCGTGTCGGTGGTCGGATGCGGGGTTTCGGCGAAAAAATTGATCAACTGCTCTTCAGGCAAGACGGCCACGGCGGTTCCCGGTCTGGTTTGCATGCGCAGAAAGTCGACCGTCCGCTTCATGGGAATTCCAGTTTGGGGTGTCGTGTAGATCGTTCCCCGCGGGAAGCTGAGTGGAAACGTCTTGCTGCGATATTGGGAGGCATGTGCGCTCGCGCCGCATGCAATCCATACCGTCAGGACGAAGGCCATGCCGCGAGACCGCTGCGGTACAGCCGGGTAGAAGAATCTGGTTACCCCGGAGACCAGCCATACGACCAGGAAAGGGGCGAGAACTGCATAATAGGCAGGCCAGGCGACGCGAAATGACCAGCGCAGGGTGACGATAAAGGAGAAAAGACCCACGATCGCGAGGACGCGCCAACGATTCAGGGGCGCCATACGGTCGCGGAGAACCATCGCGACTGCGGTAAGGGAAATCCATGCCAAAGGAGCCCAGCTGAACTGAATCTGTTTGTAGATGTTGACGATCTCGTCGGGGCTAAAATGGCGCGTCGCGAGGTAGGTAATGCCGGCGGCAAGAAGCAGGAGAAAAATTCCGGCAATCGCATCGATGACACCCTGCCGGATCCAACTGACGCCCAGGGCGGCAATGCCGGCGGTCGCCGGAAAAACAACCAGATAGCAAAGAGCGGCATTGGTAACTTCCGGCCACAAGGGCGGGAACAAGTTTCTGGTATAATTATCAAGAGCGTCGGAGAGGGAGCGTACCCGATAGATATTGTCGAAAATCAGAACATCCCACGACACGGTGGTCAGAAGAGCGCCCAGCACGAGTGCTGCCAACAGAGCTCCCGGAAGGCCCACGCGTAAAAGATCTGCTCCTCGACTTCGGATCGCCTCTGACGTGGTTTGTTCCGGGCGGGGCCTGATCAACAGCGTATAGAAGACCACGGTGATGGCCGTTGCCAGACCGTACTCGAGTTTGGAGAGTCCTGTCATGCCGACCAGCAGGCTGGCGGCAAGCAGCTTGTTGGCCCGGGGAGCCTCGATGTCGGATACGATCATCGCGACGACGGCTGTGGCAAACAGGCTGGCGAACGTACCTGCGAAGACGTTCGGGAGTACCCAATTGAAAAGACCCGGCTGAAAAGCGAGCAGGAGCCAGAATGCGATCAGACCGATCGCGGTTTCGGATTCATCGAGGAAGCGACGGGCAATTTTCCATAGCAGCAAGGATTGCAGCATCAGGATCGCCAGGCCGGTCAGATAGACAACGGTCAGGTGCTTGCCGAAGACCGCCAGAAGCGCTGCCATCGTGTAGGGCGCCAGCGGTGTATAGTGCACCTGGACGTCACGATAGAGAATGGCGCCATCGGCCAGGCGTTCGGCGCGGTGGAGCGCCCCGCCCATATCGACCCGCACGTGCCCCCAAGCCGCCCAGGTGAAGGCGGTCGTCACCAGAAAGACGAGCGCCAGAAGGACGGCCGTTTTCCGTTGGGGTAGAGGGGCTCCTATCGTCACCATCTAATCCATGTAGCCAAGTGCGCGCAGCTTGTTCGCCACGCTTTCGTCGAGTGGTTTTGCGGGTGCCTGATCTTGCTCCTCCGACTGCAGCAGCATTCGAGCGGTCATGGCCTCGACTACCCAATCCTTGTAGGTGCGGATCAATTCCTGACTCGCAGCCCGGTCTTCTTCGCTCAACTCCATCGGGTTTTTCTCCTCGGGATCGCTGGCGAGATCGTAGGCTTGTCTCGGCACCTTTTGACTTCCGTTGAAGATGAACTTGCGATCGATGGTGCGCGCGGCCCATTGTTGGCCGTTTTTGCCAAAGTTCTGCGCGTAGACGGCTCGAGGCTCGGCCAGGTCTTCGCCCCGGATAAGTGGTCGCAAAGAAACTCCCTGAGCTTTCGGCTCGGGCGGCAGGCCGGCAAAGTCGAGCAGCGTCGGGAGAATATCGACAAGTGATGCGGGTGCTGCGACGCGAGTCTGCGGCGGGATCTGGCCCGGGTAATGAATACTCATCGGAATATTCAGCACCTCGCTATGCAGAGTTTCCGCGTGGCCGATATGTCCATGCTCGGCGAATTCCTCTCCGTGATCTGAGGTGATGACAATGATCGTATTCTCGAGATCGACAAGTGACTCCAGTGCGGTGAGAAGTGAGCCAACTTCCGCATCCATGTAGAGGACTTCGCCCGCATAGCCTGCCTCGGACCAGAAGGCTTGCCGAGCGAGTTTTTCCTTCGGCAATTTTCCCTTGAGGTTTTTGCGGAAATGGTTGTGTCGCTCGGGGGGCGTGTAGGGAAAATGAACCTGGTAGGTGTGGATGAACAAGAAAAATCGCTCGTCTTCGTGGGCTTTCAGCCACGACAGGGCGTCCGTGAACGTTTTCTCGATGGAGCCCTCCGTTGACCAGACATCGTCGCCCTTTTGCTCCTGGTAGGAATCGAACCCGCGCAGGAATCCGGAGCCCGCATTCAGCATGGCGTTTTCGGTCACGGCCGCCGTGGCATATCCGTGATAGGCCAAGGTTTCCGCCATCGTCGGTATGGCGTTGGGCAATGTCTTTCGCGCATGGATGGTTTCATGCGTGGCGGGGTAGACGCCGGTGAACAGGCTCATATGAGAACCCGTGGTTGAGGGGTAGGTGGTCATCGCATTTTGGAAGACGGCACCGGTTTCGCGAAAGCGATCGAGTTCCGGCGTGAGACGATGGCCTTGTTTTTCGATGCCAACGTAGTCCGAACGCAGGGTATCGAGCGAAATCACGATGATACTCGGTGGGCCCGAATTTTCGACGGGCGCCACAACAATTGGCGCGCCCCAGAGAGGCGCGCTGAAGTTTTCCGTATCACGGCCCCCGACGACCTCGCTGATGAAATGGAAAGAAACTTCCTCGCCCGCGTAGGCTTGCAGGTCCAGTTCATGGTCCTGCCATGTGGTTGCCGTCGCGGGCGACAGTCGCGTATCGAGGAGGGTGTGCTGTCCCGCAGCGTTTTCGACCTTCAGCCACATCCTAACCGGCGCGGCACCGACCGCACTCGCGACTGGAGCGATGCCGACCCCCACCTGCAGAGTTGCCCCGGATGGAATACGCCGCGGTCGCGTGCGGTAGTGACGAAGGTTGGGCGGCAGCGGCCTGGCCCAGATCTGCAGGAGTTCGTCGTCCGTGGCGGCGGATTCGAATTCGTAACTGGCGACATCCTTGCGGACGTATTGGGGAGCGAGCCCTCTCCAGTCCAGATCCGATCTTTTCTTGGTTGTGCGTTCCAGAATGAGGGATTGTTTTTGCAGCGGCTGCGGGATGGGCAGGCTCATCCGGATTTCTCCCTGTTCTTCGGGTGGGAGGGGTCCGGAAAACAAGGCAATTGCCGGCAGGCAGCCCAGCGAGGGGCGAATTTCATTGCCGATCGCGCACGTGAGATCCCCCGCGGCGATCGGACCGGAATGCATCCATTCCATGAGTCTGTAGAGCGGGGCGCGCCGGAGGTTGTCGCCCGCTTCACCCTGCATGGCCACCGAGTCCACCCCGAGCGGCTTGGCGGGTTCGGTCGTGCACGAGCCAAGCGCCAGCAGTGTGCTCAGCAGGGAAGTTGCCGAAATTAGATTCTTCTTGGACATCGGATGTACCTTCGCACTTCCTTGTGGGAAAGGGGAATCCTATTGAGCCTCTGGCGCGTAGGCTTTCACGGGCTTCCAGTTTCGGGGGGGCGGTTGCAGGCCTCGCTTGGCCCTCTCCTCGGCGACGAAGCTCAAAAGCCAGCGGTTTCGAGCCAGAACCAGTGGGCCTTCGGGGGGTTGCTCACCAGCGATTATTTTTTCCGCGACACCACGCATGCGAGTTTCCGCGGTCCATTCATAACCTCCGATAAGCGCCTTGATTTCCTGCTTCTCAGCCTCATCAAATGCCTTGAGGACAGATTCTTCTCGGCCATCTTGCTCGAAGCGAAAGGCGACTCCCCAGGCGATTCCTCGAACCATGATCAGGCGCGGCATCAGTTCCGGCACGACGCGAGTCTCGGCCAATGCCTCGCCGAGATTGCGCTCGTACTTTCGATGCGAGAGAAGCCCCCAGACCTGATAGCCGAAGTCGTTCGAAAAAGGTTTCTTCCGGAGCATTTCGCGAGTCGCGCCCAGTCCGGTCGCCGTGCTCGAGGCGAGGAGAAAGACCGCCACGGCGATCGACACGAGGACCTTATGGGATGGGAAATTGCGGCTTGCCGATTCGGCAACTGGCAGCGAGAGCAGTACCGCGGCCGGAAGAAAGAAACGATACGTCACGGGTCCTTCCTTCAAGGCGATTACAAAGCTGGAGCCGAGAAAGATCGCCAGGAAGATCATGCCATAGAGTGCATAGACCAGTTCTCGCTGGCGGCCTTCGCTCCCGCCACGCAGAAGTCGGTAGACGAAGAGAATGAGGCCGCAGGCAAAAGGAATGCCAAACCCGGCTTGCAGGGCGGGCGCGAGGCCTGCGGACATGGGTTCGATATAGGGCGTCACGAGACCTTCGAGCCAGTCTTGTGCGAAAAGATTGCGCAACTTTTCGCCAGCACTCATCTCGATCCAGGGATCGATCGGTTCCAGATAACCGAACATCTCGAAAATTCGGTCGAGACCGCGGAATCCATACTTGATATTATAGATGAACCACGGGATCAGCCCGACCGCGGCCCCCAAAAGGGCTGCCAGAAATTCACGCCAGCGCGGGAAGCCGTAAAGCAGCAGCCATGCGAGGCCGCAGGCTGCGAGGGTGAGGCCGGCTGTGTAGCAGAACCAGAGGCCCGCTCCTGCCACCAGCCCGAAGGCGAGCCAGGTTCCAGTGGAGCGCCCGGAAGTTGTCTGCAGTCGATGGAAAAGCAGCAGCATGCCGAGTGAGAAGATCAGCGACTCCCCGTGACTGCCCATGACGACGAGACCCCAATAAGCAACCAGCGGTGGCCCGGCGAGATAACCGAGACCCGCAAGCACCGCGGTGCGGTAGCCGAAATGTTTCCGCCCCACGAGGAAAAGAAGTCCGAGGGTGGTCGTCGAGCAGGCGATGGCCGCCATCTTGAACGCGAGGGGGCCGACGCCGAATATATACGTGAACCCGGCCGCCATCAGGGTGAGAAGAAGAGAGCCTCCCTGGTAGTGGTCGGCCTGATAGTCGAGGGTGCCGCGGAGGGGGCCACTCAGAATCTCGTGCACAGCGACCCATCGAAAATCTTCTTCCCAATAGACGGTCGCGGCGAAATTCCCCTCGACCCAGAGAATCCGGGTAAGAAGGAAGACCGTGAGGAGAAGGAATAACGTGATCAGGTCTGTGCGATCGAGAGGGTGCAGGCGGTAAGGGAATATTTGCTTCGGAGGATCAAGCATAAGATCAATCCGACAACCCGAGGCGGTCGGTGGCGGCATTGTCTCGACTTCCGCAGGGCTGCGCAAGGTGTCGAAGCCCCCTCGTCGGTCAGGTTTGTAAAATATGGTTGGCGGCGGCGGTTATATCCTGGACGACGGCATCGTGCGGGACGTTGCCCAGTTTCGCCACCTCCTCCTCCCCGTGCCCAGTCAGAAGAAGGATGCCGCGAGCGCCAGCATTCGCAGCTGTTTCCACGTCTTTTACGTGATCCCCGATCACCCACGACGCCTCGATATCTGCCTGATGGTTGTCTCTGGCATGGAAAAGCGAAGTCGGCAGCGGCTTGCGACAGACGCAGGCTTCGTCGGGGGCATGCGGGCACATATAGGTTTCGACGATTTCCAGACCTGCGTTCTCGAGATCGGAAAGCAGCTGGCCATGGAAAATTTCATAGTCTTCGATGCCGAAAATGCCGCGCCCGAGCCCACTCTGGTTTGTCACGATCGCGAGGCGGAATCCGGCATCTCGGAACCTTTGCAGGGACTCGATCGCCCCGGGAATCAGCGCATAGTCTTCGAGTTTATGCCCATAATAGACTTCCTCGACGAGGGTTCCATCCCGGTCGAGAAAGACAAAGGGATGTTTTGTCGCTTGTTCCGATGGCTGCATGAATGACATCTTTCTGTGGTCAAGTGTGTGGACCTGTTCTACGCGAAGGGGAACGAAATGAAAAAGGCAAAGCTGAATCGCGAGGGACGGAAACTGAGGGTGACTGTCTACGCAGCTTCTTCGCGCCAATCACCGAAATCCTTTCTGGCGGCCGGCCGCGCCGTGGGGCAAGGGCTGGCGGAGAGGGGACATATTCTTGTTTATGGAGGCGCTACAGTCGGCGTGATGGGGGCTTTGGCCGCTGGCGCCCTGGCAGCAGGAGGCCGGGTCGAGGGTGTGATTCTGGACGAGTTTTCCTCGGTGGCGCATCCCGATCTCCACGAGTTGGAAACTGTTGCGACGATGCGGGCACGCAAGGCGGGGCTCGCTGATCGCGGCGATGCTTTTATCGCGCTGCCCGGAGCCCTCGGGACGCTCGAAGAACTCAGTGAGATTTTGGTCGAGCGACAATTGGGATTTCACGCCAAGCCGATTTATTTGCTGAATCCGGACGGTTTCTGGACGCATCTCCTCTCTTTTCTCGATCGACAGGTCGAGGACGGAATCCTGGCTCCCGAGAATCGGGAGATCGCGCAGGTTTTTCCCGACGTCGAGACGCTTTTCGCGGCTTTGGATGCGGAGATGCCGCCTGCCGCGGGAGTCGGGCCGGCACCACCGTCGCCCGCGGCCAGATAAGCTGTCCGGCGCAAGCCTTTGGCGGGCCTGCCCCGGCTTGTTAGTGGCAGGGCATGACGATGCAGCCTACCTCTTCCGAGCCCCGCTCTCCGGCGGCAACCGTGCGGGCCTTGCTGGCCGAGGACCGTCCTCTGGTGATGGGTGGTTTTTATGACGGGGTTTCCGCGCGTCTGGTGAACAAGGCTGGGTTTCCGATCACTTTCATGGGCGGATACGCGGTGGCGGCATCGCTGTTGGGTGAACCGGATATCGGAATCCTCGGCCAGGCGGAGATGGTCGCGACGGTCCAAAGGCTTTGTCCTCATGTTGTGGCTCCGGTTCTGGTGGACGCGGACACCGGCTATGGCGGCACCGCCGAGGCCCGGAAGACCGCAGAACTCTATGCCGCCGCCGGCGCGGCCGGTCTCTTTCTCGAAGATCAGGTCTGGCCGAAACGATGCGGACATATGGCCGGTAAGGAAGTTGTGCCGGCTGACGAATGGCTGGAGAAACTTGCGGCTGTTCTCGAGGTTCGCTCGCAAACCGATCTTTTCGTCGTGGCGAGGACGGATGCGCGGGCACCGGCCGGCTTGCAGGAGGCTCTGGCTCGAGGAAAAGCGGCTCGAGACCTCGGGGTGGATGCGGTCTTTGTGGAAGCGCCGCAATCTGTCGAAGAATTGGACAGGATCGCCGAGGCGATCCCCGGTCCCAAAATTGCCAATATGGTGGAATTCGGCAAGACCCCACTTCTGCCTCCCGACGAACTCCACGCGCGCGGTTTTGATCTGATCGTCTACCCGGTAGCGGCCGTGTTGGCTCAGGCCAAAGCTGTCGAGGGGATCTACGCTACCTTGATGGCCGCGGGGACCACGGAGGGGTCGTCGCAGGAACTTTATAATTTTGGCGAGTTCAACGATTTGATGGGTCTGGCAACGCATCGCAGAGCTGAATCTGAAAGCAGCGATCCCTGATCCTCCGGGCCCCCGGAAACGCAAACGGGGGATTCGCCTGATGGCGAACCCCCCGCACATGGATCTGCTAGCGGCCACTCGAAGGCGGCTGCCGTGGAGCGATTTTAGACGTTAGCCTCGAAGAGGCCTGCGGCGCCCATACCACCACCGACGCACATGGTGACGACGCCCCACTTCTGCTTGCGACGACGCAATTCCAGAAGAAGCGTGCCGACCAGGCGAGAGCCGGTCATGCCATACGGGTGTCCGATGGAGATCGAACCGCCATTGACATTGTATTTCTCGGGATCGATCTCGAGCTTGTCGCGGCAATATGCTGCCTGCGAGGCGAAGGCTTCATTGAGTTCCCAGAGATCGATATCATCGACCTTGAGGCCATTGCGCTCGAGCAATTTGGGAATCGCAAAGACCGGGCCAATGCCCATTTCGTCCGGCTCGCAGCCCGCAAAGACGCAGCCACGGAAAAAGCCGAGGGGTTCAATGCCCAACTGGCCCGCGCGTTCGGCCGACATGATCAGCTGCGCTGCGGCTCCGTCGGAGAACTGAGAGGAGTTGCCGGCCGTGACCGTACCGTTTTCCTTGTCGAAGGCGCCGCCGAGGCCACCGAGAGTTTCCATGGTTGTGCCGGGGCGGTTGCATTCGTCGGTGGTTACCGTGACTTCCTTCTCGGAAACTTCGCCGGTTTCCTTGTCCTTCACCTGGCATGTCGTGGTGACCGGGACGAGTTCTTCGAGCAGGGTACCCGAGTCCTGAAAGGCGGCCGTCCGCATTTGCGACTCATAGGCCAACTTGTCCTGCACCTCACGCGTCACGTTGTAGCGCTTGGCCACATTCTCGGCGGTGATTCCCATGGGCATGTAGATGTCCTGCTTGTTCTCCATCAGCCAGGGGTTGAAGAGGTTCGTGGTGTTCATGTCGTTCTGGATCATGGTGATCGACTCGCAGCCGCCACCGATCACGGCGTTGGCGCCTTCGTTTTCGACCATATGGGCGGCGACTGCCACGGCATTGAGGCCGGAGGAGCAGAAGCGGCTGACCGTGGAGCCGGGAACGTTGAGCGGAAGTCCCGCAAGCACAGCGACGTTTCGGCCAACGTTGAAGCCCTGAGGTCCTTCGGGAAAGCCGGTGCCCACAACGACGTCGTCGATTTCAGCCGGGTCGAGCGCGGTGGTCTTCCCCACAACGTTCTCGATACAACGCGCCATCAGATCGTCGGGTCGGGTCATGTTGAATGAACCCCGGAATGATTTCGCCAGACCCGTTCGGGCTGTCGCTACAATTGCGGCTTCCTGCCGTTTTGCCATCGGAACCTCCATTACGCATGGGGGCGCCGGTTTATCCGGGGCAGACCATGCCAAGTTGATAGGGAAAGTTCGCAATCGAGGCCGCGAGATGCAACGTGGCGCCAGGAGGGTGCAGATCAGACTCGGAAGAGGTAAGCCGCCGGAGTGCGTGCGGTTGTGCAGAGAGTCCGGCAGGCCCGGGTAGAAGTGGCGGGAAGCTGCGTGGGGCAGATCGGCCCGGGGATGTTGATTTTGCTGGGGATTCACCGCGAAGACGGTTCGGCCGAGGTCCGTGTTCTGGCTCGGCGCCTGCTCTCTCTGAAGATTTTCGAGGATGCTTCCGGCGCGATGAATCAGTCCTTGGAAGAACTTCCGGCGGCGGAAGTTCTTTGTGTTTCGCAGTTCACCTTGTGGGGCGATACCCGAAAGGGGCGCAAGCCTTCGTGGAGCCGTGCTGCGCCCGCGCCCAGGGCCGAGCCTCTTTATCTCGAGTTTCTCGAGATACTCCGGGAAGCGGGTGTCGGCGTCGCCAGCGGAATTTTTGGTGCCGATATGGATGTGCATCTGATCAATCATGGCCCGATGACGCTCGTCGTGGAGTCCTGAGCCTGCCGGTTGGCGTGCTAGAAGAAACCAATGCCGGCAGACCTCCAACACCCTTTCCTGCGGCCCGAGGGGCGACCCAGCATCTCGCCCATTCTGGAAGGCGAGCTTTTTGTGGGTTCGTTTCCGACCGCGAACGACGCGGATTGGTTGCGATCCGAGCACGGCGTGGAGGCGGTCCTCTCCTTGCAGGATGACTGGGATCTTCTGGCAAAGAATCTGGTCGAGCGCGATCTCGAAAAGGCTTATGCCTCCGCCGGGATCCGTTTTACCCGCCTGCCGATTATCGATGGCGATCTCCAGGATGTTGCCCGCCGAATGGATGCTGTGATCGGCTGCCTCGAGGAGATGATCGCGGGATCGGGCGCGGTTCTGGTCCACTGCAATGCGGGCTACAATCGGGCGCCGACAGCGGCGATTGGCTATCTGCACCGGTGCCGGGGGATGGCCTTGCGCGAGGCTGAGCTCTTCGTGCGGCGTCGGCGCTCCTGCGCACCCTATACGAGCGTTCTGGAGGCCTGAATGGCGGGTGCGGTTCCCGATTTGCGCGAACAGCGGTGCTCCGAGAGCGCAGCGGCCTTTGCCCGGGGTCATACGATGGATCCTCGGATCGCCTCGCTGGTGCCGGGTTTCGAGGTGCCATTTTTTCAAGCGGGTCTGGCGGGTTACTCCGACCATGCGATGCGGCTGACCGCTCGCCGATTGGGTGCACCCTATTGTGTGACCGAGTCGATGCTGGATCACACCTTGCTGACCAGTCGTCGTAAACGGCGCGCGGAGCATCCCGATCGGGTGGCCGGTGCGGATCGGCCCATTGCCGGCCAAATCGTGGGTCACGATGCTGGAGAGATGGCCGCGGCCGCCGGGATTATCGTCGAGATGGGATTCGACGTCGTGGATGTCAATCTGGCGTGTCCCTCGAAGCTGGCCAAACGACGGCCGCGCGGCGGAAATCTGCTGGCCGATCCGGAGACGGCGATCGAGATCCTGAGTGCGGTCCGGCGCGCGGTGCCGACGAAAACGCCTTGCACCGTGAAGCTGCGGCGCGCATGGGACGATACTCCGGAAATGGCGCTGGCCTTCGATCGGATTTTTGGTGCTGCTTACGAACTTGGTTTTGCCTGGGCGACCGTACATTCCCGGACGGTGGAGCAACGCTATATTGGTCGTGGGCGTTGGAATGCTCTGGCCGATTTGGTGCGGCGCTACCCTGACCGTTTGATCTTCGGCTCAGGGGACGTGGATACCGCCGAAGATATTTTCTCGATGATGGAACTCTGCGGTGTCCAGGCGGTTGCCGTGGCGCGCGGAGCGATTGCCAACCCGTGGATCTTTCGGCAAGCGCGCGAACTGCTCGCGGGATGCGAGAAGACGGGCCCTTCGCTCGCGGAGCAGGGGGGGGTGCTGCAAGAGCAATTCGACCAACGCGCCATTCTGCTCGGAGAACGCAAGGCCTCCATCCTGATGCGCAAGCAGTCGATTCATATCGCGGAGAGTCATCCCGCAGGGGAAGATGTTCGTGCGGCCTTTGTGGACGCAAAGACCGCCACGGAATGGCGAGCCGTCATTGACCGCTGGTACCCACGGGGCTGAAATCGCTTACATATGAAGGGCGCGACCGTCGACTGCCAGAGCAGCTTCCTTGACGGCTTCGGGCAGGGTCGGGTGGGCGTGGACGCTACGGGCGAGGTCCTCGGAACTCGCTCCCATTTCCATCGCAACTGCAGCTTCTGCGATCAAGGCGGAAGCCTCCGGCCCGACGATATGAACGCCGAGAATACGATCGGTGCTCGCGTCGGCTATGATTTTTACGGCGCCCTCGGTTTCGCCCATGGTTTTCGCGCGACCGTTGGCCGCAAAGGGAGACAGGCCGATGTTGGTGGCAATCCCCTGTGCGGCTGCGGCTTCACTGGTCAATCCGACAGAGGCAAATTCGGGATGGGTATAGACGACCGCGGGGATGGTCTCGTAGCTCACGTGGCCGGCTTTTCCCGCGAGAAGTTCGACGCAGGCGACACCCTCTTCCTCGGCCTTGTGGGCGAGCATGGGGCCGGCAATCACATCACCGATCGCAAAGACCCCGGGGACGTTGGTCTGGAAGTTGGCGTCCACCGGTATGCGTCCTCGATCGTCGATCTCGACGCCTGCATTGGCAAGGCCGAGGCTGTCGGCATAAGCGCGACGCCCCACGGCGACAAGCACGACGTCGGCTTCGAGCGATTCCGTAGAGCCGTCTTTTTTTCCGAGAGTTGCGGTGATGCCGCTCTCAGTTGGCTCAGCCGATTGGACGGAGGTCTCTAGAAGGAACTTCAGGCCCTGCTTTTTCAAGGATTTCTGGAGAACTTTGCTCATCTCTGCGTCCATGCCGCTGGCAATGCCGTCGGTCATCTCGACTACCGTGACAGCAGATCCGAGTCGGGCCCAAACCGATCCCATCTCGAGTCCGATCGCGCCGGCACCGACGACCAGAAGCCTTTCGGGCACGGACTCGAGTTCCAACGCTGCAGTGGAATCGACAATACGCACGCCGTCAAAGGGCAAACTCGGGAGCTCGATCGGAACACTCCCGGAGGCAATCAGAATCGTCTTCGCTGACAAGGTGCGAGAACCATCGGCGCCGGAGACCAGACATTTTCCTGAACCGAGAAGCGACGCACTCCCTTGAACAGCTTCGACTCCTGCTTTTTTCAGCAGGCCGGCGACCCCTCGGGTCAGAGTGGTGACTACCCGATCCTTGCGCTTCATCATCGCGCCGAGGTCGAGACTGAGTTCGCCGACACCGATCCCGTGCGTTTTGAAGTCCTTGCCTGCCTGCGCGAAAAGAGCACTCGACTGCAGCAATGCCTTGCTGGGGATACAGCCCACGTTGAGACAAGTTCCGCCCAGCGTCAGATCTTTTTCCACACATGCGGTCCGGAGGCCGAGTTGGGCTGCGCGAAGCGCGGCGACATAGCCTCCCGGGCCGGCCCCAATCACCACAAGGTCAAAATTATCGGTCTCGGACATGACTCAGATCTCCAGAAGCAGTTTGGCGGGTGCTTCCAATGCCTCTTTGACTCGCACCAGGAAGGTAACCGCACCTTCTCCGTCGACGATCCGGTGGTCGTAGGAAAGCGCAAGATACATCATCGGGCGAATCACGATGGCATCGTCTACGACCATCGGCCTTTTCTCGATCTTATGCATTCCGAGAATACCGCTCTGCGGCGGGTTGAGAATCGGAGTCGAAAGTAGCGAGCCGTAAACCCCGCCATTGGAGATGGTAAAGGTAGCTCCGGAGAGATCGCTGACGCCGAGTTTTCCTTCACGTCCCTTGGCAGCCAGTCGTGCGATTTCTCGCTCGATCCCGGCAAAGGAAAGAAGATCGCAATCCCGAACGACCGGCACGACAAGCCCCTTGGGAGTGCCGACAGCGATCCCCATATTCACAGCTTCGCGATAGACGATTTCGTCTTCCTGGATTTCTGCATTCAACTCGGGGACGGTTCGGGCGGCCGCACAGCATGCCTTGGCAAAAAACGACATGAAGCCCAAGCCGACATCGTGCTTCTCTCGGAAGGCTTCCTTATGCTCGGAACGCAGTGTCATCACGGCGCTGAGGTCAACTTCGTTAAAGGTGGTGAGGATCGCTGCGGTTCGTTGCGATTCGACCATCCGTCTGGCGATCACCTGACGCATACGGCTCATGCGCACCCGTGTCTCGCCACGCGGTTCTCCCGGAACGCTCGAAGCAGGACTTGCGACCGGGGGTTTGCCGGTCGGTTCCGGGCTTGTCGGCACGGCTTCGGCGGCTTGCAGCGCGTCTGCCTTGGTGATGCGGTTGCCGGGACCGGTTGCGGGGATGGTTGCCGGATCGAGGTTTTCTTCCTTTACGATCCGACGGACGGCCGGGCTGAGGAAGGGTTCGGCTTCCGACGAATCGTTCGAACTCGCCTGCGGTTGACTCGCGGCCGGGGCCGCAGGTTGAGCTGGCGCCTCGCTCGCCGCCTTGTCCCCGCTTGCCTGCGATGGCGGAGGGGTATCCGGCTTGGCGGATGCCGCAGCGGGATCGATCTCGGCGACCACGTCGCCCTCGGAAACGGTATCGCCTTCCTGCTTCAGGATATGCAGCTGCCCTGCGACTTCGGCGGCGATTTCCATATTGGCCTTGTCGCTCTCCAATTCGAAGATGACTTCATCGACGGCGACGGTCTGGCCTTCCTGCGCCAGCCAGGAGCCGAGAACCGCTTCGGTTACGGATTCGCCCAGGGAAGGGATTTTCACTTGCACGGCCATCGAAACCTCTCGTTCTGCAGCAACTCAGGTGCGCTTGCTGTTTGCGGTGCTTGCGGGGATTTCCCCCGACGTCGCCACTGTGGGCGCTCGATCGAATACCTCTGTCATGATTTCCTTCTGCTCGCGACCATGCAGGGTATAGGATCCCACCGCAGGGGTGGCGGCGGCGGCACGACTGGCGCTGCGCAGGCTTTGCTTCTCGCCCAGCACGGAGGGAAGGTGTTGCGCCATATACCACCAGGCGCCCATATTGGCGGGCTCTTCCTGGGCCCATACGATGTCATGGGCGTTCGGGTAGCGAGACAGGACCTCCTGAATTTCGGACCCCGGGAATGGCGCGATTTCCTCGATTCGGATCAGCGCAACTTCGTCGGCAGAGCGTTCTTCGCGGGCTTTGGCGAGATCGAAGAATAATTTGCCCGTGCAGAGTACAGCCGTCGTGATCTTCTCGGCCGCAGCGGGGACGGGATCGTCCATCACGGGACGGAAGGTGCCTTGCGTCAAGTCTTCAATATGGGAAGCCGCCGGCTTGTAGCGCAGCAAGCTCTTTGGCGTCATCACGACCAGTGGCTTTCGGAAGGGCCGGTGAATCTGGCGACGCAGCAGGTGGAACATCTGTGCTGGTGTCGTGGGCTGGACCACCTGCAGGTTGTCGTCGCCGCAGAGTTGCAGCCATCGTTCGAGGCGTGCGCTCGAATGCTCGGCACCTTGGCCTTCGTAACCATGCGGCAGGAAGAGCACCAAGCCGTTCGATCGCTGCCAACGGGATTCCCCTGCTGCGATGAAGCAATCGATGATGATCTGGGCACCGTTGGAGAAGTCGCCGAACTGCGCCTCCCAGATGCAGAGTGTTTGCGGCGCAGCAGACGAGAACCCGTACTCGAAACCGAGGACCGCTGCTTCGGAAAGCGGGCTGTCGAGGACCTCGAAATGTGCCTGCGAATCCCCGTCCCGTGCCAGGTGGTTCAGGGGAATATACTGATCTGCCTTCTGCTGATCGTGGAGGACGGAGTGTCGGTGGCTGAAAGTACCGCGACCAGAGTCCTGACCGGAGAGTCGCACGGGTGTGCCCTCGAGGAGCAGGGAGCCCATGGCCAACATTTCGGCACAGCCGAAGTCGATGCCTTTTCCGGCGGTCACCATCTCGACTCGTTGCTCGTAGACCTTGCGAACTTTCGCATGGGGTTCGAAGGTCTCGGGAATCTGTCCTGCGACCGTGGCGATTTCTTCGAGAACCTCTGCGGGCAGAGCTGTATCGGCGAGCCGATTTTCGGTGGCCGGCCCCAATCCGTTCCACGCATCACCAAAGCTGAAGACCTCCTGCCTCGGTCGGAAGTCGCGGGCGAAGGTCAGTGCTGCATTCAGCTCATCCTGAACTTCCGCCTTCTCCTTTTCGAGTTCTTCCTCGGTAAACACGCCGTCCTGCAGAAGCTTCTGCTCGTAGACGGTTCGCGTGCCCGGATGTTTGGCGATCTCCTCGTACATTCGCGGCTGGGTGAAGCTCGGTTCGTCCAGCTCGTTATGGCCATGCTTTCGGAAACAGACCAGTTCGATGAGGACGTCCTGGCCAAATCTTTGACGAAACCCTGCGGCCAGCTTGGCTGCGTGGACGGCCATCTCGGGGTCGTCGCCGTTGACGTGGAACACGGGAGATTCGATGATCTTGGCGATATCCGTGGCGTAGCGGGTGGGGCGGGAGGATTCGGGAGGCGTGGTGAAGCCCACCTGATTGTTGATCACGACATGAATGGTGCCGCCGGTATCGTACCCTTTGAGGTGGGTCATCAGGAGAGTTTCGGAAACGACGCCCTGGCCCATGAAAGCCGCGTCGCCGTGCATCAGAAGGGGGACGACCCGGGTGCGATCGGTATCCCCCAATTCGTTCTGCTTGGCTCGAACTTTGCCCTCCACCACCGGATTTACCGCTTCCAGGTGGCTGGGGTTGGGGGTCAAGGAAATATGGACATTCCGGCCGTTGGTCCCCTCGTGATCCCGTGAGTAGCCGGCATGATATTTCACATCGCCGTCGCCTTCGACCCAATCGGGGAGGGTGGAGCCTTCGAATTCGGCAAGAACCATCTCGAGTGGCTTGTGGACGATATTGGCGAGCACATTGAGGCGCCCTCGGTGGGCCATGCCCACAACCAACTCATCGACATCCTGCTCGGTGCAACACTCGACCAAGCTTTCGAGCATGGGGATCAGCGTTTCGCCGCCCTCGAGCGAAAAGCGTTTCTGACCGCGGAACTTCACGTGCAGGAAGCGCTCGAGGGATTCGGCCTCCACGAGTTTCCGATAAATCCGTCCCCGCTCCCGGGTGCTCAAGTCAGGCTGGTTGCGGGCGGGCTCCATGCGCTCCTGAAGCCACCTGCGTTGCTCGGGGTCCCGGATTCCGGTGAATTCAACACCGAGCTTTCCGCAATAGGTTTGTTGCAGGGCATCGACGAGCTCGCGGAGGGAGCCCGGTAGGGGCCCGAGAAATCCGCCCGGTGCGCACGGCGAGTCCAGATCCCCCGGCGTGAAGGCGAAATGGCCGATGTCGAGCAGGGGGTGCCAAGCCGGGGGTTTGCTGAGGGGGTCGAGGTCGGCCAGCAGGTGCCCCAGTTCCCGGTAGTTGCTGACGAGGCCGAAGGTGCGTGGTCGCGCACCCGGTACGGGGGCGGTGTCGCTGGTCGGTGCCTCGAGGCGGCCCACTTCCATGCCGGCAAAAAAGGCCTGCCAATCCAGACTGACGGATTGAGGATCACGGGCGTAGCGAGCGGCCATATCCTCCAGCCAGGCAGGGTCCACGCCGCCGAGGAAAGCGGGGGCCAGCGGCGCCTCTTCAGGTTCTTCAAGCTCTTGGGTTGGACTTTTACCGTGAATCGCCACTGTAGGTCTCAATGTAACCTAGCGGGTGGTGGAAACAATGCATAAGGGGTCTGCGGCGATGCGAAAATCGTGGAAATTTCCATTTGTTTCCAAACGTATTTATCAAAAAAATGAGCGTGCCAGAGATTCGATGCCAAGTAGCCGCAGCCAAATGCGATCCCCGGTCCTTGTTGACGCGGGGGCGTGTTCATGGCTTGTTCGGATCAGCGATGCACCAAGTCCTTTGCAAAGCCCTGATTGGCGCCCTTTGGATACTCGTCCTGGTGCCTTTGGCCGCAGTGGCCGAGGGCCCCATGCCTCATCAATACTCGAATATTTTTGACCCTGTCTCGGTAACGGGTCATCAGATCAAGGATATTTCGTGGTTCGTGATCGGGATCTGCGCGCTGATCTTCCTGATCACCCAGGGGATCCTGCTGTGGTGCATCCTCAAATTCCGCGCCCGGCCGGGTGATGACGGCCGCGATCCTCCTCAGATTTACGGCTCGACACCCGTCGAAGTGGCCTGGACGATCGTGCCGATGATCATCGTCGTTGTGCTCTTTCTCGCTACGGCCCGAACGATTGCCGAGATTCAGATCGAAGAGCCCCCCGAGGAGGCTCTGGTTGTCGATGTGGTCGGCCACCGATGGTGGTGGGAGTTCAAGTATCCGGAATACGGCATCACGACGGCCAACGAATTGCACATCCCCACCAGTACCCCGGAAAATTGGCGTCCGACTTTTTTACGCCTTCTCTCGCAGGACGTGATCCATAGTTTCTGGGTTCCTCGCCTCGGCGGCAAATCCGACGTGGTGCCGAACAAGGAGAATTGGCTTTGGTACGACACACCGACCGCCGGGATGTACCTCGGGCAATGTGCCGAATACTGCGGAACGCAGCATGCTCATATGCTCCTGCGGGTCTACGTTCACACGCCCGACGAGTTTGCGGTCTGGGTTGCCGATCAGCAGAAAGCCGACGTTGAGGACCCCAAAGTCGCTGCAGGGCGGGAGCTTTTCCAGAAAACGGCCTGCATCAATTGCCATACGCTGGGCGGAACCGTCGCCAACGGAACCTACGGCCCGGATCTTTCCCATTTCATGAGCCGCAAGACGCTCGGCGCAGGCGTGGCCCTGAATACTCCGGAAAATCTCCGCGCCTGGATCGAGGACCCGCAAGCGCTCAAGCCGGGTTGTCGGATGCCGAATATGAAACTTACGGAGCTGGAGGTGGATCATATCGTCGATTACCTCCTGACATTGCAATGATCGGGGAGGCCGCATGACGGTGATGGACGGACCGATCGGCACCGCATCGGAGACGGCTCCCGTTTCGCGCTGGGTGACCGTTCACGATTGGGCAACAACCACCGATCATAAAAAATTAGGCGTCATGTACATCGGAGCGGCGCTGTTTTTCTTCGGTTTCGGGGGGCTCGAGGCTTCGTTGATGCGGATCCAGTTGGCGTTTCCGGACCTGCAATTTCTTGCCCCGGAGACCTTCAACCGCATGATGACCATGCACGGCACAACGATGGTTTTTCTCGTTGGAATGCCGATGCTCTTTGGATCCGCCAACTACCTGATTCCACTACAGATTGGTTGCCGAGATCTGGCCTTTCCACGGCTGAATTCTATGGGTTTCTGGCTATTTTTCCTGGGTGGCTGCCTGCTCTATTTCAGCTTTTTGGGGGGCGATGGCCTCTACGGTGCGGGAACGGCACCCGATGTGGGCTGGTTTGCCTACGCTCCGTTGACGGGCAAGGCTTTTTCGCGCGGCAACAGCACGGATTACTGGATTCTCGGAATTATGGTGTCGGGGCTTGGTTCGACCATGACCGCCCTCAATCTGGTCACGACCATCCTGTGTTCGCGCTGCCGTGGCATGACCTTTTCCAAGCTGCCGGTCTTCACCTGGATCATGCTGGTGGATTTTGTGCTCGTGCTGGTCGCGCTTACCCCGCTGACCGCCGCGCAGTTCATGCTGCTCTTCGATCGCTTCCTCGGATCGCATTTTTTTGACACGCAGGCCGGAGGGTCGGCCGTATTGTGGCAGCATTTCTTCTGGATTTTCGGCCACCCGGAAGTCTATATCCTGATTCTACCGGCCTTCGCTTGGGCCTCTGAAATCATTCCGGTGTTCTCCCGCAAGGTGATTTTCGGCTACTCGATGATGGTCTACGCAACTCTTTCGATCGGCTTCATCAGCCTCGGGGTCTGGGCGCACCATATGTTCACGGTGGGCCTCTCTCCTTCCGCCAACACATTTTTTGCCGCCTCGACGATGCTGATTGCCGTCCCGACCGGCCTGAAAATCTTCAACTGGCTGGCGACCATGTGGGGCGGGAAGATTCGCTTTGAATTGCCGATGCTCTTTTCCACGGCGTTCTTGTGCCAGTTCGTGATCGCCGGTTTGACGGGCATCATGTTGTCGGTGGTGCCTTTCGACTGGCAATTGAGCGATTCATACTTCGTCGTGGCGCATTTTCACTATGTGCTCATCGGCGGCCTGCTCTTCATGTTCTTTGCCGCCGTCTACTATTGGTATCCGAAGGTGACCGGCCGGATGCTCAGCCGGAAGATCGGCCACCTGCATTTCTGGATTTTCCTCGTCGGGTTCAATCTCACCTTCGGGCCGATGCACGGCTCGGGGATTCTCGGGATGCCACGGCGAATCTACACGTACGATGCTGGCCGGGGTTGGGATATCTTCAACCTGATGGCGTCCATTGGCGTCGCTGTTCAGGCAATCGGGATTCTCTTTTTCGTCTGGAACCTCTACTGGTCAGCCCGCAACGGCGAAGAAGCCGGGGATGATCCCTGGGATGCATGGACTTTGGAATGGACAACAACTTCGCCACCGCCGGCCTATAATTTCGAAGAATTGCCCGTGGTGCACAGTCGTCGGCCGCTTTGGGATCGCAAGCATCCCGAGGATCCTGATTGGAAGTACGAATGAGTACTTCCACCCAGCCAACGGCCGCAATGGATGTGCCGCCCGAGCACGAGGAATGGATCCTGCCCTCCAAGGGCAAGGTGGGCATGGCTTGTCTGATCCTGACCGAATCGACCTTCTTTGCGATCTTTGTCGTCGCGCACCTTTTCTACCTCGGAAAGAGTCTGACCGGACCCTTTGCCGATGTCCTGAATACGCCCATCATCGCCTCGATTTGTCTGCTCTCGTCCAGCCTCACGGTGGTGATGGCCACGCGCGCGCTGGCGCGAGGGAAATTGATCCCCTTCGAACTCTGGATGTTGGCTACGATCGCTCTCGGGGGCGTTTTTCTCGGGGCCACCGGTATCGAATGGTGGGGATTGATCTATCATGAAGGCCTGACGATCTACTCGAACCTGCTCGGGACAACTTTCTACTCGCTGGTCGGTTTCCATGCGCTGCATGTGACGATCGGTCTCTCGATGCTCGCCTTCGTGCTGATTCTTTGTCTGCTTGGCCACGTCCGGGAAGAACATGCCGAGCGCGTCGAAATTCTCTCCTGGTACTGGCATTTCGTAGACGCCGTATGGATCGTGGTTTTCACGGTCGTTTATGTGATCCGATGAGGGAAAGTTTGCCACAAGAGGAAGGTATCGAATTGCCGGCCAACACCGGCTGGCCGCTGCTGGCGGCCGTCGGGTTGACCCTCGGCTTTGCCGGTCTGGTCACGCATGCCGCCGTCACGGTGACCGGCGTGGTCCTGTTTGCGATCTCGGCGACCGGATGGTTTCGCCTCGTTTTGCCGCACGCGGACGAAAGTCTGGTGCCCCGGGTTCCGGTGTCGGAACGCCCCTCGGTGGTTGCGACCGCGGGTGAGGCCGAGCGATTGTCGGTCGGCGAGGATATGCACCGGATGCGCCTGCCTCTGGCCCGACATCCCTACAGTGCGGGGATCAAGGGCGGGTTGGTCGGAGGCATCGCCATGGCCCTCACGGCCGAGATTTACGGTATCTTTGTGCTCGGAAGTCCCTGGTATGTGGTGAACCTGCTGGCGGCCTCGGCGGTTTCGTCATTGGCGGCGCTGACGCCTGATGAGCTGATGCAATTCAGCGCGATCGGCTTGGGTGTGGGTTTGATCATCCACGTGCTCTTGTCGCTTTTCATGGGGCTTCTCTACGGGACGCTCTTGCCGATGTTCCCGCGCCAACCGATTTTATGGGGCGGTTTCGTAGCCCCTCTCTTATGGACGAGCTTGGTCTATACGGGCGTCGGGGTGGTCGATCCCAAGCTGGAAGCCTTGATACAGTGGCCCTTTTTCGTGGCATCGCAGATTGCCTTTGGTGTGGTCGCCGGTGTGGTTGTGGATCGCACCGAGAAGATCGAGACGCTGCAGAGCCTTTCGATCTATGAACGTGCCGGTGTCGAGGCGCCTGGCATCATCGGCGAAAAGGAGCGACCCGAATGAGTTGGTTGCTTCGCTCCGCCTGTGCGGCAGGATTGCTGGTCTTCGCCCTGGGCTGTGACAGTTTGCCGGGAAAGCCGCTCGAGTCTGCACGTCCGATCAACCCGATTGATGTTACCGACTTCAACACACTCTGGTCGACTCATTGCGCCGGTTGCCATGGTGCAGAGGGCAAGCTGGCTGCGGCCCGTCCAATGAATGACCCGGTTTATCTCGGCGTCGTCACGGATGATGAGATGCGGGGCGTAATTGCCCACGGCGTCAAGGGAAGTGCGATGCCCGGATTTTTGGCCACCGACGGTCTGGGGCTGAGCGCCAAACAAATTAATCTGGTTCTGGCCGGCATGCGCGAGCGCTGGGCGGATCCCAAAGTGCTGGCAGGGCGGCGACCCCCGTCCTACCGCGTCGTCGGTTCCGGAAGCGTGGCTGCCGGACAGAGAACGTTCCAGCGTGCCTGCGCCTCCTGTCATGGCCCGACTGGCGACGGTCAGGGCGGCTCGGTTCACGGTTCGGTCGTGGACCCGGCATTCCTTGCCCTGGTCAGTGACCAGTCCCTGCGATCTACGGTCATCTTTGGTCGTGTCGATCTGGGTATGCCGGATTGGTTCGGCTACCGATCGGGAGCGCTGAGCGAACAGGACGTAACCGATCTGGTGGCCTGGCTTGCCTCGCACCGTGTCGAATTCCCCGGGCGACCTTACCCCGGGAAGGACAAACAAGCGGCCATGGTCGCTCGGGAGAAATCTGATGGCTGAGGAGCAAAAGGCGCCCACGATGAATCCTCCGTCGCCCCCTTCGGTGTCGCGACGATTTTTTCTCCTCAAACTCGGAGTTTTTCTGAACGTGATCGCTGCTGGTCTGATCGGGATTCCTCTGATTGGCTACATCGCAGGTGCCATGCGACGGAAGGCCTATAACGCCTGGATTCCTCTGGGCGATATCAAAAGCTTTCCCAGTGGGGAGACGCGGCTGGCCAGCTATACGAATCCTTTTCGGGTTCCCTGGGATGGCATGACGGCCGAGATCCCCTGCTGGGTGCGCCACGTCGACGGTGAGAAATTTCAAATATTCGCCATCAACTGTGCTCATCTCGGTTGTCCGGTGCGTTGGTTCCGCGAGTCCCAGCTATTCATGTGCCCCTGTCATGGTGGCGTTTATTACGCCGACGGCGCCCGTGCGTCGGGTCCACCGCCGCGCGGTCTCTACGAATACGAATATGAACTCCGAGGCGATGACCTCTGGGTCCGTGGCGGGCAAATTCCGTCGCTTTCGGCGGGGGTCTGATGGCGGCAACGGGTTCCGGGCCAAAAAACCGTCTCGCGCGTATCGGTACGTGGTTTGACGACAGGCTCCATTTTACCGAATCGATCCTGCCACCGATCGTGCACGCCGTGCCGTCCAACGCGGCGAGCTGGGCGTATGTTTTTGGATCGGCCACGCTTCTTTGTCTGGTGATGCAGATCATCACAGGTATCTGCCTTGCCCTGGTGTACGCGCCGGCGGCCGATGAAGCCTGGAAGAGTCTGCTCTATCTGAACTACGTCCAGCCCCTGGGTTGGTTCCTGCGCGCGATGCACGCCTGGGGCTCTCATTTCATGATTGCCCTGATGACGATCCACCTGGTGCAGGTGTTCATGTTCGGGGCTTATAAATACCCGCGAGAGCTGACCTGGGTGGTGGGCTGCCTGCTCTTTATTCTGACGCTAGCCATGGGTTTTTCCGGACAAATCATGCGCTTTGATCAAGATGCCTACTGGGGGCTCGGCATTGTTGTCTCGATTATCGGCCGCGTGCCTCTGATCGGCGGCGAATTGATCCATCTGGTTCTCGGTGGTCCGATCATCGGCGCCGAGACGCTGTCCCGCTGGTTTGCCCTGCATGTTTTTGTCCTGCCCGGATTGCTTCTTGGCCTGATCGCTCTGCACCTGTGGCTGGTGGTCAAGATCGGGATCAATGAATGGCCGATGCCCGGGCGTCTGGTGACGCGGGAGCGATATCTCGAGGAGTACCATCAGTTGGTGGCAGACGAAGGCGAGCCCTTCGTGCCTGATGGCGTCCAGAAGGATGTGGTCTTTGCCGGGATTGTGCTTCTGGCACTGGTCACATGTGCGGCCGTTTTTGGTCCCGCGGGCCCGAATGGCGAGCCCAATCCGACCTTGATCAATACCCTTCCCCGGCCAGATTTCTGGTTCCTGCCCCTCTTCGCCATCTTCGCCTTGCTTCCGCCTTATATGGAGTCCTTCCTGATGCTGGCGGGGCCGCCGGTGTTGATCCTGTTGGCCGTCGCCTTGCCCTTCTATTCCAATCTTGGAGAAAAGAGCTTCAAGCGCAGGCCCGGTGCCTGGGTGCTGGTGATCATGGTCTTCCTGATCCTCGGGGTCCTGGCCTGGTTGGGGACCTTCTCCCCCTGGTCGCCTCATATGTCGGCCTGGAGCGGTGTCCCCACGCCGGTCCAATATGTGCAGGGGCGCACGCCTCTGGAATTACAGGGCGCTTTGGTGATTCAGAACAAGCAATGCCGTAACTGTCATTCGCTCGGGGGTGAGGGCGGCCTGCGTGGTCCTCCTCTGGACGATGTGGCGGGTCGTTTGAGCCATGACGAGTTGATTCGTCAGGTGTTGCAAGGGGGCGGTAATATGCCGGCCTACGGCAAGCACCTGAGTCCGGAACAGGTCACGGCGCTGGTAGCCTTCCTGGAAACGATGGTTCGGGGCGGGCAACCTCCCGAGCGTAACTCGACAGAGCCTCGCTGATCGACGGGTTCACATAGATCATGGTGTTGGCCGACGCAGTGCTTGGGTCGTGGCGGCTGGATCCGGTCGAGATCTTGTTGCTGGCGGGCAGCCTTTTGCTCTATTTGCGGGGCTTCGGTCGCGTCCGGGTGCAGATGCCGGATCGCTTTCCTCCATGGCGCGCCTGGTGCTTTGGTCTTGGATTGCTGGTCGTGTGGGTGGCGATCGCCTCACCGCTCGACACTTTTGCGGGGTTTCTTTTCTGGACCCATATGGTGCAGCACCTTCTCCTGATGTTTGTGGCCCCGCCACTTTTATTGCTCGGGTCACCCGCCTTGCCGTTCTTGCGCGGTCTTCCCGAGAGCGTTGCCAAAGAGGGTGCGGGGCGTGTGCTGCGCCAGCGTCGATGGCAGAATTTCTTCCATCGCCTCACGCATCCAGTCGTTTGCTGGAGCGTTTTTGTTCTGGTCACGTGGGTTTGGCACGCCCCGGCTCTCTACGATCTGGCCTTGCGCAACACGTTCTGGCACGGTGCCGAACACCTTTCTTTTCTCGCCGCTTCGCTGCTTTTCTGGTGGCCGGTGGTGCAGCCGTGGCCGAGCAAGCCGCATTGGCCGAGGCTTGCCATGGTGCCGTATCTACTGCTCGCAGATGTACAGGCCTCCGTTCTTTCGGCAATTTTTTCCTTCAGTTCGACTCCGATCTATCCCACCTACGCCGCGGCACCCCGAATCGGCTCATTGTCGCCGCTGGAAGACCAGGCCTTGGCTGGCGCCCTGATGTGGGTGCCGGGAACGGTCGTTCTCCTCACGGCGTTGCTCGCCGTTGTGGTCGACGCGCTCTCGCCGAATCTGGTGCGTCGGCCCGGCTCCCGGCCGGAACCGCGCGAGGGCTTGTTCGAGCGGTTGGGGGGAACACGCGCGGGGGCGCGCCGCTTTGATCTTCTTCGAGTCGCCGGGTTGGGGGGGCTGCTGCGCTCCTTGCGCGTGCGTCGTATGGTGCAGTTCTCGCTATTTTTACTCGCCCTGCTGGTGGTTGCCGATGGTTGGTGGGGTGATCCCGAAAGTGGGCGGAACCTCGCGGGCGTTCTTCCCTGGACGTACTGGCGAGCGTTTGTCGTGGTGGGGTTGCTGGTTGCAGGGAATATTTTCTGTTTCGCATGTCCTTTCCTCCTGCCGAGAGAGTTGGCGCGAAAGTTCTTGCCGGAAGGGCGGCGCTGGCCGCGTGCCCTGCGCTCGAAGTGGCTCGCACTAGCCTTGCTCGCCGCTTATCTGGTGGCGTACGAAGTCCTGGGGATTTGGGATAGTCCCTTCTGGACCGCATGGATCATCGTTGGATATTTCGCGGTCGCACTTCTGGTTGACGGGTTTTTCAGGGGCGCCCCTTTTTGTAAATGGGTCTGTCCGATCGGGCAGTTTCACTTTATCCAATCCATGGTTTCGCCGCTTTCGGTGGAGGTGCGCGACCCCGCAACGTGTGGCGACTGCCGAACTCGGGACTGCTTGGTCGGGAATGAGGTTTCTCGTGGCTGTGAGTTGGACCTCTATCTTCCGCGGAAGGTTGGTAGTCTGGACTGCACCTTCTGCCTCGATTGTGTGCGCGCTTGTCCGGAAGACAATATCGGTATTCTTGCGACAAGCCTGGCTCGGGAAACTATTGAGGAAGGCCCCCGAGCCTCCATCGGGCGGTTGGCCCAGCGCCCGGATCTGGCGGCACTTGCCGCGCTGCTGATCAGTGCGGCCTTTGTTTCTGCAGTTGCGATGACGGCGCCTTTTGTCGCGTGGGAAGAGCAACTGGTTGCGGGGTTCCCGCAGCTGTCGCCGGAGGCCGCGAGTGCTGGCTTGCTTCTTTTGCTGCTGATCGGGTTGCCATTATTGTTGATTGTCGTCGCGACGATTCTCAGTCGCCGTTTGGGCCATATGGATATGGCGAGTCGAGCGGTCGCCTGCAGCTTTGTATTCCCTCTGATTCCTTTGGGGCTTTCCATGTGGTGCGCGCACTTTCTATTTCATTTCGCGAGCGGTTGGAATTCTGTATGGCCCGTCGCCATTCGGGGTATGCGGGATCTTGGTTGGGACTTCGAGCAGCCCTTGTTCATTTTGGGTCATGCGTCTCACGGCATGCAGGCATTGGGGCTCTTGCTTCTCGATATCGGCTTGCTGCTTTCCCTCTGGCGCATTTGGCAGTGTGCTGGCCGGTTGGGAGCCGATCCGAGACGTGCGGAGTGGGCGGCTCTGCCCTGGAGCGTGGTCGCTGTTCTCCTGTTTCTCTGCGGCGTCTGGATCACCTTCCAGCCTATGGAGATGCGCGGACTTCTATTGTTGGCCGGTGGAGGCAACTGATGCGCCTCGGGTGGCGATGGCTCGCTTTGATCCTCTTGGCGATGCCGGTCGCCGTGGACGCCGACCCCGGCGTTGAGGTCGCTCGAGGCAATGCTGAGGGAGTTACCTGGTATCTCTATGCCGAGAGCCCGGGGCTGGTTCTGGGAGAGGGATCTCTCGGTGTGCTGCTCGAAGACCCGGAGGCGGGGGTCCTTCTCGAGCCGAAGTTGCAGATGACAATTGCTGCTCCCGACGGGAGCAAGCAGACCCGAATCGCTCAGCCAGGTTTTGCCGACAACCTCTTGATTCAGGGGGCGCCGGTCTTTTTTCATGAGACCGGAACATGGACGTTGGAGACTCGTTCGCCAGCGTTTGGTGGTGGAGAAATGTTCAGAATTTCTTTTGAGGTCCACGACGGGCCCGGGCTCTGGCGTCGCGCCTGGCCTTGGCTGCTTTTCCCTCTTGTGGTCCTGCTGGTCGCCCGCGCGACACGTTCCCGAGGGGGACGCTCACACGGTTCTAGTCGACGTAGCCCAGCACCTTGAGTTTTCTCTGCATATCGCTGTCGAGCGTTGTTGTTGCCGGGGGAAGGTTGCCCGCGGCGTCGCGACTCAGAGTCTCCTCATTCCAGGTGCGGTAGGGCGCCAGAGCCTGTCGGCCCAGTTCCATCAGTTCCGGATCGCCGACGAGGTTCTCCTGTTCGCCGGGGTCGGCCTCGAGGTCGTAAATCTCGAGGGGCTCGGTCGCGAACTCCCGCGAAATAAATTTATATTTCTCGTTTCGCGCACCAAAGACACGACCTGTCGGTTTCCCGCCCTTCGGAGCTTCGGCATAGATATAGCTTTCTGCTGAAGCACCGATCTCTCCGCGGATCTGCGGAGCCAGACTGTTGCCGGCCATGCTCGCCGGTTGCGCCAGATCGACCAGATCAAAGATGGTCGGGGCCACATCGACCAGGGAAACCTGACCGGGAACGCGCTTGCCGGCCGGCAGGAAGCCTGGCGCCCAGAAGATCAATGGGACGTGGAGGAACTCGTCATAAACCTTCCAGGAATGTCCGACATGGCCATGCTCGCCAAAAGCCTCTCCATGATCGGAGGTGATGATCACGATGGTTTCCTTGCTCAGGTCGAGTTCCTCCAGTGTCTCGAAAAGTTTCTGCATCGTGCGGTCGGTGTGCCGGGTTTCGCCCTGATAGTTCCGCAACTTTTTCTCCGCGACCGAAGCTGTGGCTGGAAGCGGCGGCAGGGCGACGTCCGCGGGGGGCTTGTAGGGAGAGTGGACTTCGTAGGTATGCAGAAAGAGGAAAAATATTTCATCGGAATGATTTTTGAGCCAGGTGATGCCGTCGTTGAATGTTGCCTCGGCTTCGCCAGCTGATTCCCATCGTCCAATACCCTTGTTCTCCTTGTAGCTCTGGAAGCCACGGGCAAATCCCGAATGCGCCGCGAGCATGGCATTCTCGGTTACAGCGCCGGTCGTGTAGCCATTCTGCGCAAAGACCTCGGTGACGGTTGTCAGCCATCGGGGCGCGAGTTGGTTGGCGAAAGTGACTCGGTGTACGACAGGGTAGACACTCGTGAACAAAGACATATGACCGGCGCTGGTCGAGGGGTAAGCGGAAAAGGCCTTCTCGAAAAGAACGCCCCCCTCGGCCACTTTGGCAAGCGATGGCATCAGGGCGATGCCATCTTGCACCTTCTCGACATGATCACCGCGCAACGTATCCAGCGAGATCAGAATCACATTACGCTGTTTGCCGCGAGGTTTTCGAACCTGCACCTGCGGTGAGCCGAACAAAGGAAAGGAAACTCCGTCCTCGACACGCTCGGACTCGAATACGAACCGGACTTTCTCTCCGGAAAACTCGGAGATATCCCATGTCTTCTGCTCCCAGTCTGCCGGGGGTGGAGCAATGGTTCCCTCGCCCAGAGTTTGATCGATTTGATCACCCACCACGCGGATGCGGAAATTCGTCTGGGGATGCTCGATCTCGAGGATGGGCTTTTGTTGGCCGATGCCGGTGGTCAAGTTGGCATTTTCGGGAAGTGTCATCTCCTGCGTGACCCAGGATTGTTTGGCTTCCGCCACGGCGATTCCGTTGACCAGAATACGGAGTTCGCGAGCCTTGTCGGTAATCATTCCCTCCATCGGGATTTCCAGTTCCAGCACCGGAGGTGTTTTCGCCAGGTAAAATTCTTGGCGTGGCTCCCAGCTATGTCCCCGGCGGCCTACCAGCTTGGTTTCGAAGATCATCGGTTTTCCAATGAGTTCCCGGGGGATCGCGACGCGCGCAGCGACCGCGTCTACTTCGTCGGGGAAGGCTCGGACATCATGGAGAAGTTGGTGGATTTGCGGGCAGCCAAGAGCCGGACGAATTTCATCGTTAATGGCACAATCCCAGCCGAACGAGCCTTCCGGGCCGATCGCGATTTGTTGCCGTAGCTCTGCCGTGGAGCGATAGGGGTCGTTCGACGGCGCTTCGCAGGCACCCAACGTGACCGCTATCGCCGCCAGGGCCAGAATGCTCGCACGGCGGAACCCTGAATCGAATGTCGTCATTGTTGAAATCCTCATGGCAAACACACCTCACCCTATGCGCTAGCAGGGAAGCGGATCTGAAGTCGAATTCAGATAGGTGATGATCGCAGAATCAAGGTTGGGGTGTGACGCGAATGGTTACTGGCGGGGAAGTGAGCCCGGTTCCGATATCCGTTGCCCACAGAAGGACTTCGCCAGGCCTCTGCGCCTGCATTTGTCCGTAGCTCCCGCGCTGCTCCTTGACCTCGATAATCGAGGGGTCGGTGCTGATCACGTGAGCATAGCGAGTCAGGTAGCGGCGCTTCCCGTTCTCGTAGGTCCCAATGACGCGGAACCGGCCCCTCTCTCCGCTCTGAAGCTCGCTGTGGCGCGCGGTCAGCTCGAGCGATTGGAGGGCTTCACGCACTCGAATCGTGGCGGTTGCTTCAACTCCGGTGGGTGTCGTGGCGGTAATGGTTGCGGTGCCTGTCGTACCGCCGGTCAGAATGCGCCCGGGTTCCGCGTCGGTCGGAGCAAGGCGGACGATGCTTTCATCGCTGGATTTCAGCTCCGCGTATCGGGTCATCGTGATTTCGCGCCCATCGCTCAGCGTGCCGGTGAGCCGCAATCGCCTTCCCGTGCCCCCGCGGATGGTGACTTTCCTGGGCGTGAATTTCATCGTTTCAACGCCTCCGGAAACGATGAGTTCCACAATGGCGAAGAAGCCGTTCTCGTATGACGCGACCAGATACGTCGTGCCGGATCCGAGAAAGTTGACCTTCCCGGGTTCCTGCGGGTCGAACTCGGCAACCTCCTCGTTGGTCAGCACCCAGACAGCTTCACGTGTGACATCGACAAGTTGGTCGTTCGCGTATTCCGCGTAGGCGCGGAAGCGGTAGCTCCGGTAGGCGGAGAACCGTGTGCGATTGTTGCCAAAGCGAAGTCCGGTGCTCCCGCCCAGAACGACGACCTCGAGCGAGGCGGTAAGACCGCTGCAATTGGCGCGAATAGTTGTTGTCCGTCCCGCTTGGTGGCCGCTGACGATTCCTTTCTCCGGGGGCTCGTTGGTTACACTCGCAATGGCTGCAGCGTCGGTAGACCACTCGCATTTATCACTGATGTTCTGGGTCTCGGCATCTTCGAAGGTCGCACGGACCTTGAACGTCGATTGGGTTCCGAACCCGACGAGTCCTCGATCCGGGGCTTCCATCGCGATACTGACGATGCTCCCCTGAATTTTCAGATTCCGACGGCCTGAGGTGACCCATCCGTTCACCGGATCACGCGCCTCCAGGGTCGTCCAGCCAGCGCTGAGCCCCTCGACTTCACCCGGATCAAGATCAGGGTTTTCCGCGGATCCCACTCGTGCGATCGTCGGGTCCTCAACCCGCCACTCCAAAGCTGGCCGCAGATCGTCAGTTTCGCTTCCATCCGAGAGTCTCGCGCGAACCTTTGCCTTGCGCTGATTGCCGATATCGACGCGCATGGGAGTGATTTCAAGGCCTTCGACCGTCCCGCCGACCGTGATGCGCGCGGGACTGCCCGACGCAGTCAGTCCTGTCGCCGGGTGGAAGGCTTGCACGGTACTTTCGCCGACAGCCTGTGCCTGCACCCATCCATCTCCATCGATCGAGATTGCTGATTCGTTGGTCGAGGACCAGACCACCGTGCTGGTGATATTGCTGCGACTTCCGTCCGCGCGCTTGCCGTAGGCGCGCAATGGATAGCGAAGGCCGACGCCGAGGTGCAGGGAGTCTGGTTCGATTTCGATCGATTCAATCGCGCCGCGAACTTCGAGATTGTTGCTCTGCAGCGAGGCTATTCCGGTGCTGTTCTCTGTCGCGACCAGGGTTGTCGTTCCCGCGCTTACGCCTGTGACTGCGCCCGGGCTCCCGACTGCGTTGCTGACGGTAGCAATCGAAGAGTTGTCGGTGGCCCAGCTGACAACGCGGCGCAGATCGCTGGTAACGCCGCCGGTGCTCAAAAGGCCGTGGACGCGCGCATTGCGAGATTCGCCCGTGGTTATCGCGAGGGGCTGCACCAGAACTTCCCGCAGCACTCCTTCCACGCGGATTGTCGTCGATCCGAGACTGTCGCTGGCACGCAGCCCGCGTTCGGGATCAAACGCGTCAACGGTCACGGTTCCCGCTCGAAGACCGGTGATCTGACCAGCATCATTGCCACCTTCGACGATACTCACGACACCTGCGCCTTGAATCCCGAATACCACATCGTCGGTGATCTGAGAGCGGGTTCCGTCGGTACGATAAGCATAGACACGGAGGGGAAGATTCATATCTCTGCCGAGAACGTACTGCAGTGCCTCAAAATCGATATGTGTGACGCCCGCGCGAACCACGGTGTCCCCATCGGTGCTCGAAAGCGCTGTCTCGGGATCGTAGGCGGTGATCACACAGGTCCCGATTTGATGGGCGGACACCCATCCCGCGTTTGGCCCCGAACTGATGACGGATGCGATCTGGGGATCCGAACTGCTCCAGCGGACGCGATCGCTGATGTCCGTATCACTGCCGGACGCATAGACGCCGCGAGCGGTGAAGAGTTCTTCCTGACCGATCTCCAGAGATTTGGTGGTCGGTTTTGTGCGGAGCCGGATGATGGGTTGGGGGGGCTCCGTGGGGGGACGAACCTCGAGGTTGTTCAAGCCTGGCGACGATATCCCCGTGACAGGATCGATGGCGACGATGGTGGTTGTTCCCGCGCTGTGTCCGGTAATTTCGCCGGGACTGCCGCCCGAATTCTTGATCGTGGCAATCGATGTATTCATGGACTGCCAGGTCACGACGCGACGCAAATCAGTCGTAAGCTCCCCGGTCGACAGTTGGCCGTAGGCATGCGCGTTACGGGAATCTCCGATGCGCACCGACAGGGGGTCGACCAGAATTCTCTGCAGAGTCCCCGAGACGCGGATCGTGGTCTTCCCCAGACTCGAACTGGCATAGAGGCCGCGCTCCGGGTCGAATGCATCTACCTGCACGCTTCCCTGGCGCAGGGGGCGAATACCGCCGGGGTTTTCATTCCCCGAGGTAACCACCGCGATCCCGGCCCTGCTGAGCAGGTAATCGACATCCTCGGTAATCTGCGTTCGGGTTCCGTCATCACGGTATGCATAGACGCGCAGCGGTAACTCCATATTGAGGCCGAGCAGGTATTCGGACTCCTCGAAGTCGATATGCGTCACGCGCGCACGGACGCGGGTGAATCCGTCGGTGTTGCGGAAGCCACTTTCGGGATCGTAAGCGGAAATATTGGTAGTACCGACCCGGTTTGCGGTGACCCTTGCATCTTGCTCGTCGTTGATGGTCACCGACGCGATCGTCGGGTCCGAGCTGCTCCACTGTACGCGACTGGTGATATCGACGTCGTAGCCGCTCTGGTACATGAGTCGTGCCGTAAAAGTCTCGGCAAGACCGACCTCGAGAGATTTTGTGGTGGGCTTGGTGCGGAGTCCGGTGATGGGACCGGCATCAACCCGAAGGTCGGCACTGCCCCTGTTGCTGTCATCGAAGTAGTAGAACTTCGCCTGAATTTTGACCTCGCCGGGGCCTCGGGCGATGACGGTGCCGGCACTCCCCGGTTCGTTGCTCATGCGTGCAACAGAAGATCTCGAAGTGGTCCACGTGGCGAACGAAGTGATTTCGACAGAGGTATTGTCCGAATATTCTGCGAAGGCCCGATAGGCGTATTCCTGATCCGGTTCGAGGACAATATTATTCGGCTCGACGCGGATGCCGACAAGGTAGGCCGCGGAAGAGGGTGTCGAGATCGAGCCGACCCACAAGCAAACCAATGCGACGAACCAGAGGCACTCAGTCGCGCGGAGATTTCGAATCGAGGACATGGGAGATATGAGAACGCCGACTCGCCGGCTCAAGATTCCCTCGAGCGGAAAATGCGTCGAACAACAAGACTTAAGTGTGTCATTTCAGGGTTTGGGAGGGAAGTTTAAAAATCGCTACATAGCCCCGATTTTGCACGGGCGGACGTGCTTCTGCGGAGCTGCCACAACTTTTCTCAGCGCAAAAGGCCCAGCGAATGCGGGGTATGCAATTTCGCAAGATCCGCGATAGAAGCCGAAGGCGATGGAGATGCGTTTTTCGGAGGCTGCAGAGGCATTTCGGGGTGAATTGCGGTCCTGGCTTCGGGATAATATCCCGGCCGGGTTTGGTACCGACAGTTGGCCTGAACCGGTTTCTCTGGCCGAGGAATTTTCCTTCCTGCGGGAATGGCAGGGGCGTCTGGCGCGCGAGCGATGGGTGGGCGTCCACTGGCCCGAGTCGCATGGCGGTCGCGGGGCGACCGCCGAGGAGAACTATATTTTCCAGGAGGAGATGGCCGCGGCGCGCGCGCCGGAAGTGATCAACCGCATCGGGGTCAATCTGGTCGGCCCTTCCTTGATGGCCCACGGAACCGATCGGCAACGAGAGCAGTACCTCCGCCGAATCCTTACCGCTGAAGATATCTGGTGCCAATTATTCTCGGAGCCGGGCGCGGGGTCGGATCTGACGGGACTGACGACTCGCATCGAAGAAGACGGGGATGCATTCGTGGTGAGCGGTCAGAAAGTCTGGACCAGTTGGGCCCAATACGCGGATTACGGCATCTTGCTCGGGCGCTCGGACCCTGCCGCATCGAAGTCTCGCGGAATCTCGTACCTGATCGTACCGATGCGGAGTCCGGGGATCGAAGTGCGACCGCTGCGCCAAATGACCGGATCGACCGAGTTCAACGAAGTCTTCCTCGATCAAGTGCGTGTGCCCCGCGAGAACCTTGTGGGGATGCCGGGTGAAGGCTGGCGCATTGCACAGACCACGCTGGCTCATGAGCGGGGAACGTCCCCGCGACAGTTGGTGATTCATCGCATGTTGCTGGATGATTTATTGCGTCTTGCCGCGGAGCGGGGCGTGGACGCGCAGATGCGACAGAAGTTGGCGCAGGCGAAAATCGAGGTCGAGATCGCTAAATTCAACAACTGGCGGACCCTCACGCGGCTGACGCGAGGCGAGGAGTTGGGGCCCGAGTCTTCCTTTATCAAGTTGTATTGGAGCGAGATGAGTCAACGCATGCACGAGACCATGATGGAATTATTGGGTCCCGCAGGCCTGCTGGACGGGGGGCCGCACGCGGTGGCGCAGGGCCGTTTATTGAGGTCCTGGATGTACTATCGCGCGGCCTCGATCTTTGCTGGTACCAGCGAGATCCAGCGGAATATCATCGCCCAGCGGGCGTTGGGCATGCCCCGATGAGCAAGGGCACAGGCCCACTGGCCGGGCTCCGTGTCCTCGATATCGGAACCCGTATCGCAGCCCCGTTTGCGGCCGGCCTTCTGGCAGATTTCGGGGCCGAGGTCGTCAAGATTGAAAATCCTCGTGGTGGAGATTTCATGCGCGCGATCGGCCCGTTTTCCGAGGATTACTCGCTCTGGTGGGCAGTCGAGGGCCGTGGGCGCAAGTCGATCACGCTGGACCTGCGTCAGGCGGAAGGCCAGGAACTTTTTCGTCGCCTGGTCCCTCATTTTGATGTGGTTGTCGAGAATTTCCGCCCCGGCACCTTGGAGAAGTGGAATATCGGTCCGGACGTGCTGGATAAAATTCATCCAGGTCTGATTCTTTCGCGGGTCAGCGTATACGGGCAAACCGGTCCCTATCGCGATCGGCCAGGCCTGGATCGGAACGGGATTGCGATGGGTGGTCTTTTGCATTTGACGGGTGAGGCCGACCGGCCGCCAGTTCGTCCCGGGATCGTACTTTCGGATTATCTCACCGGCGTTTTCAACGCCTTCTCGATTCTGGTTGCCCTGTTCGAGCGAGACCGGGCCAGCGGCAAGGGACAGACAATTGATCTATCGCTCTACGGATCGGTGTTGCGGATTCTCGAGCATACAATTGCCGCGCATGATCGATTGGGTGTGGTTCGTGGACGCCACGGGAATCGGGTGCCCAATTCGGCCCCGCTGGATAATTGGCAGACGCTCGACGGGGTCTACATCAGTCTGGTTGCGGCAGGCGATGGTCTTTTCCCCCGACTCGCGAAGTTGATCGACCGCGAGGACCTTCTGACCGACTCGCGTTTTGCCACCGCTCGCGCACGAGTAGAGAACACGGATGCGATCAACAGGGTTGTCGCGGAATGGTGTCGTACCCATACCGCGGCCGAGATCGAATCGTTGGCAGTTGCTGGCGACGTTCCTTTTGCGCGGGCCTTTACAGCAGAGGATATTGCGCAGGATCCGCATATCGCCGCGCGCGGTGATCTGGCGGAAGTCGAAGACCCGGTAGCCGGCCGCATTCGGATGCAGGGTGTTTATCCACGGATGAGCCGTACGCCCGGCAAGGTTGCCGGCCCGGCGCCGGAGTTGGGTCAACACAATGCCGAGGTCTATGGCGACCTTCTCGGTTTGGGCGAGGAAGAAATTTCTGCCCTGAAAGATTCAGGCATTCTCTAGCGGTCGTTGCCCGCCTGGCAGGAGCTAACGGTAGTCCTGCAGGATCTCCGCGCCGCGCATTTCATGTGCTTCAATGAAAGGCCGCAAAGCCTTGAGTGCCTGCGGCTGGCTCCAATGTGGAATGCGCGGGTAGAGGTGGTGAATTGCATGGTGCGTCATGGACTGCACGGCGAAGCGCGGGACCATCGGGAGCCGCCAGAAGCGAGCCAGCTGATAGCGCTCCTGTTGGTCTGCCGGGTGATGCGGCATCCAGGCGAAAAAGACCGTCGTGTAGCTCAGTGCAATTCTGGACGGCAGCCACCACAGAAAAAATGTTGGCAGTGGCCAGGCCACCGCGCAGATCAGCATGAGCAGTGAGAATAATTTCTTGACCGGAAGGGAGGCGGCGAGGTCCTGAGCAAACACAGGATCCTCGTTCATATGGAGCTCGAGGATCTCTTGCGGCGGGTCGCGATGGACCCCGCGTGCGGCATGCCACCAATGCGGACCGGAGTAGTGATAGTCCGTGTCGCGATCGGGATCATTGGTGAAGGCATGATGCCGCATATGAGTGGCCTGCGCGAAGCGGTAGGGATAGCACAGGTTGCTCAGACTGACGTGTCCCACCAATTCATTCAGCCATTTCAGCCTTTCGTTCTTGCCCGCGATGTTTCCATGCTGGGCCTCGTGCGAAGGCAGGTAGGCAAAGCAGCAGCAGACCAGAGCGATCGGGAATCCGGCCCAGAGAGGTAGTGCACCTTGAATTCCGGCGACGAAGACCGCCAGCCATAAGGTGAACTGCCCCAGTCCGATCAGAACCATCTCCCACTGGAAGCGGCCGATGAATTGTCGCGCGATGCGCCTCTCGGCCGCGATGGTGACGTCGAGATCCGACGAGTTCATAGCCACCCCTTTCGATGCCGCGCGATCAATCCGGCGGCAAGACCAAGCGAGCCTCCGATGGCCTGCGCGGTCATCGGTTTCAGGTCGGGAAAGGCCTCCTGAAGGAAAGCACCGCCGACGCTGCCCCAAAACACGAGACCGAAGACGGGCTTTCCCCAACTGTTTACGAGTGCAAACGCACGCTTTGGCCACTCATCCATGTTGCGAACCCTTCCCACCAGCCTGTGGCCGATTCTTGCGATTAGCGAAGCTGTTTTCAAGCAGAATTCTTCGCGGTCGGCGGATGGAAATCGAGGCGCGGACGGGTACTGTGCTGGCGTGTCCACCACTCGGCAAATTCGGCTGGCGCCATGGGCCGTCTGGGTCCTGCTGGCTCTGGCTTTTGCGCTCGGTTACTGGGTCCACCTGCAAGCCTCGTTCGACCTTTCCCTGGATGGCTTGCGGGTGTGGATTCAGAGCTGGGGCCGCTGGGCTCCCCTGCTATTCGTAACGGTCCTGACCTTCCGACAATTTCTGCTGCTTCCGTCGCTGGTATTGCTCACCGTGGGGGGGCTTGGTTTTGGCGTCTTTTGGGGCACAATCCTCGGTGCCGTGGGATTGTTTTTCTCCGGAATTGTCACCTTCGCGCTGGGTCGTGGTTTGGGCGGAGAGCGTATGCGCCGAAAAATAAAGGAACGCTACCCCGAGATGGAGGCCCGCGTTGAGGCTCTGGGTCCCTTTCTGGTTCTGGTCGTCATGGCTTATCCCGGGGGCCCGATGACGGCGGTTTTTTGGGCTTCGGGACTGACGACGATGGGCTTTTTGCCATTTGCCGCGGCGGTTCTGGCGGGCGGCGTCGTGCGCTCCTTCCTTTATTCCTTGTTCGGATCCACCCTGATCGAGGGTTTCTCCGCACAGTTTTTATGGATTTCTCTGGTGATGGCCGCCGTTTTTCTGCTGCCACTCTGCTTTGCCCGTGTCCGACAACTTCTTGGCTTAAGTCGGTTGCGGGACTAAAAATGAGAAGATTCCTATCGTTTTCGGCAATCTAGCCGATGAAACGAGTGGCGAGTTCGATTTTGGTGATTTCGCATGCTCCGGATCTCCGCTAGATACGCGGTCGGCGACGGCGTACATTTTTCATGAGGAGGTTCAGATGAGGATCCTGGTATTTGGTGCACACCCTGACGACATGGAAGTCGGCATGGGCGGCACGATCGCCAAGCACGCCAACTTTGGCGATTCCGTAGCCATGGTTGTCGGCACGGTGCCCTCGATGAACGACGTCCGGCGTGAGGAAGCGCGGGCCGGGGCCGATGTGCTTGGCGGGGAACTGCGTTTCCTGGATATCGAGTCCGAGGAGTTCGAGTACAATCGGGCTCTTGTCGGTCAGATTGATGCCATTTTGAAAGATGTTCGTCCCGACATGATCTACACCCAATGGGATCAGGACTCCCATCAGGACCACAACAATCTGTCCCGGGGTGTCATATCGGCCTGCCGGAAGAATCAATGCTCGCTCTATATGTACGAGCAGACGATCCCGGGCGGCATCGTGCCGGGAGGCTTCAATCCCCAGTCCTATGTCGATATCTCCGATACGATCGATCAGAAGTCCGACAGCGTATTGGCGCATGCGTCGCAGGTGAAAGTGCATGGGGATCTCTGGGTGGAAGGGGTGAAGGGTCGCTGTGCTTATCGCGGCTATCAGATTCACGTGGCCTACGCCGAGGCCTTCCAGGTGGTCAAGGAAATCAACGGCTGCTTTTCGGATCGTGCGCGCTGAGACCGGCCTGTTTGTCGTAAAAGTCGTTGGCTGCCGTCACTCGAAGAGCGTAGACTTTTCCTGTGGGGCGTTGTCAGGATAAAAACCCGACCGGCAGGATATCTTTCGGGAGCCTTGTTTTCTGGTTGGCCCTCATGGTGCTGGCTTCCGGATGCGGCTTTCCCCTGATCTTCGGCTCGGGTCGATCGGCTGAACCCGTTGGTGTTGCTCGAACTCATGCCTTGCTTCTGAACGGAGGCGGGAGCAAATCCATCAACTACGCCTCTCATCTCCAACATCTCAAAGGGGTGTTGGCGGTGCTGGAGACCTCGGGAGTGCCTCCAGGGGACATCACAATTTTTTCCAGCGATGGCGAAGATCCAAGCCGGGATCTGGCGACGCGAGGTCCGAGTTTGGTGGTCGGCCCAACCCACGGCCTCTTTCGCCGCAATCCGATTCGCTACCGGAATACGAAAATTCCCGGGTATGTCCTTCGCCCGGCAACCAAAGCCGGACTGGCATCCTATTTCAGAGAAGATGCCAGTCGCTTCCCTCCGGGCTCCACGCTTTTCCTCTACGTCACCGACCACGGAACCGACGGGGACGATGGTCCACGTTCCAACCGGATCTCGTTATGGGGCGAGAGCCTTTCCGTCACCGACCTCGAGTCGATGCTGGCGGAGCTTCCGCCAGATATCCGGGTGGTTATGGTGATGTCGCAATGTTTTTCGGGCGGCTTTGCCTTTATCGATATCTCTCGTGGCCCGGGCTCGGAAACTTGCGGCTACTTTTCGACGACGGCCGACCGTCTTGCATACGGATGCTACCCCGAGCATCGCGGCGATGCGGGTGTCGGCCATTCGATGCGCTTTCTCGAAGGTTTGCGCGCGGGATTGCGATTCCCCCAAACTCACGATCTGGTTCTCGAAACCGACCGTACCCCGGATGTTCCCTTGCGGACCTCGGATGTGCGCTACGGAACCCTGCTGCAAGAAGCGGCGATGGCGCGAGGCCAGGACGAAATCGTTTTGGTCGATGAGCTTCTGGCGCAGGCATGGCAAAATCCGGTGGCTTACGAGCCCTTGATTCGTGAGTTGGACCGAGTCGGCGTATCCTTCGGGGTGGCGAGTCCCCGATCGCTGGCGGAGCTTCGCGAGCGTATGGAGGTTCTGCCCGTTGTCAGTGGGCGCTTGAGCAAGCATTCCGAGGCATGGGACGAGGCACGCGAGGACGCGGAACGAGCCCTCCTGCAACGGTTCGGTCTGGAGCACCCGGACATCTACGCCCGTCTGGAATCCGGAAAGTCTCTCAAGCGAGCCGGCCGCCGAGCGCTCCGGGCGGATTTCAATGCCGTATTCCCCGGCTGGTTAAAAACAGCAGGGTCCAATCGACGTATGAGCTCGCTGGCGTCGCGGTCGCGAATTGCGCGAAATATTGCCAGCCGGATGGCCGTCCGGGAGGCCGTGTTACTGCGGTTCGAAGCCCTTCTCGTTCGGGTGGCCGCGCAAGAGTACCTGGCTCGCTACGGCACGAAAGCCGAGAAGGCCGAGTTTGCCTCTTTGCTTGCCTGTGAAGATTTCGCCCTGCCGATTCCTGTTGGAGACCTGCGAGCGATACCCGAGCGCAAGGCTTACCCCTCCTACGAGGGGGATATCGAGAGGGCACGCAGAGTCCTCCCAGCGTGGATGGGGATTCAATTCCGACCGGCCGAGAAAGCCACAAAAGAGCGGTTCGATTTGCCGGCCGGGACCGTGCAGGTTCGGCACGTCTATCCCGAATCGCCCGCGGGTGCGGCGGGCCTGGTGGTCGGAGATCTGATCCTCGGTCCGCCCGGGAAGCCTTTTGAGGAGCCGCGCCAGATTCGCGAGTGGACGATGTTTCAGATGGCTGGCGTGGAGCGGCGATTGTCCGTCCTTCGCGACGGCGAACCAATCGAAATTCTTCTCGTACCGGGCGAGCATCCCGGCGCCTTTCCCTCCCTCCCGCAACCGCCTGTCGTCGGGGGGGCGGCTCCGTCGTTTTCGCTGGAGCCCTACCGGGGCGATTTGCCGGAAGTCTGGTCCGGCGCGGGCAAGCACCTCCTGTTTTTCTGGGCCACCTGGTGTGCCCCCTGCAAGGCGGCGTTGCCGGAGTTGATGGCCTGGTCGGAGCGCACCGGGATCCCCATTGTGGCGATTACGGATGAGTCTGCCGAACGTCTCGATTCCTTTTTTACCGAGGTTGACGGAGGCTACCCCGCGATTATCGCCAGAGACCCCCTGCGCCAGGCAACGCTCGCTTTCGGCATCAGTGGCACGCCGACATTCGTTTTGCTCGATGATGCAGGGCGTGTCGAGGCTTTCGCGACTGGATACGCGGCCAATCGGCCGTGGCCGCTGCCGGAGTAATCGATCTGTCAGCTGGTGCTCCGGCCGCGACGGGCAACCGCCCATAGTCCCTCACCGGAGCGCGAAGCCCTCGCGGTCCAGTCTCCGGGCAGCGCGGCCACGAAATCTTCGGGGCTGAGGTGGATGGGGGTGTTCTCGGCGCGCGAGTTGACCCAGACCACCGTGCCCTCCGGCTTGAGGACGCGCGCGACCTCGGCGGGAAAGAGCAACATATTGAGCAGGACGATCGAGTCGACCGAATCCGGCGGGAAGGGCAGGCAGCAAGCATCAGCGCGTACCCGCGCAGCACTCGGGGTGTTCAGGCGTCGCAGCATCTCGAAGGAGAGGTCGACCGCGACGACCCGCGTGAAGGATTCTTCCAGAATCGGGGTCGCGGGCCCGGTGCCGCAGCCCAGTTCCAGACAGTTTCCGGGATGGATATCGCCGCGCTCCAGCGCGTCGCGGAGCGGCAAGAGGCGATCATCTGCGTGTTTCAGGTGCCACTCGGGGGCCAGTTCATCGAATAGTTTTTCGACTTTCCGACGCCTTTCGGGCGTCCAGGTGGGGGCATCAAAGGCGACGTCACGGGTGATCTGACGCATCGGGTGGTTTTGCGGGCGAGGCGTGGCAGCCGTGACCTCGCTGGAGGGCAGATATTCGACCATATTTGTTTGTCGGTGTTGGAATCTTGACGGTCAAGGGCAAGGGGCTCCCTTTACGCGTGAGCGGCCGTTGGATACGGATGCACTATGCTCTTGGACCTTGGAGGAGAAAAAATGCGTCTTTTACCCGGATTCGTGATGGTTATTGTTCTGATGATGACTTCTGCCGCTGGTGCCGCGACGTTCAACGTCGACTCCCAGGTAGATTCTCCCGATGCGACTCTCGGCGATGGCATTTGCGCCTCCAAGGCCGGCGGTTGCACCTTGCGTGCGGCTGTCGAAGAAGCGAATGCTTCTTCGAGGTCCTCCACCATCAACCTGCCGGAGGGCACCTATACGCTGACGAGTGCCGATGAAGGAGCGAATTTCGGTCAGAGCGGGGTGCTCCTGCTGGGCGGTGTGACTACCGTTGCCGGAGCCGGTTTGCGGACGACTGTGGTGAACGGCGATGGAAAGCATCGACTTTTCGAGGTCGGCAACAAGGCAACGGTGACGATCTCGGGTCTCACTCTGCGGGAAGCTCAAGTGCAGGGAGGCGATGGTGCGGCGCTTCTCAATCGTGGCAACTTGACCGTCTCCAACGTGCTCTTCCTGCAGAATCGAGCGGTGGGTGATCCGCTTGTTCCCAAGAGCGGGCGTGGGGCGGCTCTGTTCAACACCAATGGTGGCACCGCATCGCTCAACTCGGTCGTCGCGCTGAAAAACTCCTCGGACGGCAAGGGCGGAGCCTTCTTCAATGACGAGGCCAGCACTTTGAAGATCATGAATGGCGAAATTTTGGGCAACCAATCCCTCGCGGATTCCGGTGGCGGAATCTCCAACAGCGGCACCCTCGAGGTTACCATCTCGACGATTCGAGGGAACCAGGCAATGCAGGCTGCCGGTGGGCTGGATAATATCGAGAGCAGCGCAAAGTTGCTTGACGTGGAAATTACCGAAAATACGGCGGGGTCGGAAGGCGGCGGGCTGCGCAGCTCCGGAGAGCTGTCCGGGCATAATCTGACAGTGTCGGAGAACAAGGCATCGAGCGCCGGCGGGATTTTGGCCCGCGCTCCGGGCAAGGTCTCCCTGAACAACGTGACGGTCGGCGACAATCAGGGTGGCGGGCTGGCTGCGGAAAAAGGAGCGACGCTGGCGATCGCGAACACCTTGGTCGCGCGCAACGAGACCGAGAGCAAGCCCACGGATTGTTCGGGGCAAATCCAGTCGGGTGGTTTCAATCTGATCGAGAATCCCGCAGGCTGCCAGATCCGCGGCAATACGACAGGAAACCTGAGTGCGGTCTCTGCGGAATTGGGCAAATTGGCTCTGAACGACGGCCAGAATCGCACTCAGGCTTTGGGTGCGGGCAGCGCAGCAATCGATGCCGGTAGCCCCGCGAAGCCGGGTGGCCCCGAGGGTTCTTGCCTGATCGCTGACCAAAGAGGTGTGCGCCGGCCGCAGGCCGTGCGAGGCGATGTGCCCCGCTGTGATATCGGCGCCTTTGAGAATAAGGGCTCCTGAAGTCGATTCGTTTGCATTGGTAGGGGTGTCAGTGGGACGTTTGCGCCATGGCACCCCTCCCGTCGCTGGATGGAATTGTCTCGGTAGCCGATTGTATTCGCCGCAACGCTGTCGACCCGGAGATTGCAGACAAGCCGTTTCTCCGCCTGGATGATTTCGCTCTCTCCCACGCCGAGTTTGCTGAAGCATCGGCGCGGCTGGCTGCTCTGCTGCAGGAGCGTCGTGATCCCACCCGCCCGTTCCATCTGGGTATTCTACTGGAAAATGTCCCGGAATATCTGATTGCTTTTGGGGCCTGCGCTCTGGCTGGCGCGACAGCGGTGGGGATCAACCCGATCCAGCGCGGGGCTTCTCTGCTCCGCGATATTCTGCATACGGATTGCCAATTCCTGCTAACGGCACCGGCGCACCATGATCTTCTGCGGCCGATCTGGAGCGAACTGGATCTGTCTCGGGAGCGCACCTGGATCACCCGTGCGCATGCATTGGGGGATGTCTCGCCGGGGGCGGAGTTCGGAGAGGACTTCAGCGAGGCACTCACGTCGGTGACCGGCGTGGATCTGAGCGGACCTTCGGTCGATCCCGACGCCCCCTATATTCTGGTTTTCACGAGCGGCACGACTGGCGCGCCCAAGGGTGTGCAGATCAGCCAGAGCCGGATGCTTTCCACGGGAGAGAAGATCGGGGCCTTGATGGAGGTCGATCGGGAGGGATGCGGCTATCTGGCGATGCCACTCTTTCACGCCAATTCTCAGCAATGTGGATTCATGCCCGCGTTGTTGCAGGGGGCCTCTCTCGGGTTGATTCGTCGGTTCAGTCGTTCCCGATGGCTGAGCGATATCCGCCGCTACGGAGTCACCTATTTTAACTATACCGGCAAACCACTCAGCTTTATCCTGACGACGCGCAGGTCCTCCGACGATCGGGAGAATCCCTTGCGGATTGCGTATGGAAACGAGGGATCGTCCCGCATTCTTGACGAGTTCAGCGAACGATTCGGCTGTCGGATTATCGATGGCTTCGGGGCGACCGAAGGTGGATTCGGGTTTGCGCGCGCGCCGACAGACCCCGCCAACAGCGTGGGCCGACCGCCACCGGAGGTCCATATTCTCTCGCCCGAGGGTGCCCGCAGGCCCCCGGGAATTCTCGATTCGCATGGCCGGGTGCAGAACCCCGACGAGGCGATTGGCGAAATTGTGAATACCGCCGGGTTCGGGAAATTCGAAGGATATTATCGAAACCCCGAGGCCACCGCGGAGAGGACCCGCGGCGGCATGTATTGGTCCGGGGACTTCGGGTTTCAGGACGCTGACGGATTTCTATATTTTACCGGTCGCGATATCTCCTGGATTCGCGTGGACGGCGAGAATTTTCTCGCTCGCCCGATTGAAGATATCCTGCAGCGGCATCCGGATATCTACCTTTGCGCCGTTTATGCCGTGCCCGATCGGGACGCAGGTGATCGGGTCATGGCAACGGTAGTGCTGGCAGAAGAGGCGACCTTCGACGGTCAGGTATTTGCCGATTTTCTCGAGTCTGAGGAGGATTGTTCGCCCAAATGGTGGCCAACCTTCGTGCGCATTGCGACTCGGATTCCACAAACGGCGACTCATAAAATTCTCAAACGAGAACTGCGGACGCAGGGCTTTTCACCGCAGAGGGTGGCTGATCCGATCTTCCATAAAGTCCGCGGAGAATCTTTCTATCGGGTGTTTGACGACGCAGCCTATCGCGACCTCAGAGATGCGTTTCTGGCAAGGGGGCGCGGCCACCTTCTTTAGCGCAACATCGGGTCCCCGAGCCGCACGACCAGGGAGTCGTGCGCTGTCGGTTCGGGGATTTCATCCACTCGGGCCTGCACTTCGGGGCCGAGGTGGGTGAGCAGGATTTCGCCGCACGAAAAAGATTTACGATTGTTCTCGATATCGGCGTAGCGAATATGTCGTCCGCTGGATTCGTGGAGGTCTGTGCACTCGCACAGGAAAAGGTCTGCGTTTTCGCTTTCCCGCAGCAGACGATCGGTCCAGGGGGTGTCCCCCGAGAAGACCAGCTGCTGGCCGTCGGCACGGAGACGGTAGCCCAGAGAGATCTCCGTTTCCTGGTGCGGGACCTCGAAACCCGAGAGGTGAAACCCGCCAATCTCGGTTTGGCTTCCATCCACCATTTCGATGAATTGCAGCGGGAAGGAGAAAGTGCGGCCCCGACTCTCCCAGTAGAGGGTATCGAGAAGCCGCCGCACGCGACTCTCGGTACCCGGCGGCCCGATGACGACAAAGGGACGATCTCGTTTAGTTTGATGTTCGTACTCAAGCAGCAGAAAGGGGAGGCCTGCGAAATGGTCTCCGTGCAGGTGGCTGAGAGCGACACCGTCGAGGGCGGCCATTTCCTGCTGTCGAGATTTGAGTTGCGTCAGAATGCTGGGGCCAGCTTCGAGCAGGATCTGGGTTTCTTTGGTTCGGACGCGGTAGCCGGCACAATGCCGTCCCCCGGAGCCCAGTGCATCTGCCGTACCGAGGCAGGCCAGTTCGATCGCCATGATGGCGGGATACGCCAGTGTGGTGGCAAATGCCAAACACGGGGTTGGGGGTGGGGCCTTACGCTCGCCGAGACGTATCGGCAATATTTTGACGATGTGCGTTATTGTCCCGTTGTAGAAATAGCGAATTTACCGCCCGATTTTATATAAAACCAAGTTAAATCAATATTTTACGATATGGCATCCGCTTTGCAATGACCTTCTGCCCAGGGAGGGAAAATTGAGGATGTATTTCTTACGGATAGTTCTGGCCTTTGTGGCATTAGTGGTGGGTGGCGTGAGGCCGGCGGAGGCGACGACGTGGATCGTTCCCGAGCCTGAGGAGCTTTTGATCGAGGCCGATGCCATCGTTCTGGCGCGAGTCGACTCGATTCGGAGTGTCGCTTCTTTCGATGGATCTTCGATCGATACGGAAATCGAGTTGCTGGTCATCGAAGGTTACAAGGGTGCGGTTGCGGGCGAGCGAATTCTGGTTCGCGAAGTGGGCGGACAGGTTGGCGAAGACCAGCAGTGGGTCTTCGGTGCTGCCGAATATCGCGTCGACGAGATCGTGCTGACCCATTTGGCGCAGACCGAAGACGGCCAGGTGCGAACCCTTCATATGGGTTTGGGAAAATCGAGTGCCACCATCGCTGATGATGGCGAGATCAGCTTTTCACGTTCACGCTCGGGGGGGCGTCGCGAGAAAGTCCGGATTCGCAAATTCCGAGGTGAAATGGATCGTGCGGGCGTTCAGAAGGGCCATCGACGACTGGGGGGTCGTTCGATCGCTGCGATGAGCACGGATGCACCGGCCGCGTTCGGGCAGGTGCAGGAGAATCGCCAGTTCAACCTTCTTGCCGACCCCGGCTCCCGCTGGTTTGGCGGTCCGGTTCAGGTGTGGGGTGCGCTCACGGGCGATGCCCGGCTGGGCAAGGCAGTCTCCAATAAAATGGTGCAGGCCGCGGCTAGTGCCTGGGATAACCGCGACGGATCTTCTCTGGATCTGGTATACGCCGGCGAGCGCAAGGGAGACGGCTGGAGCTGCAACGACGGTTTCATCAACGTTTCGTTCAATGATCCGAAAAACCAGATCGCCAACCCGCGGAACTGCGGTGGGGGTACGCTGGCGATCGGCGGTTTTTGCATGAAGGCAAAGCCCTATCAGGACTCGCGCTATCATGAGGTAGTTTCGGGTTCGATTGTCCTCGCCGACGGCTGGGGTAATTGCTCCTTTTGGAACGAAAGCAACGTGGCCGAAGTTCTGACCCATGAACTCGGGCATACCATCGGGTTCGGCCACTCCTGGGAGAGCAGCCTTGGTGCAGAAGGCGACTCATTCATTCGTGATGCCACAATGTACTGGGCCGCTCATTTTGATGGCCGCGGGGCGTCTCTCGAGGATTACGACCTCGGGGCGCTGGCCTGGCTCTATGACGATTCGGGATCGCAAGACCCGCAAGATCCCGAAGACCCGGAAGACCCGGAAGACCCGGAAGATCCGGAAGATCCGGAAGATCCCGAAGAAGACCCCGATACCGATGGCGATGGATGGGACGATGCGAACGATAATTGCCCCACGGTTGCGAACCCCGAGCAGGTCGATACCGATGATGACGGCAAGGGTGACCTCTGTGATGTCTGTCCGGAACAAAGCGGCATGAATGAGGATGGCACCTGCGGTGATTTCACCGGATCCGTCCGGATCTCGCGTCGCAAGAATGGCGTCACGACATTGACTCTTCGCGCGCAGCTTCCTCTGCTGGCGGATGCTCGCAAGTTAGGTGCGGTTTCTGTCCAGATCGAGGGAAATTCAGAGGTCTATGAATTGGCTTTGGATCCTGGTGCGATGGCCACGAACAGCCGGGGCACAAGGGCGCATTATCGTCGCTCGAAGACCCGTGTGTCGGTTCGCCAATGGCGCAAGTCCTCAAGTATTTTGAGTGTGCGTCTGAATTCGCGGGATCTGCAGTACCTGATGGATGATGAGTTGACCGTCGGGCTTCAGATTGGCGGCGAAACCTTGGTGGCCAATATGAATTGTCGCACTCGTTATCCGGAAGGCCGCACCGTGACACGTTGCGACGCCGATTGAGGCCGTTGAGAGGTTCGTCCGTGCGAACTTCCGAAACTTCAGGAGAAGCCGGCCGGGGATTCCCCCGGCCGGCTTTTTCGTTCGGGGGAAAAGGCCCTTAATTGAGAGCTGTACCGGCCGCGGGACTTGCTGTCGGAACAGCGCTCGGTGCGGGACCGGGGCTCGCGCTCGGTGGCGTGGGCAAGGTTGGAAGAGTTTTCTCAGGCGGCGGTGGTGTCGTCCCGGTGGGGACGATCTTCGGTGCCGGCACGCCGCTTAAAGCTTCGAAGCGGGCGGAGAGGCTGAGGAAGCGCGACTCCAGCCGGCTACCCATCTGGGTGGCTTCGCCAAGCCGTCCCCTTAGCCATTGACGTTCCTGATCGGCTTCACGCAAGGAGGCTTCGAGCTCTCGTACCCGAGGGCTGGCCCCGACAAAATAGTCTCCGCCGCCGGCGGTGATCAAAAAGGCAGAGGCTCCCCCGATTCCGAGAATCAGGCCCAGAAGCAGTCCGATCAGAAATTTGGTCATTCGGTTTCGTCCTTTCGCAGCGAGGTCACCCAATGGGTTCCCCCCGGTTGGAATCCTGTTGCGGCAATCGCGCTGGAGAGTGCCGGGTCGTCGGTGGCGCAGTCGATGGCAACACAGCCGCGTCGACGGGCGCGGTCGAGCGCCAGAGCGAGGAGCTTCGCACGCACCTCATCGGCCAGACTTCCCGTTTCCGTTGTATTCAAGCTGTCAATCGTGGCTGTGAGCCCACCGTGTTGCAGGCTGCGACGATAGAGAATGGCGACGCATCCATTGATCTCGCCGTCGGCATTATGAATATACACATCAGCGACCAAGGTCTTGAGCAGTCGCCTCAGGGCGCGTACGCGTCCCGCGATCGGCCCGGAAGTGAGCTGAATCAGGGCATGAATGTCCTCCCGGCGAGCCCGGCGCAAACCAGCTTTCTTCCGCGATGCATGCACGACCGGGTCCACCCGGGTAGATGTATCATAAGGATTCCCTGACAGTTAGCGCTGCCGAGGTCGGTTGACTTGGCAATGGGTGCATCACTATCGTGCAATCGAGGCCGGAGACTTGCGCATGGCAAAAAAAGATAAAGATTCGGCCAAGCCGAAAATCACGATTCTCCCGGGGCGGGGCGTTTCCCAGACAATCAATTATCTTCTCGAGGACCGAGATGATCTGGAATGGTTGGTGGCTGTAGGCCGGAACAAAAACGGAGAGATCTTCTTCTACGACACCGGCGGCGATATCGTCGAGGATCTCGGCACACTTGATTACTTAAAGCAGCGAATCCTGCGCGCACATTTCGGGGACGAGCCCGAGTAGTTCAGGCCTCTTCGTCGAGGGAGGGCCATTGGGCAAAAACCTTTCCGGCGTGGTTGATCAGGGGCACTCGAAACAGGGCTTTCCCATAAGCCGGTCCGCCGACACAGGCACCGGTGTCGGGCTGGAAGAGGGCCCCGTGCGTCGGACAGAGAATGAACTCGCCGTCCTCTGTGAGGAATTGGTTCTCCACCCAGTCCATGGTCATGGGGATATGGCGACACCGATTGACGAAGGCTTGCAAATCGCCTCGCCACCGGACGACGAAGCACGGGAGTCGCTCCTCGCCGTCCACCAAGGCGAACGTTTTGGATTCACCATCCGCAAGTTCGTCGCTGTTGAGAATGAAGAGTCCCTTTTTTGGGAAGGTGGCCATCCGAAGAGTCTAGGGATGCTTCGGGGGTTTCGCGAGGGTGAGCAGCCAGGCCGTGATGTTGGCGCGGTCACTGGCGCTGAGGCTGATGCCGCCATTGGGTGGCATCCCGCCGGGGTATTGGTTCGTGCCGCGATGCCCGTTTTCGATAAATTTATCGATCGCCTCGGCCTTGCCGGCCCTGATCAGCGGAGCCGATCGGAGGTCCATTCCCATCCCGGCCATCCCCTGAGCCTCGAGTCCATGGCATTGGACGCAGATTGATTTTTGGAATTTGGTCTTTCCGGCCGCTGCATCCGGGGCTCCGGCAGCCGGGTTGGGTTGCAGCAAGGAAAGCGAAAGGAATCCGAGCCATCCAAGAAATTTGATCAACTGCAAATCACACCTCCCATGTTTCTTGTTCTCTTTTCACGGCGGGCGAGGAAACTCTAGCGACAACCGGGCGCCTCCTATAAACAGACCCCATGGCCCGATATTGGTACGAACGCCTGACCGCGTTGGATTCATCTTTTTTGATGTTGGAAAAGCCGCATGCCCCCTTGCATGTGGCCTCTACCCTTTTGTTCGAGTCGGAAGCTCTGCGTCGGCCTGATGGTGGGATTGATGCGGATCTGATTCGGAACCACGTCGCTGCCGAAATTCATCGGATTCCGCGCTACCGGCAGAAACTCCAATGGGTTCCGATGTCGATGCGCCCGGTCTGGGTCGACGATGATCGATTTCGTCTCGATTATCATGTCCGACATACGGCACTGCCAAAACCGGGGACCGAGGAGCAGCTGCGACTCCTTTCCGCACGGATCATGGAGCAACCACTCGACCTGTCCCGGCCGCTCTGGGAGACCTGGATCGTCGAAGGATTGGAGGGCGATCGGTTTGCGCTGATTTCCAAGGTTCATCACTGCATGATCGATGGCGTGTCGGGCGCCGAGTTGCTCAAAATTCTTCTCAGCATCACGCCGGAAGTCCCCGAGCCCAAACCGGCTCGGTTCTTTCCCCGTCGGGCGCCGTCCCCGTTCCAGCTCTGGCGGGACGAGGGGGCACGCCGGCTTTCCCTCCCGATCGATCTGGTGCGGGATGTGGGAGCTTTTTTTCGCGAAGCCGAAGACCGTCGTCGAGAAGTGCTCTCCCATTTTCGGGCTGCTGCTGATTTCGTCGGTTCAAGCATGCACCGAGCCTCCCCGACGCCGCTGAACGCACCCGTGAGCCCGCACCGGCGATTCGATTGGTTGACGATGGACTTCAAGGAGTTGCGCGATATTCGCCGGACGCTGGGAGGCAGCGCCAATGATCTTGTACTGACGATCGTGACAGGTGCTGTTCAGCGCTTTATGGAGCATCGGCAGGTAAGTCCGAGCGCGATCGATTTTCGCGTGATGGCACCCGTCAGCGTCCGACGCCGGGAAGACCAGGAAGCTCTCGGAAATCAGGTGTCGGCCTGGTTGATCGATCTCCCGATCGCCGAGGAGGACCCTCGCGAGCAGATCCGTCAGATCAAGCGCAAGACCAATGAACTCAAGCGCAGCAAGCAGGCAGTCGGTGCGACGGTCCTTTCGGATGCGGCCGAGTGGGGGTCTTCTACCTTGCTGGCTCTCGGTGCGCGGAATATCTCGCGGGTTTTGCCGTGCAATATTATCGTCACGAATGTTCCGGGCCCGCAGTTCCCTCTTTATATGACCGGCGCGCGGATGCTCGAAGCCTACCCGCTGGTCCCGCTGGTCGACAATCTTGGGCTGGGCATCGCCTTGATGAGCTATAACGGCAATCTCTGCTGGGGATTCAATGCGGACTACGAGCTGGTGCCGGACCTCGAAGTCTTCAAGGAGTTCATCGTGGAAGCCTTCGATGCGCTCAAGGAAGCGGCTGGCGCTGCAGCCAGCGAAGAGAGCTCTGCCGGGGAAGAAGAAGCTCCTCTGCAGATCGTCCCGCAACCCTAGCCTGGCGGGGCGGGTCCGCGAGGGGTCCGCTGGTCAGAGTTGAGGGGCGTGTTCGGAATAGTCCGGGGAGAGTACGAGGCGACGATGCTCGGCGTACCCGAGAGCAATTTCTCCGCCCACCAGCCCGGTTTTCTCGGTCGGTTTCCCCTCGATCTCGCCAATCCAGCTGACGTGGCAGAGAACAAAATACTCTCCGGCAGGAAGCCCTTCGAATTGGAAATTTCCATCGATATCGGTGCGGCCCGTCCAGATCACGACACCCTTTTCATCGAGGTCGGTCAGCGGCATGCGCCCCTCGGCAGTCGCCGCAGCAAATTCCATCCGAGAGAATGTGGTGGCCGGCATCAGCCGCACGCTGAGGTTGCGTGCGACGACCTTCTCCCCCATGTCGTTGACCAGAGATATATTGCCGGAAACGACTGAAGCACCGGGCTGTCGGTAGGGGGCATAAGCTTCGGCGATTCGCTGGGATCGCAAGGCGTCTCGCTGGAAGCCGAAGGTATGCCCGCGCGCCCCGCAGCTCATCACCAACGGCATGACCACGAGAGTGACTCCAAAGAGGAAGCTCGCTCGAAACCCGCGAAGACCTATTCCGATTCTTTGCACCATCTATCTCGCGAGAATGTGTCAGGGAGCGCTTCCCGTCAAGGTATAGCGACAAGCTTGGCAAAGATTACCGGGGTTTTTCCCCGATTCCCTATCGATCGGCCCCCGCGCGCGAGACCGCTTAGAGGGGGTGCGGGGGTCGCGCGCGAGGGATCGATTCTCGCTGTTTTTGGTGGCGCCAGAGAGGGAGGAGGGGTTTAGCCGGGGGGTGATCCGGCCAGAAGTAGCGTCCACGGTAGAACAGCAAGAAAAATATAAGCCAGGGCGATGGAACCAAGACTGGGAATCACCAGCGGGTGATCGCCCCGACGATAGATCAGGTAAAGGAAGCTGATTGCCATCAGCTTCATGAACAAGATGCCGCCCATGGGCCCGATCGAGGTCATGGCGGCGGCCACCAGCGGGTTTCCCTCGGCAAAACCGCGGGAGGTTCCAAGGATCGTGACAAACCCGTCGGCAAACTGGAGGAGAACGTTGGCTCCGACGAGAACTCGGAGCCTTGTGAGATTGCTTTTGTCCATCGCACTCCGCATCCATTGCAAGCAGCGAACCAATGAAACCCAGCAAATCCGGCACTTTTTTTCTGCGCTTATCTTGCCGAGTTGCAAGGAATGAGGAACTGCTGAGGCAGATGCATGGAAACCTGCGGGAAGCGATAGATTTTGAGTTAGAGGAGAGGCTGGCTGAATTTCGCGTCTGCGATTGCTTTGCGTGTTGACAGAAGGGAATTTGGAGACGAATGCGCATCGCGATTCTTGGGACACGCGGGGTCCCCGCCAATTACGGGGGTTTCGAGACCTTTGCCGAGGAATTATCGACTCGTTTGGCGTGTCGGGGGCACGAGGTCACGGTCTTTGGGCGCTCGACGCATATTCCCGAGGAACTGAACGGGACTCTCTGGCGAGGGGTGCGGATCGAAATTTTGCCGGCACCGGCGCGGAAGCATTTCGAGACCGTGGTGCATACCCTCCGGTCGACAGCCCATGTTCGCGGTCGATTTGATGCCGCACTGCTCTGCAATGGGGCCAATTTTCTTTCGCTGCCGCTTCTGCGGGCTGCGGGGCTCCCGACGGCGGTAGCCGTCGATGGCGTGGAGAGCGCACGGCGGAAATGGGGCCTGGCCGGGCGCACCTTTCATGGCATCGCGCAGGCGCTGGTGCCGCGAATGGCAGATGTGATCGTCGCGGATTGCGAGGTGATCGAGTCTTTCTATCGCCGGCAAGGGGCACAGCGAGTGGTGCGGATCGCCTACGGTGCGGAACCACCATCCGATCAGGGCACCGATGTGCTGGACTCGATGGGGCTTCGCTCCAGAGGGTATGTTCTCTACGTCAGCCGTTTCGAGCCGGAGAATAACGCGGACGTAGTGATTCGCGGTTATCAGGCGTCGGGCATCCCCGAGGATCTCGTGGTCGTCGGTGACGCACCCTATGCGGATGCCTACAAGGCAGAACTGCATCGACTGGCTGCGGGCAACCCGCGTATTCATTTTCCCGGATACGTTTTTGGTGCGGGCTATGATCAACTCCGCAGCCATGCAGCTGCATGGGTGCAGGCCACGGAAGTTGGCGGGACGCACCCGGCGCTTTTGGAAGCGATGGCGGCGGGCCTGCCCATTGCTGCGAATGATATCCCCGAGCACCGGGAGGTCCTGGGGGATGCCGGTGTCTATTACGCATGGAATGACGCGGAGTCGCTGGGCCACCGTTTGCAGGATTTGCTCGCCCCGCCTCGCAAGGAGGAGAGTCTGCATGTCTACGGGGGGGCGGCTCGTGCACGCGTGCACGAACTTTACTCCTGGGATGTGATTGTGGAGGCCTACGAGAATCTTTTCGAGCATCTCGCCGAAACACCACGCGATCAATGGCTTGCCGGAGGGGAAGCGCTTGGCTAATCCGCATCGATGGTTGCGCCTGTTCGCCGACGTCAGACTCCGATTGCCGGAGCTCGCAAGGCGGCCGATGTGAACCAGACCTTTCGATCGTCGCCGCCGCTGTCGCGAGGTGCCGCCCGACAATACGCGCCGTCGCGTGCCGGGCCTGCGGCGCAATACCGACATCTGGCACAAATCGCGGATGGCTTGCTGCTTTTGGTGGCCTTCCCGATCGCCTATTTCATCAAGACCAGAATCCTCCCAGCGGATTTGACCAGCCTGTACGACCCTTCTGTCTACATCGGACCGGCGGCAATTTTCGGCCTGGCGGCTTTGGTGTCGATGGAGCGCCGAGGAGCCTATGCGCCACTTGCGTTCCTTCATTTGCGCGAAATGGTGCTGCCGGTCCTGCTGTCGTTCGGTCAGGCCCTTCTGGTCGGCTCCACAGTCCTTTTTGTTTTCAAGCTGGGCTACGTCTCGCGTTTGTTTATCGCCCTCTACGCACTGACTGGACTTGGATTGGTTTTGTTGGTGCGGGCCGGCCTGCGCGTACTGGCGGCTCGTCTCCGCGCCGGCGGAGCGGGGGCTGCGCGTATTTTGCTTGTTGCCGAGGAAGCCGACGGGATTCGGTTGACGGCAGAATTGATTCGAGAAGCCGCCTTTGGTGTGACGATCGTGGGACGCGTCGATCCTGCCGAACTGCGCTCCACCGTTCAGGAAGGCCGCACGCTGGACGAACGTCTATCGAGCGCATTTTCGCAGGACGCCGTCGATGAAGTGTTTTTTGTCGCCCCGAACTATTCGACCGATGAGGTCAGCGTTCTGATCGAGGCCTGTTCTCGCGAGGGGATCGTGTTGCATTTGGTGAGCGGAATCATCGGGCACGGGATGGAGCGAGTGGTCGTCGATCAGGTGGGAGATATTCGGTTACTTTCGCTGCACGCGCAAAAGGATGCACCGATGGCCCGCGCAATGAAGCGTGTTTTTGACCTCGTTGCTGCGATCCTTCTATTGGTTCTGACGGCCCCGGCCTGGCCGTTGATCGCTCTGGCAATTCGTTTGGACTCTCGCGGCCCGGTATTTTTCCGCCAGGAGCGACTTGGTTTGAATAAGCGACGCTTCGGCATGCTCAAATTTCGCAGCATGGTGGTGGGGGCGGATGGCCAGATGCCGGAGATGGAGCCCCTCAACGAAGCGGACGGTCCCATTTTCAAATTGCGTGAAGATCCCCGAGTGACCCGTACGGGCCGGTATTTGCGACGGTTTGATGTGGATGAACTGCCGCAATTACTGAATGTGATTGCGGGTCATATGAGTTTGATCGGCCCGCGGCCCATGCTGGAGCATGAAATCCGCGGCTTTGCCGCATGGCAGCGCAAGCGTTTCTCCGTATTGCCGGGCATCACCGGATTGTGGCAAGTGAGCAACCGTTTGGGAGACCCTTTTATCGCGGGTCTCGAGGCTGACCTTGATTATATTGACGATTGGTCGTGGCGGCTCGATCTCGAGATCCTCTTGCGCACGATCCCCGCGGTTCTTCGGGATCGAATTTCGCCTTGAGCCTTCCTGCACCGAGCCGGATTCGTGCTAAAATAAGAACGCTATGAGTGCTGCGGAACCGATTCGGTTGTTGGATATTGGGGCTTCCTGGGCGGAGGTTGCTGCGGAAGCGGAGCCCGCCGTGTTGGAGGTCCTGCGCAGCGGACAATGGGCGCTTGGCCCCCGCGTGCAGGCCTTCGAGGAAGAGATGGCAGCCTACGTCGGAGCGCGTCATGGTATCGGCGTCGCCTCGGGCACCGACGCTTTGCTTCTGGCACTGATGGCGCTGGATGTTGGCCCCGGCGATGAAGTTGTGACAACGCCATTCACGTTTTTCTCGACGGCGTCGGTGATCGTTCGTGCCGGTGCGACGCCCGTCTTTGCCGATATTGGCGAAGCCGATTGCCTGCTGGACCCGGCGGCTGCAGCCGCTGCGCTGTCGCCTCGAACGCGCGCCCTGATCCCGGTGCACCTCTACGGACAATGTGTGGATGGCGCTGCCTTCGATGCCATGGCCCGTCGGCAACAGATCGCTATCGTGGAAGACGCTTGCCAGGCGATTGGTGCCACCCGGGGAATTGCCCGGGCCGGTTCCTTCGGGGACCTTGCCGCCTTCAGCTTTTATCCGACCAAAAACCTTTCGGCGGCTGGCGATGCGGGCATCGTCACGACGAATGACGATGCCCTCGCTGCGCGTGTGCGACGCTTGCGGGTCCATGGTTCGGAGAAACGTTACGAGCACATCGAACTCGGTCTCAACAGCCGTCTCGATGCCCTCCAAGCGGTGATTTTATCGATTCGCCTGCAACGCCTGGCGGCCTGGAATGAGGCCCGAGGCATATTGGCCGATCGCTATGACGAACTCCTCGCGGCGCACGGAATCTCTGATCGGGTGCGTCCGCTGCAGCGCCACGAAGGGACCCACGTCTTTCATCAATATATTGTTCGGGCCGATCGTCGCGATGAGCTCCGCGAATGGCTGGCGGGTCGCGGGATCGGCAGCGAAGTCTACTACCCTATCCCCTTGCATTTGCAGGAATGTTTTACCGATCTCGGCTATCGTGAGGGCGACTTTCCGGTCGCCGAGCGTGCCGCACGGGAGGTTCTCGCCCTGCCGATCTACCCGGGGCTTACCGAAGCCGAGCAGGTCCGGGTCATCGAAGCCATCCGAGATTTTCTGGATTCTTGAGCGGCTGCTCCGTGCAGCCACGGGAAGGCAAGGCGCTGTCTCCCGGCCGAGTCCCTAGTCGCGGGGGCTGCAGATAAAAATCGGAATGTCTCGTGTGGTCCGGGTCCGGTATTCGGCGAAAGGTGCATAATGCCGGTCGCAGATCGGCCAGAGGGCATCTTTTTCCTCAGGTTTCGCCAGACGCGCCCGGAACGCACCCGTGCGGTTTCCGTGGCGGATGGTGATGTCAGGGTGGGCCACCAGATTCCCGAACCAGACCGGGTTTTTCGGGGCCCCACCCTGAGAGGCGACCAACAGCACCTGGTCTTCGTGGGGGACGTACATGAGGGGAATTGTCCGGGCCCGCCCGGTCTTCCGCCCTACCGTGCCCACGAAACAAACATCATCTCCGCCCAAAGTGTTCCACAGGCGCCCGCCGCTGAGTTCGCTGACCAGAACATGAAGTCGCGTAAACAGCTTCATGATCCACCGAGGAGGTGGGGCCCCGGTCTTTTTTGTTGCTTCTTCCACAAGAACCTCCGGATCGTTCTTCTCGGCGTATCAGGTCCCTCTCTCGCACCACAACTGCGGCGGGTGCCGCTCCGGGGCGATCGAGCGACTTGGGGAGACGTCCGGCGCCGGTGCGCGGGCCGAGACTCCTGATTCTCGAGGCCGATGGTTGCGCATGGCGGTGAAAAAAAATGACCGGGCGACCAAAAAAGAGCAGGTTCGTTGGTTACAGCGTATGTGGGCGGAAGAAGAAGGGTGCTCGGGTGCGTGAGCCAGATTTGAAGTTCCGATAGATCGCCCGGTCGAGTCTAACAATAAGCAACCATGGTGCCAAAAAAAAGCCCATGTTTACTCGTTTATGCTCTGGCAAACCTGCAAGGGATCGAAACAGCTGCAAATGCAGGTGAGTCTCCGGAGCTCCGCAGCCCCTATGGTCCAGGCCTGTTTGTACTCGAAATCCTTTATGAAGTTGGTCAAAGGTGAGGAATCCTACCTAACCCTATGCCCTAAAAACGATATTCCGGAGCTTTTGAGAGGCCCTCTCGATATGAGGGTGCGTTGTCGACAAAATGGCCAAACGTGCCCAGATGCACGATTCGTTCTGTCCGGGCCGGTTCGATGGCGAACCGGGGTGTGGACCTCTCGCGGCTTGCGCGGTAGGACAGCGGCGAGTGGCGGCAAGAATTGATGAGGGGGTCCTGTGGTTGGCTCGTGGGTTGGGGTTGGGTCTGGTGCCTCGGGCGCCAGGCACCGCGGGTTCTCTGCTCGGAATTCCCCTTTTCTTTTTGGTTCATCGTCAGGGCTGGCCTGTCGCCGTTGAGTGCGCGATTGTCGCGGCCTTTGTGCTTCTGGCCTGCGCGATCGCGGGTCGAGCGGAGAAAATTCTTGGAACGCACGACTCCGGACAGATTGTTATCGACGAAATTGCCGGGATGTGGGTGGCTCTGCTCGGGCATCCGGTCGGTTGGGAATCGATTTTGGTCGTATTCGTGATCTTCCGTATTCTGGATATCTGGAAGCCGGGACCGATTCGATGGCTGGACCGGCGCGTCCCCGGCGGAGCCGGGGTGGTCGTCGATGATGTGGCAAGTGGCGCGATTGCGAGTATTCTCGCATGGGGGATTGGATTTTGAAGAATGAAATGAAGCGGGTCGTCTTGTTGTCGACCGGAGATGAACTGACCAGCGGCAAGATCGCCGATACCAACGCCCAATGGCTCTCGGACCGATTTTATACGCTCGGACTGGAAGTGGTGGCTGTGCTGACGGTCGGGGATTTTCGCGAACGTCTGGTTTGGGCCTGGGAGCAGGCATTGGAGCTTGGGGACCTTGTGGTCTCCACCGGAGGAATCGGCCCCACCGCCGATGATCTGACGACCGAGACCGTCTCGGGGCTGCTCGGAGAAGATCTCCGCTTCGATGAACCGACAGCCGACCGGATGCGTCGCATGTTTGAGGGAATGCGCCGGCCGATGCCGGAAAATAACCTGAAACAGGCCTACTTTCCCAAGAGCGCGGTGATCGTCCCCAATCCGCTGGGGACGGCGCCCGGCTACCGGGTGTCAACCGAGAGGACCGTTGGCGAGAAAACCGTGCAGCGTCATCTCGTGGTTTTGCCCGGTGTTCCGCGGGAAATGAAGCCGATGTTTGATGAAACGGTAGTTCCCTGGGTTACGGCGCAGCAGGGAGATGCCGCTCCTCCGATGGCCCGGACCTTTCAGACTTTCGGCATGAGCGAATCGGCTCTGGATGAAGCCGTGGCCGAGGTGATCCCGGAGGATGCGGCTCGGGTGAGCTTTCGGGCCAGCTTCCCGAAGATCGGGATTACCTTGCTGATTCGGGGCGAGGGCGCGGAGGCTCGTCTCGAGGCGCTTTCGGCGAAGTTGCATGAACGCCTCGGCGGCGTGATCTACGCCGAGGGCGAAACTCTGATGGAGGAAGCCGCCGGTCAGGCGCTCCGGGAACGCGGTGCGACCGTGGCGCTCGCCGAGTCCTGTTCCGGTGGTTTGATCGGGAGCCGCTTGACCGATGTGCCCGGGAGTTCGTCCTACTTTCTGGCCGATTTCGTGACCTATTCCAATCAGGCCAAACAGGAGGTTCTGGGCGTTCCGGCGGCAACGCTCGAGCAGTTTGGGGCCGTTAGCGAGGAGACCGTTCGTGCGATGGCCGAGGGGGCTCGTGAGCGCGCGGGATCGGATATCGCCATCGCGACCTCCGGGATCGCCGGTCCCGGGGGTGGGACCGAAGAGCGCCCCGTGGGAACGGTATGTTTCGCCATGGCGAGTGCTGAGGGAGTCGTGTCTCGTCGACACCAGCTCTGGGGTTCCCGCGACTGGATCAAGTTGCTGACATCGCAGATTGCCCTGGACTGGATCCGCCGTTGGGCAAAAAACCTCGATGTGGTGGAATCGGGCTTCCGAAGGTGATACGAAGAAAAGGCGAAGATCGATCGAGTCTTCGCCAAGTTGGTCCGCGGACAATGACAGTCGGACTTTTCCGGCGTAGTCATCATCCGAAAACATAACGCTGCAATTGACAAAACCCGCGATCGGACACCCAGAGGGGACCACCAGTCGCGCGGAGACAGAAGGAGAAAAAGATGGACGAGAACCGAGAACGGGCAATGGAACTGGCGATTGGCCAGATTGAAAAACAATTTGGCAAGGGTTCCATCATGAAGCTCGGTTCGGATGCGGTAGCGCCGGATATTTCCGCCGTTTCCACGGGTTCTCTTTCTCTCGATATCGCTCTGGGTGTCGGTGGCGTCCCGCGGGGGCGAGTCATCGAGATCTACGGGCCTGAGTCTTCGGGCAAGACCACGCTCTCGCTGCAGATTGTCGCCGAGGCGCAAAAGCTGGGCGGGACGTGTGCGTTCGTGGATGCCGAGCACGCGCTGGACACCGTCTATGCGGATAAATTGGGAGTTCAGCTCGAGGAGCTGCTGATCGCTCAGCCCGATAATGGTGAACAGGCGTTGGAGATTGCCGAAACTCTGGTGCGCTCTGGTGCGCTCGACGTGCTGGTCGTGGATTCGGTGGCCGCTCTGGTGCCCCGTGCCGAACTGGAAGGTGATATGGGCGACCCCCAGATGGGCCTGCAGGCGCGTCTGATGTCCCAGGCCTTGCGGAAACTTACCGGCACGATCTCCCGCTCCAATACGATCGTCATCTTCATCAACCAGATCCGAATGAAAATTGGTGTGATGTTCGGAAACCCCGAGACCACAACGGGCGGCAATGCCCTGAAGTTCTATTCATCGGTCCGGATGGATATTCGCCGGATTGGCGCGATCAAGCAGGGCGATGAGGTCGTCGGCAGCCGTACCAAGGTGAAAATCGTCAAAAACAAGGTCGCCCCGCCTTTCCGGGAAGCCGAGTTCGATATCCTCTACGGAAAAGGGATCTCTCGCCAAGGGGAGATCCTGGATCTCGGCGTGGAAGCCGGTGTCGTCGAGAAGTCCGGTTCCTGGTACTCCTACGATGGGGATCGAATCGGCCAAGGTCGCGAGAATGCAAAAGAATTCCTTCGGGAAAATCATGAAATCGCCGCCAAGATCGAGGCCGTGATTCGAGAACAGAAAGGCATTCCAGCCCCCGGAAGTGCCGCGATGTCGGCAGCCGCCGGTGCCGAAGGCTCCGATGTCCAGCCGGATCCCAAACCAGTCAAAGCCTCGGGCGGGCGTCGTAAATAGACTCTCCCTCAGCTTTTCTGAAATCTCCGAGGACGGGAAATCTGGGCGGCGCTCCATGCGCCGCCCTTTTTTTGTCGATTTAAGGGTCCGCCCGGAACTGCCGAAGGCAATGAGTAGGGGGAGCGGAGCCATGCGGCAGGTGGATGAAATTCTACGATGGGCGTTTGTGCGGGATGCGTCGGACGTTCATTTGAAAATCGGTTCATCGCCGATCTTTCGCCGTTACGGTTCGTTGACGGTCGAGGATAAATTCCCACCCTTGCGATCTGAGGATCTGGATCGCTTTGTCGAACATCTGGTTGATGCCACGCAACGGGAGCGGTTGATTGCCGATCGACAGATCGATTTGGGGTACGGGAACGAAGATCTGGGTCGCTTTCGGGTCAATATCTATTATCAGCGCGGTGAGCTGAGGATTGCCCTTCGCGCGATCCCGAATCAGATCCGCACGTTGCAGGATCTCCGAATGCCCGAGGCGGTCCAGAGTCTCGCCACGGAGGCGCGCGGACTGATTCTGGTGACAGGGACGACTGGCTCCGGCAAATCAACTTCGCTGGCGTCGATGATCGACCAGATGAATGGTTCCGAGCAGCGCCATATCATGACTGTCGAGGATCCGATCGAATATTTGCACAAGGATCGCCAGTCGATGGTGAGCCAAAGAGAGGTGGGCGTGGATGTCACGAGTTTCACCTCGGGTCTCAAGGGCGCCTTGCGACAGGATCCCGATGTCATTCTGATTGGAGAGATGCGCGATCTCGATACCATCGAGACGGCGGTGATGGCCGCCGAAACGGGCCATCTGGTGATGAGCACACTGCACACTCTGGATGCACCCGAGACCGTGACCCGGATCATTCAGGCTTTTCCGGACCATCAGCGTGATCAAATCCGTGTGGTTTTATCCTCGGTGCTCAAGGGCATCGTGAGTCAGCGGCTGGTGCCTAGAGCCGATGGCAAGGGCATGGTTCCTGCGGTCGAGATCCTTCTCAACACGGCTCTGGTCCGGGATATTATCAAGGATCCCTCCCGGAGCCCTCGAGAACTCACCGACGCGATGGCCAAAGGTCACGCCACTTATGGCACGCAGACCTTCGATCAGTCTCTGATGAGCCTCTATCGAGAGGATCTGATCACTTACGAGGAAGCAATCGCGCAGGCCACCAACCCCGACGACCTGGCGCTTCAAGTCCGCGGGATTCACGCCACATCCAATGCGCGCTGGGAGGATTTCGATTCGGAACAAAATTCGCCATCCAATCCGGGCGAAGGAGAAAACACGCCGGTCGCGGCGGCGGCAAAACCTCGACTCGTCCGGCGCTTCTGAAAAAAAAACGCCATGGCCGCAAGGCCATGGCGTTCTTCACAAAACTACGGAAGATTCAGAAGGTCAGTCGGCCGCCAAAGTTCACGGCAATCGCGTTGAAGTCCGATTGGCTTGAAGTCGGCATCAAATAGGCTGCTTCGGCAAAGAGTCCGAAGGTATCGTTGATGGCGAAGTCCACACCGGCGGCAACGCGTCCCATGAACACGACGGGATCATCGCTCTGAGAGAGCTTCGAACGCCCCTCGCCCGGGATTTCGAGTTCTTCGATTTTCAACTCATTCATGTAGAGAAAGCCGATACCGCCCGAAACATAAGGTTCGAAGCGCCCGAGAGGGAGAATGGCTTTTGCATTGAGTGCGAAGTCGATCGACCATCGTGAATCGTCGATCGTCTCGGAATCCACACCGAGTCCGGCAGGTGGGAGAGAAACCTTAGAGCTATAACCGTCAGCGTATTCCATGACGCCTTCCGCGGCGAGGTAGTCGTTGAAGCGATATCCACCGCGCAGGTTAAAGCCCCAGCTATCATCGAAGTCGGTCCTGTAGTCGCGACCCAGGTTGTCCTGCCCGATCTTCGGAAACTCCTCGATGAAATAGGAGATGCCGAGTCCCAGGAAGGGACCGCTGCGGTCCTTCTCCGGTTGCACAGCAGCGACGGCCGGTGCCGGTTCGACCTGCGTCCCGACGATTACCTCTTCGGCAGCAATTTCATCCGCAGACGCTGGCAGGCAGAGTCCGAAAATTATTCCGGTCGCGAGCATCGCTCGCAGGATTCCCCTTCGCATTGATTCTTCCTCCTGTTTGTTCGGCGCGAGCAGAAGCACCCGCGAGTAGCACGAACAGTCAGGAGAGATTATCAGAAAAAGCTGCACGGAAGTAAAGCCGAAGCGATAATTCGTAAAGTTGGTCCGATTGGAAAGTGGTCTCCACAACTGTAGCGACAGGGCGTTGGGCTTTGACTGGCATGTGGGTGGTGAAAAAGTAGAGTAGGGCCAGGAACTTGTTGAGAAGGCCAGGGATTAAAAGATGTTTGAACAACTCCAGGATGCACCCGCGGATCCGATTCTCGGATTGATGGAGGCCTACGCCTCCGACCCACGCGAGGACAAGGTCAATCTGACCGTCGGTGTTTATCAGGATGAGTCCGGAAAAACGCCCGTATTATCTAGTGTTCGACAGGCCGGCGTCGATTTGTTGGCGCAGGAAAAAACCAAGTCCTACTTGCCGATTTCGGGACCTCCCGAGCTCGGGGCTGCGGTGCGGGGCTTGCTCTTCGGCTCGGAAAGTTCACTGGTGGACGGTGGCCGTGCCATCACGGCGCAAACCCCCGGGGGAACCGGTGGATTGCGAATCTCCGGCGATTTCCTGAAAAAGCATCACCCTGAAGCAAAAATCTGGCTGTCGGATCCGACCTGGCCCAATCACCCGGCAATTTTTCAGGCTGCAGGCCTGTCGATCGCGAAGTACCCATATTTGGATCCGGCCACCGGATGTCTGGATGTCGACGGGATGCTCGAGGCGCTGCGTGCTGTGCCAGCCGGGGATATCGTCGTTTTGCATGGCTGTTGCCATAACCCGACGGGTGTCGACCCCGACGCGGCGATCTGGCGGGAAATTGCCGCGATTGCGGTTGAAAAAGGTTGGCTCCCGCTCGTGGATCTTGCCTATCAGGGGTTTGGTCTGGGTTTGGAAGAAGATGTGCAGGGGCTGCGGGCGATCGCCGCGCAGGTGCCCGAATTTATGGTGTGCAGTTCCTTCTCGAAGATTTTCGGCCTCTATCGGGAGCGGATCGGCGCGATGACGCTTGTGGCGGCGACGCCCGACCATGCGCGGGCCGCACTGAGTCAGCTCAAGATCACGATTCGGACCAGCTACTCCAACCCGCCGGCGCACGGTGGCCAATTGGTCTCGATGATTTTGCGGGATCCCGAGCGCGCGAGCCAATGGCGTGCCGAGCTTTCGGTGATGCGCGAGCGCATTCAGGCGATGCGTTCAGGCCTCGCGGATGCCCTCCGGGCTGCGGGCGCCAGGACGGATTTTGATTTTCTCCGCGAGCAGAAAGGGATGTTCTCGTTGCTGGGGGTGAGCCGCGAGCAGGTCGAGACCTTGCGTTCCGATCACGCCGTTTATCTGGTGGGCAGCGGCCGTATCAACGTGGCCGGTCTTTCCTCCGCAAATCTGGATCAGGTCGCAAAAGCCATCGCTGCAGTCGGCGGCTGAGAGATTAAGCGCGGAAGGGAACCGGGCTCGAGAACACCATCGCTGCTCCGGTCCCGGGATGTGTCAGCGCGAGTTCGCGCGCGTGCAGCAGCATGCGGTGATGCGGCGTCCCGCCATAAAGAGTATCGCCTACGATCGGGCATGCGAGGCCTTGAGGGTCGCCAAGGTGGACCCGAAGTTGATGGGTCTTTCCGGTTTCGGGCTGCAGGGTCAGTTCCGTCCAAGCGCCGCTGCGGCCCACCAATTCCCAATGCGTCCGGGCAGGGCTGCCGTTGACGAGGTCGACGATCTGTCGTGGCCGGTCGAAAGGGTCGCCGTCAAGGGGCAACTCAATCCACCCCTCGTTGCCGGCGGGTATATTGCTGACCATCGCCGTATACTTTTTCTGGATGCTTCGGGCAGCGAAGTCCGCTTGCAGCCGGCGCAGGGCTCCTGCGTGCAGGGCGAGCACGAGAACCCCAGATGTGGCAGCGTCGAGGCGATGAGCGGCGCGCAGGAAATTTCTTTCCGGCCGCAGCAGTTGCATCCGCGTCTCGATACAATCAATGCCCTCCAGCGTGCGTCCGGGTGTCGAGCGCAGTCCAGCGGGTTTGTCCACCACGAGAATGTCCTCGTCTTCATGAAGGACCTGAATCGCAGGCCGCGGTTTTTCTTGCCCGCAAAGCATATGACCGAGAATCGGAGCACATTTTTCCGCACACGGAGGATAGGAGTCGCCCGCGATGCGTGGGGTGGCGTCAGGGCTGGGGCCCCACCAGAATTCGGTCAGGCCCGTTGGACGAATTCCGCGGAGAGCAGCTTCCTGCAGCAGTTTGGGCGCGCAGCATTCGCCCGTCCCGGTGGGGACTGCGCCCGCGGGAAAAAAATCTCGGACAGGAAGAAATTCGCCGCGGAAGTTCACCAGGCCGTGCGTCGCGTGCATGGCAGCCTGCAGTTTCCTCGAACGCTCGCGGCGCTCCTGGCGCAGGGCGGTACGTTTCTCCAGAAGGCCGCGCCGACGTTCTTCGAGTGAGCGAATCGCCTCGCGTCGATCGCGCCTCGCGGTTTTCAGAGCCGCGCGAATCTGACCGCTCTCGAGATCGAGCGTGGCCAAACGCTTGATCGTGGCAGCGTCCTGTGGCGCCCCGGCGAGCGCGCGCCGTTCCTGCTGGCGAGCGAGTTTACGTTCCTTTCTTTTGCGCTTCCACCGAGCGATTTCCAGATCGAGGTCAGGCGTTCGTGCCGCGATTTCTGCATCGAGATCCGCGGGGTCCAGCGCCTCGATTTCGTGGCTGAGTTTCTGCAGTGCCGCGAGGGTGGCGAGTTCTTCTTCCCGGGTGAGCCCACCACTGCGGGTCGGGCCCACGAAACCCGGAGCAAAAGTCTCCCCGTGCAGCATGCCGGAGAAGGCTCGTAATGTGGTGGATTTGCCCTCGGCCGTGGTCCCGACAAGAACGCCGAGCATTTTCCCCTCGTCGCCGAATAATAAGGTTTCGCGAAGCTCGTCGCGCAATCGGGAAGCGGCTTCTTGGGCCTCCCTTGTGGCCTCGAGGCGGTGGGTGGTCCCGCATCGTGAGCATGCCGCACTTGTATCGGGGGCCAAAGTCACGCCGCATTTTATCACGAGGGGCATCATTATGCTGTTGGCTCACGCCCGAGGAACCGTGCTAGGAGAAAGTCCAAATGAGAGCTTATCGAATCGTAGCGGCCATTCTGGGTGTATTGTTCCTTGTCCAGGGATTGAACTGGATCATCGATCCGCAGAGTGCGGCCGAGGGCCTGGCGATGCCCTTGCTTGAGGGTGCGGCCCGGAGCACACAGGTGGGCGATTTTGCTTCGTTCTTTGTGGCCCTCGGCTTGATGGTCCTCAACGGGACGCGCCCCGGGCACGCGGGATCGCTTTATGGTGGCGTTCTGCTCCTCGGCGGGGCAGCCATTTTTCGCACTCTCGCCTGGCTGCTGCATGACGCGGCCTTCGCCGCACCTACGATCGCGATCGAGGTGGTTTGCGCGGTATTCCTCATCGTGGCTGCTCGGCAGTTGTCGACGGAGGGCCGCGCCCAAGGCTGAAGCTCGGCCAATCAAGGGTGGAAGGGAGTTGGGGCGTTGGAGGCGACGGATTTTACCGATACCTGCCGAATCGATGCGGAGACGCGTGCGAGTTTTCTCGCGCGAGGCCATGCGACCATCCGTGGATTGGCGACGCCCGAGGAGGTCGGGGCTTTTCGGCCGGCACTTCGGGAAGCCGCAGAGAGTGGCCGATTTGAAAGGCGCCCTCTCGCCGAACGAGACACCTACGGCCGCGCCTTTCTGCAGATGTGCAATCTATGGCAGCGTCACCAGGACGCACGCACATTCGTGTTCGCGCATCGCTTCGCGCAGGTTGCCGCAGATCTGCTCGGGGTCGAGGCGGTCCGACTCTACCATGACCAGGCACTTTTCAAGGAGCCGGGCGGCGGCTTTACGCCATGGCATCAGGATCAATTCTACTGGCCTCTGGATACCGACCAGACGATCACTCTCTGGATGCCATTAGTCCCGGTATCCGAGGATATGGGGCCAATGATTTTTGCGGAAGGTTCCCACCGGGGGGGGCACCTGGGGGAATTTCCGATCGGTGACGAGTCGCATCGCATTTTCGAGGAGCGGATCGAAGCCGAGGGCTTCCCTCGCGGCGGTGATCGAAGTTTCGCTCCTGGCGATGCGAGCTTTCATGCGGGCTGGACACTCCATTCGGCGCTGGGCAATCAGAGTGGCAAGATGCGCGAAGTTCTGACGATGATCTACTTTGCCGACGGTGCTCGAGTCTCCGCGCTCGATCATCCAAATCGACAATTCGATCGCGACCTCTGGCTTCCGGGTTGTGATCCCGGATCGCTTGCCGCGAGTCCGCTCAACCCTCTTCTTTGAGCGCCGGAACCCAGATCGCTGATGTGATCGCCCGCTCCTGAATCGAAGAGGGCTGCGGGGCCTCCACGTTCCAGGCTGCCGCGTCGTAGGTCGACCACCGTGGTGTCGGGATTTCGATCACGCGGGCGTAGTAGAAAGCCTCTTCGTCGGGGCGATAGGTCGGGTCCACCCACAAGGCTTGGAGCGACGGCGTGCCGATTGTATTCTCATAGGTCGCGGTTTCGACGTTGACGGTATTGCCAACCGGCGCGAGGGGAGGCGCATCACCCGCCTGCATTCGTCCACCAGACCCGGCCACATCGAAAATGGCCTCCCGGCTTTTTCCGGTGGCGTCGACCCACCCCTTGATGATCTGGATCCTGTCCAGATTGGCCCCCTCGGGATCCTTGAGAGCCGTCACCAGAAAACGTGGCGACCCGGAGCCGTTTTCGATCATGCCGCCCATGGGGACGCCGTCGGCATAAGCTTTCCGGATGCGTGCAGGATCCTCGAGCAGCTCGGGGGTATATTGGCGACTGCCGAAGAAACGCACGGTGATGCGAGGACCGGAGGTGGCATAGGTCTCCTTGCGCAGCATCGCCTCGTAGAGAGCGTCACGGGTATTCTCCGTCGCCCAGACACCGGCGAGCCCAGCGGCACCCCAGCGCAGGGCGCGGTTTTGTGCGGACGGCAGGAGCAAGGTCTCGCCAATGCGGAGTCCCGACGTCCCGTCGATCATGGGCAGTTTGCCGTGGTAATTATCCTCTTCAACCGAGGAACTGGCGTTGTGCGAGTCGCTGCTGCCGATGAAGCCGAATTGGTAGGGATTGAACCCATGCGCTGCGGACATTTCGAGCCCGCGACGCAGGGCATCGCGCACGTAGCTGCCTCGTGGTTCGCTCTGGCGCAGAGAGGCCCCGAGTAGTTGGTCAAAGATTTCGAAGTTCGCGAATTCGTCTTCGGGCGAAATCGCGGGGTGAGTCTCGGAGGCCCCTTTGACCTGAAAGACTTCGCTCAGAGGCTCGTTGCGCATCCGGAGTGCGGCATAGGCGGGGTCGAGCTTTGTTCCATCAAACCCGACCTCATCATACATGCGGCCGTTGCTGACGTTGCCGTTGTGGGGAATCGAGATCATCTCCATGCCCACTCGGCGTTGCAGGTCGAGAGCGCGCCATAGATCTTCCGGGTTATCGGAGTCCAGCGAGCTGAAGGGCAGATCGGGGACCTCTTCATTGCGGTAAATGATGTTGCGGTGCAGATTCTCGTCGTCGGGCATCGAGGTCCACTCGTAGGCGACAAAAGTGGTGAAGCGGCCGGGCTGGTTATGCCGGCGCGCAGCTCCGACCGTGTCTTCCCACGCACTGCGAGCGGCGCTGTCATCGTCGCTGGAGAAAGTTTCGGTGCGGACTTCGGTGTTGCGCATCTTCGTCATGGTGGTGAGCAGGTAGTTCCATGTGATGCGAAGCGGGCTGCCCGTGTTCATGACCGCCGGAAGGTCCGAGTTCTCCTCGGGGTTGGCTGTGCCGTTGAGCCGCGCGGATCCGAGAAATTCGGCATGGTCGGTTACGGCCGCGAAATCGAGAGGACGAGAGGAACGAATCGGATAGCCGAGGGCGTGCTGGATGGTTTCGCCCTTGGCAAAGGCGTAGGCGTCATCGGGGAGAGCACGCACGCCCAGAGTGTAGGCATCAAAAGAGTAGCTCGTGTGAATATGGAGGTCGCCCCAGAAAACATGGCGCTCATCGCTTCGCCCGAGATCGCGAAGTGCTGGTGGGGGTTCCGTGACAATCGTTGCATCGACGGGCGCAAGCGACGGGTCCTGGCGGTTGCAGCCCGTCATGGCGGCTCCGAGGATGAACAAGGCCCAGAGGATCAGATGCTTCGCGGCAGCGAGTCGAACGAATTCCATAGCACCGGAATAGCAGGATCGTGCTTGCGGGGTGAAGCCGGGTCGACGGAAATCGGTACCAACTTGAATTTCAGGTACGGCTTGTCTTGGGTCTCCTGGGAGAAGAGGGTTATGAGCATGCGTAGCATTTATGACACCGAGGACCGAGTCGCCTTCCGCGAAACTGTGCGAAAATTTGTCGAGACGGAAATTGTCCCGTTTGCCGACGAATGGGACGAAGCCGGTGAAGTCCCCTGGGATTTGCACCGCAAGGCGGGAAGCCTCGGTCTCTATGGCCTCGGCATTGATGAGCAATACGGAGGCCTGGGTTTCGACGACTGCTTTCTCCGGATCATCATGAGCGAGGAAATTGCCCGCGGCGGATCCGGTGGCGCGGGAGCCGCGCTGGCCGGATGCAATATAATGACAGGTCCATTGCAGGCCCTGGCATCGGAGGAGATTTGTCAAAGAGCCCTGCCGCCGATCATGGCGGGGGAGGCGGGCGGTTCGTTGGGGATCACCGAACCCGGCGGCGGGTCGGATGTTGCGCGGATGCAGACCACGGCGGTTCGCGATGGTGACCATTGGGTGTTGAATGGCTCGAAGACCTTCATCACCGGCGGCATGCGCGCCAATTATTTCGTGATTGGCGCTCGCACGGGAGATGGCGGCCTTGGCGGAATCTCTCTGTTTTTCGTCGAGCGCGGCGCCGAAGGATTCTCGCAGACCAAGATTGATCGCAAGATGGGCTGGTGGTGCTCGGATACGGCCACGCTCTATTTCGAAGATTGCCGGATTCCTGCGGAGAATATGATCGGCGAGAAGGACCGAGGCTTCTACGCGATCATGGATAATTTCAATCTCGAAAGAGTCGGCTTGATCGCGACCGCACTCGGCGCTTCCAAATGCTGCCTCGAGGAGTCAATTCGCTATGCGAGGGAGAGAGAGACCTTTGGCAAGCCGCTGCTCGGGCATCAGGTCATTCGCCACAAGATCGCCGAGATGTCGGCCCGCGTCGATGCTGTCGAGGCTTATGTGAATCAGATCGCGTGGCTGATCAATGAGGGCGAAATGCCGGTCGCCGAAATCGCCAAAGCAAAATTTCATGCAACCCAGGTCTACGAGTTTTGCGCCCGCGAAGCCCTCCAGATCTTCGGGGGGGCCGGTTATCTGCGCGGTACTCCTGTGGAGCGCCTGTACCGGGAAGTACGGGTGATCGCGATCGGCGGCGGTTCCGAGGAGATCATGCGTGACCTGGCCGTGCGCCAGATGGGCCTTTGATTTTTTGCAATCTTGCGGGGGCAACTGGCAAAGCCGCTTTGCGTCCCGTATCCCTAGAGTCCGCGGACAAGCCGGAGTGGCGGAATTGGTAGACGCGCCGGATTCAAAATCCGGTTCGGGCAACTGAGTGTGGGTTCGAGTCCCACCTCCGGTACTGGGACGAGCCGCCCGGGCAGAGGTTCTGCCCGGGCGGGTTTCCTGTCCCGCAGGCGTCAGCTGATGTCGAATCGGTAGCTGATCTCGCCGCCGAAGGTCACTGGCGCTGCATAGTAGCGCTGCGAGTAGCCAAAGAACCCGGTCGTGCCGCCGCCGCCATTGAAATAGCTGCTGCTGGTCAAGTTCTGGCCCCAGAGGGCGATCTGCGCCTGGTCATCCATGAATTCGTAGGAGAGGCGGGCATTGAGCAGGTTGTAGCCCGGGACGCGGCCCGAGGAGTCCTCGGGAAAGGTATTATGGACCTTCGAGCGATACGACCAATCCAGCCTTGGCGTCAGCCATCCGCTGAGCCAGGACTGCTTCAGGTTGACCGGTAGCGAATATTGCACTGCGAAATAGCTGGTGAACTGCGGTACGCCGTTGAATGTCTCCCCCGCGCGATCGTAGGGGGTCGTTGCATCCAGTGCCCAAACGTCCTCGAACTCCTCATAACGAGAATCGAGAACGCCGATATTGGTCATGATCATCAAGCCCTCGATCGGGCGCATGGTAAGCTCGGCTTCGAGGCCGCGCATGGTCGAAGCAGCCGCGTTGCGGATCAGGCGCTCGTTCTGGGGCACGCATTCGGTCTCCGGGGGCGTTGGCGTACACGGGATCGATCGGTTCGCCGTCACCTGCATATCGTCGTACTGCATGTAGAAGAACGAGAGGTTGAGGGTCATGCGTTGGTCCAGAGCGACGGTTTTGAGGCCGACTTCGAAGTTGTCGACCAAGGAGGGGGCATACGGCACCAGGCTGCCCTGCTCGACGCCGGCCCCGATCACGGCATTCAGGCCACCGCTCGAAAAGCCTTTGGCGTAGGTGAAGTAGCCCATCAAATGATCGATCGGGCTGTCGCCGAGAAGATCATCCGGAGCGAGAACTTCGATGCTGCCCATCGGGGTCCATGAGGAATAGGTCACGTCCCCGGATTGCTCGCATGGTTGATCAGGTTCATGGATACATGTCGGGGTTCCGATATTGGCCAAATCGCCGATCGGGTAGATGTTGGAACGGGTAACGCCGCGTGTCTCGTTTGTATAGCGCAGGCCGCCGGTGAGGCTCAGCCACTCCAGAGCGTCCCAGGTCCCTTGACCGTAGAAGGCCCAATCGCTGTCACTCTGCTTGACAGGGCCGTAGGTGAAGGCACCGAGATGAGCCAGGGTTTGCATGGCGGGTGGTGGCGGATCGAGCTGTGTTCTGACGAGGCGGCCGACGCTGGAATCGTTCCAGCTAGCAAAAAAACCGCCGACGCCGCTGAGGCGTCCGTCAAACGCTTCGCCGAAGAGTTGTGCCTCGATCAGCGACGCAGTTGCGCTGAAGGGTTCTCCGGGGAATCCATCGATCGAAACATCCGAAAGCTCGACGACGTTATCTGAAGTCAGGTCCACATCCTCGCGGTTGCGGCTGTCTCGCCCGCGCCAGGAGCCGAGAACTTTGGCATTCAACTCATCGATGAAGCCAATGCTGCCGAGGTTGTAGACCATGCTGCCCCAGACGCCGTAGTCCTGCCCATTATAGAACGTGTTGAGCGGCGTGCCGAAGGTGTAGGGGGTGGTCGCGCGACACTTCTCGTAGAAATCCGGGTTGGAAGCGTCAAGTTGAGCCTTGAGCGAGGCGACCGCATCGTCGACCACAAAGCAGCGGCCGCCCGCGCCACGACTCTTGCTGTGGAAGTAGTTGCCATTCAGATTGATTTCGAGATCTTCGGTGGGAAGGATCTGCATCTTGCCGAGCAGCCAATAGGCATCTCGATTATTGTAGTTCTGGCCGGTGACCAGATTGTCGGTGTACCCCCCGGTATTTTCCGTCGAGACCGAGAAGCGGGTAAAGACCTTTCCGTCCAGGGGGCCGATATTGATGGGTACATTCAGTGTGGATCTTGTTTTTACGGTTTCGTAATTTCCGGCGCGCACCCAGACCGAACCCGCCAGGTCGGGGCCGGGTGCCACGGTGGTGATGTTGATTGCACCGCCGAGAGTATTCTTTCCGAAGAGAGTGCCCTGCGGGCCGCGCAGGACTTCCAGCTGTTGGATGTCAGCCACGTTCATGATCGAGGCGCCGGAGCCTTGCAGGAAGATGCCGTCGATATAAGTGCCCGCGCCGGGGTTTCCGGACTCGGTGGGAACAACGCCGCGAATCACAGGGCTTCCGCCCAGACCGCTGCGGCCGGTGTCGATTCGCAGGTTCGGTACGATATTCTGCAGTTCGGCAAAGCGCGTAATCTGAGCATCTTCAAAAGTGGAGGCATCGATCGCGGTGACCGAAATAGGAGTTTCTTCGAGGAGTTCATCCCGGCGTCGTGCAGAGACGACGATCTCTTCGAGTTGCTGCGCCCGTTTGCGTGAGACGCCGCCCTGAACGGAGCCGTCTGCTTCCAGTTCTGCGACCTGAGCATCGGTGGCATCGACTTCCTGAGCGATGCCACCGGAGGTGGCTTCCGTTTCGATGCTTTCGATGTAGCCGGGCGACCCGGCGTTTTCCTCGGCAGCGGTCGCGACCGCGCTCGAGGTCATCATGGCCAAGCTCAAGGATAGGACGAAAAAGCTTTTCATGGAGATCACCTCTCTGTTGTGGCTTCGCGAACGAATCTCATAATCTCGCCAGCAGTTCAATCAATCGACCTGTGGTCGCCTTGCTGTGGCGCGCCTCAATCGAGGTCCGGATTCACGCGTCGCCGAAAGGGTTTTTCGGGCAAACTTGCGAGGGATGATGCGGGGAATTACCCCGTGATGACGTCCCATGTTTTTCCGAACAGGGTCGCCGACGACTGGCGGTACCTCCGGGGCGCGTAAAAAAAGGAGAAATTATCGTGCAGGAAGCCGTCATTATTGATGCCGTCCGGACTCCGGGTGGCCGCCGCAATGGAAGATTGAAAGACCAGCACCCCGCCTCTCTGGCCGGTCATGTGCTCAAGGCCATCGCCGAGAGAAACCATCTCGACCCCGCAATTGTGGACGATGTCGTGATGGGCTGTGTGATGCAGGTCGGACCGCAGTCGATCAACGTGGCCCGCAATGCGGTGCTTTCGGCCGGATGGCCGGAGTCGGTTCCGGGTACCACCGTGGATCGTCAATGCGGCAGTTCGCAGCAGGCGATGCATTTTGCGGCGCAGGGCGTCATCGCGGGGGCTTATGATGTCGTGATTGCTGCCGGCGTTGAAGTGATGAGCCAGGTTCCCATGGGCGCCTCGATCGTGAAGGGAATGGAATTTCCTTTCTCCAAGGAGCATCAGGAGCGCTACAAGGATACCGGTCTGCCTCCGCAAGGGATTGGTGCCGACATGATCGCCGACGAATGGAAGATCTCCCGCGAAGACCTCGACGCTTTCGGAGCACTTTCACAGCAGCGGGCCGAGGCGGCTCGAGATAGCGGGCGCTTTGCCAACGAGATCGTTCCGGTCACCGTCGTGGATCCTGATGGCAATGAAATTGTCGTCAAGGATGACGAGGGGATCCGTCCCGGCACGACTGCGGAAATTCTCTCCGGCTTGAAGCCGGCTTTCCAGGAAAACGGACGAATCACCGCCGGCAACAGCTCGCAGATCAGTGATGGTGCCTCGGCTGTGCTGATCATGAGCGCCGAGAAGGCCAAGGAGCTCGGGCTCAAGCCGCGAGCGCGTTTCCACTCCTTTGCTGTGGCTGGCTCGGACCCAGTCAAAATGCTCGACGGCCCGATTCCGGCGACCGAGAAGCTTCTCAAAAAGACCGGGCTCTCGATTGCCGATATTGATCGCTTCGAAGTCAACGAAGCTTTCGCCTCGGTGGTACTCGCCTGGCAGAAAAAATTCGATGTCGATATCGAGAAGGTCAATGCCAACGGTGGTGCGATCGCTCTCGGACATCCTCTGGGCGCCTCGGGCACCAAGCTGATGGCGACTCTCCTGAATGAATTGGAGCGGTCCGAAGGTAAATACGGCCTGCAAGTGATGTGCGAAGGCGGTGGTATGGCCAACGCAACGCTCATCGAAAGGATCTGACAATATGGAACTCAAAGGTGCATCTGTTCTGATTACCGGCGGTGCGTCGGGAATCGGTGCCGCCAGCGCTCGGCAGCTTGCCGCCAAGGGCGCTCGACCTCTGATTTGTGATTTGAACGAAGAGAAGGGCGAGGCGATTGCCGCTGAGCTCAACGGCGCGTTCGTCAAGACGGACGTTTCCAATGAAGACCAGGTCCGCGCGGCTGTCGCAGCGGCTCTCGAGCTGGCGCCGTTGCGCGGTGTGCTTAATGCGGCCGGGTTGGGAAGCGCTTGTCGGACGGTGAATCGTCAGGGCGTTCCCTTTCCTCTCGACCAGTTCGAGTTTGTGATCAAGGTCAATCTGATCGGTACCTTCAACGTGATGCGACTGGCGGCATCCGCGATGTCGCAGCAGGAGACCGTCGACGCAGACGGTCAGCGCGGCGCGATCGTGAATCTTGCGTCGGTAGCCGCCTTTGACGGACAGATCGGTCAGGCGGCCTACTCGGCCTCCAAGGGTGGTGTCGTCGGTCTGACATTGCCGGTGGCCCGTGATCTGGCCGCGGTCGGCATTCGCGTCAATACGATTGCTCCGGGCCTGATCGATACGCCGATCTATGGCGAGGGCGAAGCATCGGAAGCTTTCAAGGCGAATTTGGGCAAGAATGTGCTCTTCCCGCATCGCCTCGGAAGTGGCGATGAGCTGGCCTCGATGGTCGTCGAGTTGATTACCAACGATTATATGAATGCCGAGGTCATACGGGTCGATGGCGGCATTCGTATGCCCCCCAAGTGATCGGCGGTTTCTGATGGAAGAAGTATTATTACAGGAGACGCATGGCCGAGTGCGGTTGATTACCCTCAACCGTCCGAAGGCCAAAAATTCGATCAATAGCGAACTTGGCGTGGCGCTTGTGACGGCGATTGATGCCGCCGACGCAGATGTCGATATCACGGCGATCGTGCTGACCGGTGCCGGCGGCGGGTTCAGCGCAGGAATGGACCTCAAGGCATTTGCGACCGAAGGACCCCCGAAGGGTTTCGACGGATTTTTGCGCAATGGCAGCAAGAAGCCATTGATTGCCGCGGTTGAAGGGTTTGCTTTGGCCGGCGGCTTGGAGATCGCGCTGACCTGCGATCTGATTGTCGCTGCCGAGGGTGTGAAACTCGGCATTCCCGAAGTGAACAAGGGCTTGTTTGCCGCGGGCGGCGGTCTCTTTCGCCTGCCGACACGGGTGCCTTATGCGGTTGCGATGGAGATGGCACTGACCTCGGATCCGATTACTTCGGAAGAGGGCAAAGCTCTCGGTCTGGTGGCTCGACTGGCCGCACCCGGCGAGGCTGCGGCGGAGGCCTTGCGTCTCGCCGAGAGGATCGCCGAGAATGCACCGTTGGCCGTCGCGGCCAGCAAGCAGGTCATTCGCGACACTCGAGGGATGGTCGAAGAGGACGCCTGGAAAATGCAGGGTCCGCTTCTCGGACAGGTCTTTACCAGTGAAGACGCTCGTGAGGGACCACGAGCCTTTGCGGAAAAGCGCGCTCCGAAGTGGTCTGGGCGCTGACCCGGACTGTTTGACGACGTTTGGAAAAACGCCCGTCTCTTCGGAGGCGGGCGTTTTCTTTTTCAGGAGGATTGCGGCGCGAAGGTCCGCAGGGTGTTTTCGTCGAGCATTCCCATCCCCAGTTCCGGGTGCAGGGGGTGCAGGAGGACCTCGGAAGCACCTGCCTCGAAGTGTTCGTGGATCCGCTCGCGGATGCTGTCAGCCGAGCCCCAGGCGACGATGGCATCGAGGAACTCCGGAGAGCCGCTGTCGATATCGTTCTCGGTGAAACCCAGCCGCTTCCATGCGTTCCGGTAACCAGGCGCGCGTGCGTAAAAGTCCAGAGCGCTTTTGGCAATCGCACGCGCCTTGGTCGGGTCCTCCTGCAAGAGGACCTTCTGCTCGACACAAAGAGATTTATCAGGTCCCAGAATCTCTCGTGCCCAGCGCGTATGAGCGGGAGATACATTATAGGTATGCGCGCCATCACCTTTCGCGGCGGAAAGTGCCATCATCCGCGGTGCAAGCGCCCCGAGAATGATGGGTGCCGGGTTCGCGGGGGGCACCGAGAAATAGCGCGACGAGGCCATTTTTTCCAGATAGTCGACCATGAAGCTGTAGGGGCGGGAGTACTCGAGGCCGCGAATCTTGGAGACAATCACCGGACTGGAGACGCCAAGACCGAGAACGAACCGACCCGGGAGTTGTTCGGCCAGGGTATGAGCCGCCTGCTGCATCACACCCGGGTGACGATTGTAGATATTCGCAATCCCCGGTGCGAGAACCAATCGATCGGTGCAGGTGCCCAGAAATGCCAGATGCGAGAAAGGGTCGCGCCCAAAAGTCTCGCCGATCCAGAGGGAGTGGTAGCCCAACTTCTCCACGAGTTGGGCCATGGCTGCGGACTGAGGTGAGGTGAGGCCCTCGGGGGCGAACCAGATACCAATTTTTCCTGTCATCTTCTCGCACCTCCCAATAGCCGAGTGTGTCTGCGCACTACTTAGGCTCCCACAGGGGTCGGGGCAAGCGTTTGGTGCTGCAATTTATCCCCTTGTCGCGAGGTTGGACGATCGCTCGCGGATCGCTCGCGTTGCCCCGGGCAGGTTCAGCTGCGCGGGCTGGTCCGGGGCGAGATGGCGTCCTGATAGGTCACGCTGAAGTCCTCGAAGCCTTCGAGTGCTTGTTCGAGGCTTTTGCCTGGAGCGACCTGGTAGGCGTCAAAGCCGCAACGCTCCATAAAGGCAATTTGGTCCCGCAGGACATTTCCCGTGGCGCGAAGCTCTCCGGTGAAGCCGCCCCGGCGAAGGAGTCGAGCGGTGCTGAATCCGCGTCCGTCGCGGTAGATCGGGAAATCGATCGCGATCAAATCGACTGTTTCCAATTCTCCGAGAACTTCGTCGGCGAAAATATCGTTGGGAATCTCGACTCCGAGTCGGCCGGCCCGCTTTTCCAGCGCGTCGTGTTCCGCACGGAAACGTTCAAGCGAGATGATGATATCTCCGTCGGTGATCGGATCCTCGGCGCCAAGCGTACGGAAGTCGTCTTCGACAATGGTTCGGTTTCGAATGATCGGCATCTGGAACTAGGCCCCGTAGACGCCTTCCCGAAAAGGCTTGTCGCCCAGTCGACGGAAGGTCTCGATGAAGGTTTCTTCAGGAGACTCTCGAAGCTTTACATAGGTTTTGAGAGCTTTTTCCAGCGCCGGAACGATTTCCTCGCGGGAGAAGGCCTGTCCGAGAACCTTGCCCAGGGAGGCATCGTGGCCGGCGGAACCGCCCAGCATCAGCTGGTAGGCCTCTTCGCCGCGCTTGTCGATCCCGAGAATACCGATGGTTCCGACGTGGTGATGTCCGCAGGCATTGATGCAGCCGGAGATCTTGAGGCTCATTTCGCCCAGATCATCAAGATAATCGATGTCATCGAAGCGTTGTCGGATTTCCTGAGCCACCGGGATGGAACGAGCATTGGCCAGGTTGCAGAAATCGAGTCCGGGGCAGCAGATGAGATCCGTCAGGCGGTTGTGATTCGGCGTCGCAATATCCAGATCGACAAGAGCTGTGAAAAGAGCTTCGAGCGCATCGCTGCGAACGTCGGGCAGAACGAGATCCTGAGTATGGGTGACGATAATTTCGCCAAAGCCATATTGCTCCGAGAGGTCGGCAACGGCTTCCATCTGCTTGTCGCTGAGATCTCCGGAAGGCGACGCGTAGGACTTCAGGGAGAGCACAACTGCGCTGTAGCCGCTCTGCTTATGGGAGACGACGTTGTTCCGCGCCCACTGCCCCAGAGGCGTATCTTCCGCCTGCATGCCCGCCACCGCCGCATCGGAATCGGGCAGAGTTTCGTAGGCCGGCGGCGCGAAAAATGCCTGCATTCGCTCGACCTCGGCATCGGTCACCTGCAGGGAGGACTCTCGAATTTCTTCCCACTCCTTTTCGACCAGGGCGCTGAACTCGGGGACGCCGAGGGCATCGACGAGGATCTTGATGCGCGCTTTATAGATATTATCGCGACGACCCAGTTGGTTGTAGACGCGCAAAATGGCTTCGAGGTACGAGATGAGGTGCTGGCGCGGCAAGAATTCACGCACGAGCTTTCCGACCTTGGGCGTTCGACCCATCCCGCCGCCGACAAACACCCGGAACCCTAATTCGCCGTCTTCGTTCTCGACGAGTTGGATGCCGATATCGTGCAGTCGGATCGCGGCGCGATCGCTGTCTGCCGAGCCGGTGAAGGCGATCTTGAATTTGCGGGGCAGGAACGCGAATTCGGGGTGGAAAGTCGACCATTGGCGAACCATTTCGCAATAAGGTCGTGGGTCGGCGAGTTCGTCGCGGGCCACACCGGCGAGATGGTCTGTGGTGGTGTTGCGAATGCAATTACCCGACGTCTGGATGGCGTGCATTTCGACTTCGGCCAGTTCGTCGAGAATGGTCGGAACCTGTTCCAGTTCGGGCCAGTTGAATTGGATATTCTGGCGTGTCGTGAAGTGCCCGTAGCCGCGGTCATAGGTTCGCGCGATATGGGCGAGCTTGCGCATTTGTTGGGCGGCCAGAAGCCCGTAAGGAATCGCGACCCGCAGCATATAGGCATGCAACTGCAGGTAGAGCCCATTTTGCAGGCGGAGCGGTTTGAATTCGTCTTCGGTCAATTCGCCCGAAAGTCTTCGGGAAACCTGGTCCCGAAACTGCTGGGCTCGCTCGCGCACCAGAGTGCTGTCGTATTCGGAGTATTTGTACATGACGGTGTCTTAAAGGGCTCCGGAACCATCGGGGCGCCGGAGGCGCGTACTTGGCCCCTCGGCGCGCAGTTTCTCACGAGTCGAGAGCGGTGTCAGCCGTGGACCGTTCATTTCGGCGGGGAAAATATAGGGCTCGGTGATGATGGATTCGGCTTTACGGACCTCTGCGAGACGGTCTTCGGCGGTCTCAGAATCCGAGAAAGTCGCCGCTTTATCCAGTGTTTCCGACCACTTACCGTCAGAATCGAGATAGGCGACGCTGCCCTCGAGGGTCAGGCTTCCCGTGATCACAAAGCACGAGTGGTTGGTGGCAGACATAAGGTTAGTGTCGGGGTCCGAGCCATCGGATTCAACCCATGGACTCGGGTTTAGGCGGATTCTCCGTCCACGGTCGTGAAACCACCGCTCAAAAAGATCAGAAAAAGGATCAAAAGTGTCGCGCCGGCGGTCCCGGCCAGCGTCGCATGAATACCCATTTTGTCGAGAAGGGCTCCCGCAAGCGGGGCTCCGATCAGGCCGGAAGCGCCCATGAAACCGAGCGTATAGACAGAAAGAACACGACCTCGGTGCGATGGCGATGCTTTCTCCTGAAACAGGGAGCGCCCGGCATTCATGAAGATCGCGCCGCTGATGCCCCAGAGAAAAACGCAGGCGAGAGTCGCGGCAAACGGAATCCCTGTAGAAATAATCAGGATAAAACTCGAGGAGCCGCAAAGGGCGAGGGCCTGAGCACGCCCCTTGCGTCGCAGGCCCCGGCGCAGAACGATCGTCGAGCCGACAATCGTTCCGAGCGGGAAGGCGGTCCCGAGAAGTCCCAGCTCCCCCACGCTTCCGCCGTAGTAATTGCGCACCAGAACCGGCAGCACTACAATATAGGGCCCGATCGTAAAGATGCCGACGGCCACGGCCAGAAGAAAAGGAATCCGCAGGACCGGCAGTCGCCAAACCTCGAAGAGGCCGCCGAGCAGGGCCCGGTGGAGTGGCTCCTTTACCGCGGCCGCGGCCGCGGTGGACGATGGCAGAAGCAGGAGCAGTGGAATGCTGCCCAGAATGAGGGTTGCCTGAATTCCAATGGCCGCTTCAATGCCGATGAAGCGAGCCGATGCTCCGATCAGAGCGCCGGCTGCCTGAGAGCCCCACTGGGCGATCAGAAGGCCGGCAACTGCCTTGCCGAGATTTTCCCCGGCGACATCCGAAAGCATCGAATCCCGGGCCGGCATGATGAAGGCCTGAATCGTACCCGCCAGCAGTGCGTAGCCAATCAGGGCAAACAGGGATAGTTGCTTGCTGACCACCAGAGCCAGAAGGCTCAGGGCCGCGATGCCCGCGAGCAGGCAGAGTATCGCAAGAAGCTTGCGACGGTCCACGAGGTCGGCCACGTGTCCGCCGATCAGCACGAAGAAAACAGACGGCAGCATCAGGGCACTTTGCGCTGTACCTACCCAGAGGGGGTCGGCCTTGAGTTCGAAGACCACGAGCGCGGAAAAAATGACCCCCTGAAGCCCAACCGAGGCGAAGTAGAGCGATGCGGCGACCATGAAGATCGGAAAAGGTTGTCGCCGAGGCACGCCTACAGAGTGGAGCTCCCCGCGGGAAAACGCAACTTCAGGTATTCAGCAGGGCGGCACCAATGACCACGATGCAGGAGGCGACGATGCGTCGTGTGCCGAGAGGTTCGCCGAACTTCCAGGCGCCAATGATGGCCGCCATGACGACGCTGGTCTCGCGCAGGGCTGCCACCGGAGCCATTTCGGCGCGGTCGTAAGCCCAAAGGATAATCGTATATCCGATGGCGGCGAGAACCCCGCCGCAAAACCAGATCACGCCGTGTTGGCGCAAATTTGTGCGCAGGACGCGGCGGCGGGACCAGCAGGCGTAGACCGAGATGGGCAAGGCTTCTCCGAGGGCCAGCCAGCCGATATAACCGAAGGGGTTTTCGCTCGCTCGCACGCCGATTCCATCGAGCAGAGAGTAGGCGACGATGAGAAGACCGGTCAGCAGGGACCATAGAATGGCCGGCCGGTTCCGTACGACGCCACCTGTGGCGAGCAGGAAAATGCCCCCACTGATCATCAAGATTCCTGCGCAATCCTGCAAGGAGAGGCTTTCCCCTAAAAGGGGAAAAGCGAGAATGGCGATCAGCATTGGCGCGCTGCCCCGGGCAATCGGGTAGACCTGGCTTAGATCGCCGAGCGAATAAGACCTCACCAGCGCGAATAGATAGATCGAGTGCACCAGAGTGCTGCTCAGCAGCCAGGGCCAGGCCTCCCACGGGAAGGAGGTTTGGGAAATCAGCAAGCAACCAAAAGCCCCGGTGCCCACCATGATGATGGCTTGCGCAAGCATCTGATCGCCGCTGGTCTTGACCAGGGCATTCCAGCAAGCGTGCAGGAGCGCCGAGAGGAGGACGGCTGCCGCGACCAGCGGGGGCAGGGTCATGGGGTCGCGCGCGTCTCAGCCGTCAGCCGAGGCGGTTCGCGTCCCTTGTCCGCGAGATTTGTCCAGTTGATTCTGAATGCAATTCTGGATTTGATCGATCAGCTCCTCGATCGATTCTCCTTGCTGTCGGGGGATGGGCGCGGTGCACGAGAAATGAAGCTTAACCCCGCGCGGGATCGGAAGGAAGGAGTTCTTCATCAGCTGCCAGGAATTATCGAGGCAGCATGGGACGACATTGGCCTGTGGGGCCCGAGCTTGAGATTCGTCGAGACGCCGGGGATCCACTGCCCCAGCTGCTTCTTGGTGATGTACTTTCCATTATTGCCGGGGAAGAACCAGGCGAAAAGCGGGATGTCGAACATGCTCTGGTGATTGGAGACGAAGATATAAGATTCGTCGGGCTCGATGGCTGACGAGATCTCGGCGTGCAGAGACACTCCCAGCAGGGAATAACTTCGCACCAGAGCTTGCTGCAGGGATACCGCGACTCGCTCGACGGCGGCGATGCCGAGAAGAGAGGCTGCCCGCAAAGCGATATCGTAGGCGATCAGAATCCCGGCGAAGACCGGCATATAGGCAATGGTGACGACCCAGTCGAGGTAGCCTCTCACAACAGAAACATGCCACTTTTACCGGCTTGATTCCATCGTGGGAAACCATCGCGGTGGCGCTGGGATTTCGGACCATGAAGAGGTAGTTGGATAAGGTGATCTCTGTACCTGAACTTCCCCGTGGCTTGGTCGCTTTTGTCAAAAAAGACTGCCCGACCTGTCTTGTGATCGAGCCTGTCCTGCAGCGCCTCGCCCGAGAGGGTGGCGTGACTATTTATTGTCAGGATGATCCGGAGTTTCCCGCGGGTTTGCCTGTCGAAGCTGATTTGCAACTCGACACCTCCTACCGGGAGCAGATCGAGATCGTGCCCACCTTGCTGCGGGTCGGAGAGGGTGGTGTCGAGCAGCGACTCGAGGGCTGGCATGCCGGCGAGTGGCGCGAGCTGACCGGGATCAAGGATCTTGGCGAGGGGCTTCCCGATTGGCGCCCCGGCTGTGGTTCCCTGAGCGTGGATCCGAATCGTGAACCGGAGTTAAGGGCGCGTCACGGGGCCTCCGGTTTGCAGGCTCGGCGGATTGAATTCGCGGAAGCTGAGGATGAATTCGAGGCGATGATGTCTCGAGGGATCAGCGACGGTTTGCCGGTCGTGCCGCCGACCGAGTCCCGTGTCCTTGCGATGTTGGCGGGGACCAGCAGGAACCCTCAGGAGGTGGTCGCTCAAGTACCTCCGGATCTCGCGCCGTGCACGGTGGAAAAAGTCGCGATCAATGCGGTGATGGCAGGATGCCTGCCGGAGTATCTGCCGGTGGTTCTCGCGGCGGTCGAGGCGGTTTGTACGGATGCCTTCAACATGCACGGCGTACTGGCCACGACCATGCCGGTTGGTCCGGTATTTGTGGTCAACGGCGAAATCGCCCGGCGCATCGGGATGAACGCGGGCAAGAATGTCTTCGGTCAGGGAAACCGGGCCAATCTCACCATCGGTCGGGCCGTGCAGTTGGTCGTCCGGAATGTCGGCGGCGGGCGCCCGGGGGAGATCGACCGGGCGACATTCGGGCAACCCGGAAAACTCTCGTTCTGTTTTGCCGAATTGGAGGAGGATTCCCCCTTTGGCACGTTGGCCGAGAGCTTCGGCGTCCCGGCCGGTCGCGACGCGGTGACCGCTTTTTGCGGGGAGGCTCCCCGCAGTATTGTCGACCAACTTGCGCGCGACCCCGATTCGCTGGTTGCGAGCTATGCCGCCTGTATCCGTGCGATGCACCATCCCAAACTGGTCATGGGGTTCGATGCGATGCTGGCGATCGGGCCGGAGCATGGTCGGGTCTTTCGCGAGGCTGGCTGGGATCGGGCACGGTTGCTCGGCGCTTTGGAGCAAGCTCTGGTGGTCCCGGGCGTGGAGTTGATGCGCGGTGCCGGAGGCATGGCGGAAGGTTTCCCGATTCCTGCAGAGAAAGCGGCGGGGATGGCGCTGCCGAAGCTTCGCCCCGGTGGCCTCCATCTAGTTTATTGTGGTGGCGGCGCCGGTTTGTTTGCGGCGGTGATCGGGGGGTGGTTGTCTGGTCCTGCAGGTAGTGTCCCGGTGGTGAAGGAGATTTGTCCTTGAGCGAACAACGAACGATTCTGGATCCGACCAATGAGAAGGTGCCGACGCAGCGACGTCGCGCGCCGGCTCTGACGACGCTGTCGGGGCAAACGATAGGCCTGCTTGATATCTCCAAGCCGCGCGGAAATATTTTCCTCGACCGATTGCAGGAGCAACTCGAGGCCGAGGGTGCTCAGGTCCGACGCTACAGCAAACCGACCTTCGCGAAGCCGGCACCGGTCGATCTTCGCCATGAAATCGCGGTCCAGTGCGAGGCGGTTGTCGAAGCTCTCGCTGATTGAGGCTCGTGCACAACGTGCAGTGTGCACGATTTCACAGATTTGGAAGAACGCGGGGTTCGCGCCACATTCGTGGCCTCCACGGAGTTCATCGACGCTGCCGAGGTGCAGGCGCGTGCTCTCGGGGTGGAGAGCACGGGTGTCTTCGTGGCGCACCCGATCCAGGATCGCAGCGACGAGGAAATGAAAGCGTTGGCCGAAGAGGCCTTCTCGCGGATCTGTCAGGCACTGGTCGGATAAACTTCCGAGGCCCGACGGAAACCGCGCACCTGGACCATCGGCTTTCACTCGTGGGAAATGCCCGGATCGGGGACGCTGGCAACCTCGAGAGTATCGCTTTCCGGGCGGCAAGGGCTCGGACCGCGTTGCATGCCGGAACGACCCCCGCAATCTCGCAGAGGGCAGGACCTCTGCTAGAGAAACCTCCAGAGGAGATCCTATCTGATGAATGACGAACGCACTCCAATTTTAGTGGGCACCGCCCAATTTGTGGAAAGAAATATCGATCCGGCCGAAGCTACCGAGCCCTTGCTGATGCTGGAGAAGATGGCGCGAGGGTCCGCAGAGGATTCCGGTGCTGGCGATGCTCTGCTCGGGAAGCTCGACACCGTCGCCGTTCTCAATGTCGCTGGTTGGGAAGCTCGCAACCCCGCGCAAGTGGTTGCTGACAAGATCGGCGCTCCGGCGACCAAATTCTACACCTCGGAAATGGGTGGCCAGATCGGCGTCACGGCAGTCAATGTTCTCGCCGAACGGATCGTGAAGGGCGAAAGCCAGGCGGCACTGCTCGCGGGTTGCAATAATATGCGGACCCTCATGAAAGCTGGGCCGGCCGGCGTCGAGTTGAACTGGACCACTGGCGGGACGAGTGATCCGGAAATGATCGGGACGCCCAAGAACGGCAGCTCCGAGCTCGAGGGCAAATACGGCATGATCATGCCGCCGGATGTCTATCCGATTTTCGAAAATGCTCTGCGTGCTTCGCTGGGGCTTTCGTTGGAAGAGCATAACCAGCGCATCGGCAAGCTTTTCCAGAAATTCAGCGCTGTGGCTGCGGGTAACCCGCATGCCTGGTTCCCCGTGGAGAGAAGCGTGGAAGAGCTGATTACGCCGCAGCCGACCAACCGCATGATCGCCTATCCCTACACGAAATTCCTCAACGCGATTCTGAACACCGACCAAGCTGCCGGGATGATCTTGACGACGGTGGCCATGGCCCAGCAACTGGGGATCCCCGAAGATCGTTGGGTCTATTGGTTAGGTGGTGCGGAGTCGGAAGAAGAGGCCTGGTATCCGACGGAACGGCCGGACTTTTCCAATGCCCCGGCCATGGGCGACACCTCCCGCAGCGCCCTGGCCAATGCGGCCGTCGGTGTGGATGAGATTGATCATATCGATTTCTACAGCTGCTTTCCCGTTGCAGTGGAGCAGGCAGCCAAGCAGCTCGACCTCGATGTGGAGGACCCGCGCGGGTTTACCGTCACGGGTGGTTTGCCTTACGCGGGTGGTCCGGCGAGTGCCTACACGCTGCACTCACTGGCAAGTATGGCCGATAAATTACGCGACACGGGCGGTGGGAAAGGTCTCGTCACCGGGAATGGTTGGTACCTCACCAAACACTCCGCGAGCGTCTGGTCGACCGAAGCCGGCCAGAGCGAGTTGCGTCGCGGCTTGATCGAAGATCTGCCATCCCGAGATCTCGATACCAAAGCGCGTCCGTCGACCGACGATGTGAGCGGCCCGGCCACGATCTCGGCCTATACGGTGCAATACGATCGGGACGGTGCCCCGCAGCGTGGTATTCTCGTTGGCGATACCGCCGCGGGCGAGAGGTTCATTGCAAACGCCTTTGATCCGTCGGTCTTGCAGGGGTTGGTGACCAGCGAAGGCGTCGGTGTTCCGGGCACGTTGAGCAAAAAAGACGAGCTGACCATTTTCTCGCCGAGTTGATCCCGAAGACCGGAGCTCGTGGATCGAGCTCCGGTTTTCTCGATCGGGCGCTACAGGGTAGGCACATAGCATGGCCGCGCTCGACCCTTTTGGTCTCGTTACGATGGAGAGCCCGCTCGGGCTGCTTTCGCTGGCGTCCACGCCTCGCGGCCTCTCCCGAGTGGCCTTGTCTCCGTCGAGCCCGGACCAGGTTACGGGTAGGGATCGAGCGCCTCATGGGTCGCTTTTGGCGGAAGCGACAGGGCAGCTGGGCGAGTATTTTGCCGGTCATCGGCGAGAATTTGATCTCCCGCTGGATCTTCAGGGAACTCCCTTCCAGAGAGATGTCTGGCAGGCCTTGGCCGAGATCCCCTTTGGCCAGTGTACGTTTTACGGCGCCATTGCCGCAGCTCTCGGTCGCCCGGGTGCGGTCCGGGCCGTGGGGGGCGCCGCGCATCGGAACCCGCTTCTCTTCATTATCCCCTGCCACCGGTTGATCGGGAAAAACGGAGATCTCACGGGCTTTGCCGTCGGTCTTGAGCGGAAGCGTTGGTTGCTCTCTCACGAGGAGGCATTGCTCTCGGCGTCTTCCCTTGGCATCACCGAAGCGTGAGTCGAAATCGAATCCTGATAGCCAATCGCGGAGAAATCGCCCTGCGGATTCTCCGTGCCTCCGAAGAATTAGGTTGGGAGCCCGTCGTCGTCTACACCGAGGACGAGAGCGAATCGCTGCCCGTGGCGCGAGCCGCTCAAGCCGTTGCTCTGCCGGGGACGGGGCCTGCCCCCTATCTCGACGCGACGATGCTGGCGAAAGTGGCCGCGGATCAGGAGTGTGCCTTCTTTCATCCGGGATACGGGTTCCTGAGCGAAAGTGCCGACCTCGCTCGCGCATGCGCCGATGCGGGGGTCAATTTTGTGGGACCGACGCCGGCGACATTGGAGACTTTCGGGGACAAGGCCGCTGCGCGGGCCTTGGCCCTGAAAACCGGCTTGCCTTGCCTCGAAGGCACATCGGCTGCGACGACGTTGGCCGAAGCCGAGGATTTTCTGGCCGGCCTCGGGTCCGGGGGAGCGGTTCTGATCAAGGCCATGTCCGGTGGCGGAGGGCGCGGCATGCGTGTGGTCCGTTCCCCGGCCGAGTTGCCCAAAGCCTGGAAACGGTGCGCTTCGGAGGCACGACGAGCCTTTGGTGTGGAGGACCTCTACGTCGAGCGCTTTCTCGCGCCGGCCCGTCATATCGAGATTCAGGTAGCCGCCGACCGTCATGGGGAACTGATCGCTCTGGGCGAAAGAGAATGTTCGATCCAGCGAAATCATCAGAAGTTGGTGGAAGTCGCGCCGAGTCCGACCCTGTCGCCCAAGCTGCGGGAGGAGTTGTCTGAGTCGGCGCTGGATTTGGCGCGGGCGGCGGGGCTTTCCAATCTGGCAACGGTCGAATTTCTGGTGGCCGAAGGAGAGAAGGCGTTCTTTTTCATCGAGGCCAATGCCCGGTTGCAGGTCGAGCATACCGTTACCGAAGAGGTCTTTGGTGTCGATCTGGTGCGTGCGCAATTGGCGATCGCCGCCGGGAGTTCCCTGGCGGAGCTCGGGCTCCCAGCTGCTGCGGCCGCAGGATCGCGCGGACATGCGATTCAATTCCGTGTGAACATGGAGCGCTTGTCCGAAACAGGTCAGGCGCTGCCCTCGCCGGCACAGATCATTTCGTATGAACCTCCAAGCGGCCCCGGCATCCGCGTGGATGCAGCCGCCTACGCGGGATGGACGCCGAGTGCATCCTTCGATTCCCTGCTCGCAAAACTCGTCGTGGTCGCGCCAGGGCCCTACGCGAATGTGGTTCGCCGCGCACAGCGGGCTCTGTCGGAATTTCGAGTCGAGGGTCCCGATACCAGTTTGCCGTTTTTGCGAGCGTTGGCCGAGCGGCCCGAGTTTGTGGCGAATCAGATCCATACACGCTTTCTCGAAGAAAAAGCGTCCGAGTTGCTGGCGGCGATTCCGACGAATCGATCTTCCATCGTGTCGGCGGACTCGAATGTCTCGATGGCGGGCGAGGCGGGGACGGCCCTTGCCTCCGAGGACCCACTTGCGGTTCTCGAGCATGGCCGGCAGTCCACGCCGTCGCAGGAATCGAGCGATCAAATCTCGGATCAAGCCGCCGGTGAAGTTCTGGCGGCACCATTGCAGGGCACGATATTGCAGGTGGATGTGGCGCCCGGCGACACGGTGGCAGCGGGTGCGCGGCTTTTTGTGATGGAGGCCATGAAGATGGAGCATGAGATTCTCGCGCCACGCAGTGGTGCTGTGCGCGAGGTTGATGTTTCGGTCGGGGATGCCGTTCTCGAAGGTCGTCGGTTGGCACGTCTGATTCCCGGCGATATCGCGGCGGAGGAAGTCGCGATTGCCGTCGATATCGACCCAGAGAAAATTCGCCCCGATTTGGCCGAGGTGAGGGAAAGGCACTCTCGGGGGTTGGATAGCGCGCGACCGGAGAAGGTGGCGAAGCGTCACCAGCGGGGGCAACGAACCGCTCGCGAGAATCTCGCGGATCTATGCGATCCGAACAGCTTTCTCGAATACGGAGCTTTGGCGATCGCCGCCCAGCGCGCGCGTCGATCCGTCGAGGACCTGATGACGAATACGCCGGCGGACGGATTGGTTTGCGGCGTGGGCTCGGTCAACGGCGAGGTGTTCGCCGAGGAGCGAGCACGGTGTGCGGTTCTTTCCTACGATTATATGGTGTTGGCGGGGACGCAGGGCCTCTACAACCACCGCAAGAAGGACCGCATCTTTGAAGTCGCGGCCGAAGCGAATCTTCCGGTCGTATTCTTTACCGAAGGGGGCGGGGGTCGCCCGGGCGATACGGATGGAACGGGTATTACCGGACTCGATTGTCTCGCCTTTCAGGCCTTTGCCGCTCTGAGCGGTCAAGTCCCTCTGGTCGGTCTGACCACCGGGCGATGCTTTGCCGGGAATGCTGCGCTCCTCGGTTGCTGTGATGTGACCATCGCCACCAAGGCCTCGAATATCGGTATGGGCGGCCCGGCCATGATCGAAGGGGGTGGGCTGGGCGTCTTCCGCCCCGAAGAAGTTGGCCCGGCCTCGGTCCAGAGTCGCAATGGAGTGATCGATATTCTGGTCGAGGATGAAGCCGAAGCCGTCGCGGCCGCAAAGAAATACCTCGGCTATTTCCAGGGAAGTCTCGACGAATGGAGCAGCCCCGACCAACGACGGCTGCGTCATCTGATCCCGGAAAATCGCTTGCGGATCTATGATGTGCGCGAGGTGATCGACGGGATTGCCGACACCGATTCCGTGCTGGAATTGCGCCGGGAGTTTGGCCCCGGCATGGTGACGGCTTTTGCGCGGGTCGAAGGCCGACCGCTGGGGATCGTGGCAAACAATCCAGTCCACTTGGCAGGCGCGATTGATGCGGACGGCGCCGACAAGGCGGCCCGATTCCTGCAGTTATGCGACGCATTTGATCTGCCGGTTTTGATGCTTTGTGACACCCCGGGAATCATGGTCGGGCCGGCGGCCGAGGAAAAGGCTTTGGTACGACACGCCTCCCGGCTTTTCGTGACGGGTGCGAGTTTGCAGGTCCCCCTTTTTACCGTGGTTTTGCGTAAAGGGTACGGCTTGGGCGCACAGGCGATGGCGGGAGGCAGTTTCCGGGCCTCGCTGTTCACGGTGGCCTGGCCTACCGGCGAATTCGGTGGCATGGGCCTCGAGGGTGCCGTCAAACTGGGCTTTCGGAAGGAGCTCGAAGCGATCGAGGACCCTGCCGAGCGCAAGCGGGTCTTCGAGGAGCGCGTCGCGAGGATGTATGAGTTCGGCAAGGCGACAAGCGTTGCCACAGCGCTTGAGATTGATGGTGTGATCGATCCGGCCGAGACGCGCCACTGGCTGTGTCGGGGTTTGGCTACCTGGCAGCCCCCGCGCCGGCGTGAAGGGAAAAAGAGACCCTTTGTCGACACCTGGTAGGTCTCTCCTGTCGGGGTTTTACCAATCCAGAGGATCGGGCAGGAAGGTTTCTGCGAGGTCCCGGAAGTGCGAGGCCAGCGCCTGGAAGTCGGGAGGCTGATGGTTCTTGGAGTATAGATCATGCTTCTGGAAGCGACCGAGCCATGGCAGCAGCGATTCGTCCTCCTGATTGAGCATCCATCGGTAGGCGTTCTCCTGATGGAGCGGATAAAAAGAGTGGAAACGGATGACGAAGGCCGCCTCGGCGGGAAGACGCCCCTTGGTCACTTGATAGAGGTATTCGTCGTGCCCCCAGGCCATGGTGACTGCGTCCAGTCCGCAACCCTTTTCGTAGATTCCGGTTTCGGATGCATAGGCCGGCCGGCTTCTGTCCGGGTTCTCGGCAAAGAGTTCCGGGAAAACGATCGTGTCGGAGAACGCACAGCCGAGCGGAAAGGTATCGCCGACCACGGCCCATTGTTCTTCTCCGAAAATGCACAGCATCTTGCCCGCGTCGTGAATCAGGCCGACGAGTTGTAACCACGGGGGTGCTCCGGCGACGCGGAGAGAATCGGCAGTCTGGAGCGCATGCTGCAGTTGCGAGAGCTCGGTATCGGGGTCGCTTTCATCGATCACCCGATCCAATTCCAGCAGCGCCTCCCAGATCGTCATGCGGGCGCGGTCGAGCTTGCCGAAGGTCGCTGATTTTTCTCGGGCAAGCGCGAGCGTTTGCCGGGTGTGATTTTTCCGGTAGGTCTCGCGCACCTCATCTCGAGTTTCGGGATCGTAGGTGCGCAGGTGGAGGTCCTCGGACATATTCTCAGAATTGGCTGGTGCAACGCCCTGGGTCAAGTCTCTCGCTCAGGTGAGTTCGAGTCACCGGACGCCTTCGGCTGGCGTAAAGTTTTGGATTTCACCGCGATGGCCAATGCGGTAACAAACTCACATGGGTGCAACCGGCAGCGAAGATTCCCTGCGCGTTCTTCTCGCTTTTTACGAAGAGAATGCCCGGCAGGCTCGTTATCATGGAATGCAGCGCCAAGCGGTGACGGCTACTGTCTTCCTCGGAGCCGCGCTGGTGCTGGCGGTGGCGGGGAACGCAGGCGTTTCGAGCCTTTTGGCCGGGGTTTTATTGGGCGCCGCGGGTGTTTACGGGTTCCTCGCCTGCCTTCACCATCACGAGCGAGCCCGGTTGCATGTCGAGCGACTCCACGCCGTCCGGCAGGCGCTTTGGCAGGAATTCCCCGGAGGGGTGGGGGATCTCTATGGCCAGGCGAATGCCAAGCACCGCAGCCGTTTCCCTGTTTTCAGCGAAAAAACGGCACGGATCCATTATAGTTGGCAGCTGGTCTCGGTGGTGGTGTTTTTCCTCGGGCTATTTTTCTTGTCCCGCGGCCTTCTTGATGGCTGGTCCCGAATTTGAATTGACTGCGTAATCCGGACGGTTGTATCGTCGGCCCCGGACGCCGGGGAAACTCCCTCGTTATGTCCGGGGGGATTTGGACATGAGGCGCAGACTTTTCGCGAAGGTCGCTGCAATTTTGGTGATGGTGCTTGGGGTGTCCTGCGGGAGCAGCGAGACCGATATCCATTCGGAGGTGCCGGAGGTTCCGGCTGTACCCGAGCCTTTGCCCGCACCCGAGCCTGAGCCCGAGCCCGAAAGCCCGGCTTGTGAAGCGGAGTTCGAGAGCACCTTTGCCGCAATCCAGACGACGATTTTTGAAAATCAGGGTTGCAATCAGGGCGCGTGTCACGGGGCCAGTGCGGCGGGAGATCTGCGGCTCACAGCCGACGTCTCCTACGAGCAACTCCTCGCACCTTCCCTCGGAAGCGCTCTGGCGCGGGTTGAGCCGCTGAAGGTCAACGAGAGCTACCTTTTCCGCAAATTATCGGCCGCGACGGCGCCCGAACTGCTTACCGGTACGATTGCCGGCGCCCCGATGCCGATCGCGTCTCCGCCGATTCCCGGCGACCATCTCGAAGCTTTGCGGCTCTGGATCGAGATCGGTGCGCCCGAGACAGGGATCGTGGGTGATGAGTTTGGTGGCACCCGTATTGCGGATCTGTTGGGTACCTGCCTCCCGCCACCGAGCCCGGTCGTCCTCGAACCCTTGCCGCCGCCGGACCCGACCGAAGGAGTGCAGATGGTGCTGCCGGTCCAGTCGATCGCAGCCGGACAGGAGGTCGAGGTCTGTTTTGCGGAATATTACGACTTTCGTGACCAGATCCCGGCAGAGTATCAGACCGAGGACGGCAACTTCTTTTACGTGAACGGAGAGGAATATCTCTCCGAGGCGAACACGCACCATCTCACGCTCAGTTTCTCCGGATTTCGTGGAGATCGGGTGGATGCTCCGGAGTTTGGCACCTGGCGCTGCGCCGGAGGTGCGCGGCATCAGGAGGTCTGTGATCCTCTGACGCCGAAGGACTGCGGCGAGGGGCAATGTCATAGCGAGATTGGCGATAACGTCGCCTGCATCGGTTACGGTCCTTCCGGCGGCGGGGATGGTGCGACCCCGGGTTCACGGCTGCAGGTCGGGAATGGCCGGGAAGGTTATTTTGCGAAAGTACCCTCGCACGGGATTTTTTTATGGAACTCCCACTTCTTCAATCTTTCCAGCCAACCGTTGGACCATCATAGCTGGCACAATCTAAGCTTTACGGGAGACCTTCGTTTCGAGGAGATCGGCTTCCAGGATACGAGCGCGATTTGGGTCGCTGCGGGTACCGAGCCGTTTACCAAAAAAGAATATTGTCGCGAATACGTTCTGCCGCGTGGAACCCGGCTTCTGTCGCTCTTTTCTCATACGCATAAGCGCGGTGAGAGGTTCACGATGCATTTGAAGGGCACGGGCGAGCAGGTCTATGACAATCCTTTCTGGGATGATCCGGTCATCGAGGAATTTGATCCGGCCAGACTCTTCGATTCGGAGGACCCCGCAGACCGTACGCTGGTCTATTGTGCTCTTTACAACAATGGCGTGCGACGAGATGGTACGCCGGATGTCGACATGGTGAAGCGATATTCGCGACGCCCACCTCGCTCCGATTGCGTGCCGACCCATTGTGCCGAAGGTCAGGTGGGGCTGCCTTGCGACGGTGTCGAGGATCATGCGACCTGTGACTCCAGTCCCGGTAGCGATGACGGTTTCTGCGATGCGTGTCCGATCTCGGCAGGTTTGACCAGCGATGATGAGATGTTCGTCGCTCTGGGAACCATGGTGCTCGAGCGGAGAGAGGACTTGCGCCGGGACTTGCCCTGAGGGGCCGCTTGGCGGAGAAGGTTTCTGTGCGCGTTGTATTTCTGATTGAAGACTCACTGCCCCTTCGCTGGGTCGGTCCCGAATTTACGCCTCATTTGTACGGCTTGCTCGCTGACGGCGGGATGATGCATCCAATGGGGGGGCAGGCGGTTCTGAGCACCGCAACTTACCCCAATCACGCCAGTTTCATTACCGGGACAAAGCCTCAGGCTCACGGTATTTTGACTAACGATGTCTGGCGAGATGGCGCTTTCGTTTCCTCGGCTGAAGTTGGACCGGCCACCGAAACATTATTTGCCGCCGCACGACAAGCCGGCGTTTCGACGGCCGCAGTGCTGGGTGATCAAAAGCTGGTTGGGGTGATGGGGGCCGATGTCGCCGACGTCCATTGGCCGCCGTGCGGGGTTCTGCCGGAGGACGCGGTGCTGGACGAGTTCGGCTATGCCGCGGACGTCGAGGTGGTGCGACAGGTGGAAGCGATATCCGCCCTCGATGCTGAACTTGTAGTGTTGCATTTGAATGAACCGGATTCGGTCTGTCACCTCTTCGGGCCCGATGCCGAGGCCAGCCGGGAGCGTTTTCGCGCGACCGACGCCGCGTTTGGCGCAATCGTGGAGCGCCTTCGCCCCGGTTGGGAAGATACCGTTCTGCTGGTCGTGAGCGATCACGATCAGGAGGCTTTGCGGCCGGGGCCGCCTGTGGATCTCAATGCGATGCTTGCGGCCGAAGGACTCTCCGGTACCGCCTCCTCCGAGGGCACGGCCGCGCAAGTTGTGGACGGACCAGGTCTGCCAACCCTGTTGGGCTTCCCCGGCGTGGAGGACGGTTTGGATCTCGGCGCCGGACATTCGCTCGTTTGGGGAGATGCCGGCGTGAGCTTTGGCTCTGTGGATTGGGGCCTGAAAGGGGGCCACGGAAGCCCGCGGACCGGGACGCAGGTGGCGATGGTCGCCGGCGGATCGCCGCACGTTCCCGCTCTCGCTGCCGGACTGGCCGCGCGTCGACCCGATGCGACAGATTGGGCACCGACAATGGCTGAACTTTTCGGATTTGCACTCGCCTCGGCGGAGGGGAAGTCTCTGCGGCGTTGAGCTTGGGCCGGAATCAGTCGCGACGTTCCCGGGGAATGTCGAAGCGTTCGATATAGGTCGAGAATGCGTCGCCGATTTCATCGACGTTCATGCCGAAATCTTTTGCGTCATAGCGATGGCGCCCAAAGTTGCTCTGGGGTCGTTGCCGCAACCACTGCCGGATCGCCTCGGCGTGATCCTCGAGAAGTTCTTCCCCGAACACGGTATAGACTTTCCGCAAGGCGGCAATCGGATCTTCCATCAGCTCTTCGTAAAGTAGATGAGCGCACCAGTCGGGGTCCGCTTGTTTGTCGAATTCCATCCCCTTGCGCACGCCGATGGAAAGCTCGCGATTCCATTCCTGGCCGACCATCTCCGGGTCGGGGTCTTTGGTGAAGGTGCGGTAGAAGGCCATATTCAGGCTGGCGACCGAAGGCACCACCTTGCGCGGATCGCGATGTGTCCAGATGACCCGAGCGTCGGGATAGGTGCGGAACAGGGCCGCAAAGCTCCAAAGATGCTGTGGTGTTTTCAGGCTCCAGCGACGAGGCTCCCGGCCGCATTGCAGGAGTTGCAATACGCTTCGATGGAATTCGTAACTCGAGTCCACCTCGGCATCTTGCAGCCAGCGCGCATAGCCCGGGATCGGCGTCTGGGTAGAGAATAGCAGGGAGCGAAAATCGCAGGCGAAAAGTGTGACGCACTCGGTGGGTAGTGTCGGTTCCATCGGGTGCATCGCCTGCAGGGGCGGGATGAGTTGATTGAGTTGCTTGTCGTCTTTCTCGGCGCGTGCGATCCGGGCGCGGATCTCCGTGCTTTCGGGTGCGCCGGGGGGAGCCGGATCCAATGCCTCCCAGCCCAGCAGGGAGCGATTGCGCGGGTCGAGCTCGAGAAGGTGGCTGAGCAGGGTGGTCCCGGTTCGTGGGAGTCCGGCGATGACCCAAGGGGCACGGATGGTTTCCTGATTCGTCTCGGGGTGCGCTTTGTTCCAGTCCGTCACATGCAAGCGCGCAGTCAAAAAGCGGGTAAGCATTTTCTTCTGCACCATACGTCCGAAGGTGGTGAGTTGCGCATCTACCTCGAGACTGTCGAGCAGGGCCTTGAGTCCCGCGCGGAAGCGATCATCACCAAAGTCCTCGAGGCCCGCTTGGTGCCGGGCGGCATCGATCAGTTCCTCCGCGTCCAATCGAGGAAGCGTCCAGCCGATTCGAGCGGCAGCCGCTCCGGTTGCGTTCAGGGTGCGCAGAATCGGGGAATGAATCCCGGCATCGTGAAATGTGACATCGCGCGGCATGCGGAATTACCTGTAGCTCGAGATCCAGTCATCCTGCTCGCGACACCAATCCAGATGCTTGCGTGCCAGAGCTGTGGGCGAGTTTGCTCGATTCTCCCAGACAAAAGATGCCTCGTCGTTGGCGAATTGGCTGACGAATTCGCGGAAAGTCGAGGAGCGATTGGCTTCGGTGTAGGTCTGGATGGTTTCCGCAAGCAGGGCGCTGCGGAGACCGATATAGATTTTGCGGCTGCCCGCCTGCTTGGCCAGTTGGTGATATTCCTGCAAGCGACGCGAGCCCTGGTTGCACATCTCGATGGCTGTACGCTGGTAGGGTGTGAGTGCCGATTTCGGGTCGCGGGCCTTTTCGGGATCCCGCTCACAGCCCAGGCAGGCAAGGAGGGCCATCAGGAGTCCGAAGCGATAGAGAGGCCGGAGGATCACGGCACTATCGTCGCCTTTTCCCGCCAGTTCTGCAATCGCTGCAGCCGAGCGGTTCGCCTTCTGGTGCGAGCTTTGGCACCTTTGCCTGGAGCATGGGAAATGCCAGTCGATATAGCGCTCAAAGCGTGCTGCAGGATCTGGGGGCCGGCTTGGCTGTTGCGGCACTGGCGATTCCGCAAGGAGTCGCCTACGCGATGATCGCCGGTCTTCCCCCGGTGATGGGACTCTACGCGGCCAGTGTGCCGGCAATCGTCGCGGGTTGTTTTCGATCCTCTCGTTATGTGATCGCCGGTCCCTCCAATGCGCTCTCCCTGCTGGTGGGTTCGTCGACCGGCGTCCTCGCGGTGTCGGAAGGGGTGGATGCGGCCTCGGTCGCGATCGCTCTCGCTCTCTGGGTCGGCCTGATTCAAATCATGGCGGGTTTCCTCCGACTCGGAGTGGCGGTCGGCTATATCTCGTCATCGGTCGTTCTGGGCTATATCACCGGAGCGGCGACGCTGATCGTCTGGGGGCAGGTGCCGAATTTATCCAGCACGACGGATCTCACGGTAGGAATCGGGACCGCTATCTTGATGATTCTCCTCGGGCGACTGGGCCATTTCTTTCCTGCTGCGCTGGTCGCTATTTTAGCGATGACGACCGGCGTGACGCTGGCCGACCTGCCGCTTCGCACGATCGGGGACCTAGCGGCCATCCCCGCAAGCCTGCCTCCGCTCACGCTTCCGTTCCAGCTGCCCGTAGCGACGCATACGGCTCTCTTGCCAGCGGCTATTGCTGCCTCCGTGCTCTCTCTGGTCGAATCCTCGGCTGTGGGCCGCAGTCTGGCGGCCGCCAGCGGCGAGCGTGTGCAGAGCAATCGAGAGATCGTGGGGCAGGGGCTCGGCAATTTGGCCGCTTCCTTTGTCGGGGGCTACCCGGTCAGCGGAAGTCTGGCCCGTTCGATGCTGAATTACAGCGCTGGGGCACGATCCCGTCTGGCGGGGGTTTCTTCCGGTTTTCTGGTGATCGTGATGGTGCTGATCGCCGCGCCTCTGGTGGACGCGATCCCCATTCCCGCTCTCGCGGGAATGCTTCTGGTTCTGGCGTGGGAGCTGGTAAACTTCCGAGCGATCTGGCGCACGTTGCGTGGCAGTCTGGGGGACTCCGCCGCTCTGTTGATGACGTTCGTCGGAACCTGGACCTTGCGGTTGGATGAAGCGATCTATCTCGGGGTCGGTGTGAGCCTGGTGCTTTTTCTTCGCCGGGCTCGCCTCCTGGTAGTTCGTGAGTTGCACGTCGACCAACAGGGCCATCTCCGTGAGGTGGACGGACGAAGTTGTCGTGTTGTTCGCGTCCTGCATGCCGAAGGCCCGCTCTTTTTCGGTGCGGCGGGGGAGCTGGAGTCGGCTCTGGATGAGGCCTTGGCCGACGATGCGCTTCGCGTCCTTCTCCTCCGTTTGAAAAGGACTCAGGGAATGGATCTTTCGGCGGCGCATGTTCTGGAGGAAGCGGGACGACGCTTACGCCAGCGAGGGGGGCGTTTATTGCTGGTAGGACTCCTCCCGGACCCTTTGGCGTTGCTCGAGCGCACGGGAGTTGCGGCCGAGATCGGGGAGGAGAATATCTTCCCCAGCCGCTCGGGATGGTTTGCGGCCATGGATGAGGCTTTGGGGGAAGCTCTGGCGCACGACCACCATGGAAGCGATTGTCCGCTGATGGAATATATTGCTTCCCGAGATGCGGATCCGGTTGCGGACACGGAGATCCACCGGGAAGATCCTTGAGGGCGGAGCCGAGCAGTGAGCGCTCGATCAAACCGGTGAGTTCGGGAAGAAGAGGAATTGCATGACGAATGCGGCAGCAGATTGGGATATGACCTCGTACTTCCCGGAGTTTGGTGGGGCGGCCTATCGCTCCTTCCGGGAAGACCTCTCGACCGCGGTGGAAGGTCTGTGTGAGTCCTTGCCCGGCCTTGGTCCCGTGGCGCTGCCGCATCTCGAAGGCTGGGAGTCCTGGTTACTGCGCCTCGAAGGGGTCGTGGCGCAGAACCGACATCTGGGTTCCTACCTTGGCTGTCTGTCGGCGGCGGATGCTCATAACGAGGAAATTCAACGGGATGTCGCCTGGTCCGCGCAGCTTCGCGCCGAGATCGAGAAGGCTCTGATCGGGCTCCGGGCCGCTCTTCGCGATGCCGAGGATGCGGATTTCGCCCGATTATTGGCGCGCGAGCCGCTCGTTCCGGTCCGGCACTATCTGAAACAGGCCCGGCGCCGCTCGCTCGAGAGTATGGATGCGACCAGTGAAGGTCTTGCGGCCGATCTCGGTGTGAATGGGATCGGCGCGTGGGGGCGGCTCTACGATCAGATCTCCGGCTCCCTGATGTTTACCTTCGCGATGCCCGGGCAGGAGCCGGAGCGCTTGCCCGTGTCGCGTGCACGCAGCTTGATGGGAGATGTCGACCCGGTGTGTCGGCGCGCCGCCTTTCGTGGCGCCAACGAGGCTTGGGAGGAACAAGCGGAGGTCTGTGCGGCCAGCCTGAACGCCATTGCGGGTACCCGATTGACTCTCTATGAGCGCCGCGGGATTCCTCATTTTCTTGATCCCGCCTGCCTCGATTCCGGAATTTCACGCAAAACGCTCGAGGTGATGATCGGGGTGGCTCGATCGCGGGCCGAGGTCGGACGGAAGATTTTGCGGGAACGCGCGCGGCGGATGGGTTTGCCGACGCTTGCCTTCTCGGATCTCGAGGCGCCTTTGGCGGCCTCGAGCGCGCGGCGAATCTCTTATACGGAGGCCGCCGGTCGAGTGGAGGAGGCCTTCACCCGGTTCTATCCGACGATGGGTGCCTTTGCGGCAGAAGCGGTTGAGAAAAAGTGGATCGATCATACGCCACGAGCCGGGAAGCGTCCGGGCGGCTTTTGTTCTTCGTCCCCTCTTTTGCAGGAAAGCCGGATTTTCATGACCTTCGATGGCGCCTTGGGCGATGTCTCAACGCTGGCTCATGAACTCGGGCATGCCTGGCATTCCCGGGTGATGGGCGATTTGCGCCCGTGGGCGCGAGGCTATCCCATGACTCTGGCCGAGACGGCATCCACTTTTGCCGAGCAGGTGCTGGTGGATCGAATTCTCTCGGATCCTCAATCCTCCGCGGAGGAAAGGACTCAGGTCCTCGATGGACGCCTGTCGGATGCGACCGCCTTTCTGCTCAATACCACCATGCGCTTTACCTTCGAGAAGGCTTTTTACGAGGAGCGAGCGGCTGGCGAAGTGTCGGCGAATCGCCTCTGTGCGTTGATGCGTGAGCATCAGGCCGATTGGTACGGCGATACCATCGACCCGGAAGGTCTCGACCCCTACTTTTGGGCGTCGAAGCTCCATTTCTATATCTCCGGCCTGTCGTTTTATAATTTCCCCTACACTTTCGGATACCTTTTCAGTCAGGGGATCTTTGCCCGGGCACAGCACGAAGGTGCCGAATTTCTGCCTCGATATGAGGCGTTGCTTTGCGATACCGGCTCGGCGACGGCCGAGGAGGTCGCCCAACGCCACCTCGGCGTGGACCTCGAGGCACCGGAATTTTGGAACGAATCCATCGATCGAGTGGCCGAAGATTTTGAAATCTACGCGAGTTCGGCATTTTAAATTCAAGAGGGCATCTTTTCTTCCGATTTTAGGGTATCGGATCCGCGCGGACCCGGATTTCGACAATCGTGGCGAAAGAGTTCGTATTTGAATTGAACAAGTCCTCCCCGGGGCTCGTCTGAGGTGAAAAGACAGAGTTCAGGCAGGAGAGGAGGGATGAAAATGTTGGTTCGTATGCTCGACAGGGAACCGGGAGTTCCCGAAAAGGTGCTCGACAGGGCCCGTAATTTGCTCAATCTTCCCGACGAGAGAGCCCTGCAGTTGGTCGCAGAAGGCATCTGCGTTGTTGTGTCCCACGAGATGAAATCCGCGGCCGAGATTCAGCCCCGGACGGCTTTTGCCGGCCAGGCAAGCGGTCGCCATTCTCGCTGATCTCGCTGAGGCTGTCGGTTCGGCGGTTGCGGGCCTCGCGATCGTCGGCCACCGCGCCGGTCGACTTTCCCGAAATCGTTCCCGAACTCCGGGGGATCGCGCTTCGCGTTTCCTCTTGGTAACACTAGTTTTTGGCTAGCCGGCTCGGTTACGCCGGCAGGTCTCAACCCCCAACGATTGAGGAGAGTTTTCGTGTATCGCGAAGAGATTCAGGTTCTTGACTGCACCGTCCGCGACGGCGGTTTGATCAACCAGTACCAGTTCACCGATAAATTCGTGCAGTCTTGTTACCGAGCGGCGTGCGAGTCGGGCGTCGATTGGTGGGAAATTGGCAAGAAGCTGGAGGTCAGCGAGCAGTATTCGAAGGCCGAGTGGGGTTGTTGGAACTTCTGCGAGGACGACGATATCGAGCGCGTCATTGACTCGCACGACGGCGAACAGCGAGCCAAGGTCGCTGTTATGTACGACGTCGGCCGGGTGGACGTCTCCAAACTACGCCCGCGCGACCAGTCGGCGATCGATATGGTGCGCACCGCTTGTTACGTCGCAGACGTCGACAAGGGAATCGATCTCGTCCGTCGCACCAAGGATCTGGGATACGCAACGACACTGAATATCATGGCGCCGTCCGCGGCGATCGAGAGCGACCTGATCGAGGGACTCGGTCAGGTCAACGAGGTGGCCGAAGTCGATTTTCTCTATCTGGTCGACAGCTTCGGATCGCTCTATTCCGAGCAGATCACAGCCTACGTCAACTTGTACAGGAAGCATGCACCGAGCAAGCAGCTGGGCTTCCATGGCCACAACAACCAACAGCTGGCCTTTGCGAACACGCAGCAAGCCATTATCGACGGCGTAAATCTGCTCGACGCGACCGTCAACGGGATCGGTCGCGGGGCGGGCAATTGCAACCTCGAATTGTTGCTGCAATTTCTCAAGAACCCGAAATTCGATGTCCGTCCCGTCTATCGTTGTATTCAGGAAGAATTCCTCGCCCTGCGGCAGCAGATCGAATGGGGCTATAACGATATCTACGGAATCGGAGGATGCCTCAACCAGCACCCGCGCGCAGCCATGAAGCAGCGTGGCAAGGGTGAGGACAAGGACCTCTGCTACGATTTTCTCCTCGAGTGCACGGAGCTCGATGAGGCCTCTCTGGATTAGGCTTGTCCGCGTGAGGAGTCGCTCGGTGATCCGAGCGACTCCGGCGCTCATCAAACGAAGGGAAGAACTTCTTCCCCGAACTTTTCCAGCGTGGGGGCATCCATGCCGCCGGACAGCACCATATGGCTGAGTCCCCACTCCTTTTCTCGCCGTTTGAGTTCCTCGATCCACTGCGCAGGCGTGCCGACAAGCGAAATAGGCATCCGGCGGGCGATGGTCGGGTCCAGGCCGAATCCTGAGGCCACGGCGGCGGCCATCTGATCCCCTTGTTCCTCGGTTTCGGTCAGGATGGTCATGAAGCCGGTGGTCGAGATCTCGACCTCGCGGCCGTGCCCTGCGGCTGCCTCGCGCACGAAATCGACCTTTTGCCGGAAGGCATCCTCGGCAAGCTTGGTCACTTCACTCAGCAGCACGGTGCCGGCTTTGCCCGTTTCCACAACGATGTTGACCAGATCGGCATGCCGGGCCGCTATGCGCAGCAGGCCTTTGCCGCCGCCGCCAAGGAGAATGGGCGGTGAGGGTTGCCGTTTGGGACGTGCTGGAATGAAGGCATCGCGAAGCTGGTAGAACTCTCCGTCAAAGTTGGTGCGCTCCTCGGTCCAAAGCGAGCGGATGACAGAAAGCGATTCGTCGAGTTGTCGAAGCCGAGGTTTGATATCCGGGAAAGGAACACCGGTCATGTCGAACTCGGCCTTGGTCCAGCCGGAACCGAGTCCGAGAATGGCACGGCCTTGCGAAATTTGGTCGACCGTCGCCATCGCCTGCGCGGTAAGCGCGGGGTGGCGGAAAAGGTTGCACAGGACCAGAGCGCCGATCTCGATGCTGGACGTTCTCTCGGCCATGGCACCCATGACAGCGACTGCTTCCCAGACCGGCTGGTCCGGAGACAGTCCCGTCCCGCCCGGGAGTTCCATGGCGAAGTGGTCCGGAACAAAGGCGTTCCGAATGCCGACTTTTTCGGCAAGCGCCGCCATATCCAAAATATCTTGTGGTGTATTCCCGACCAGCTGAATGCCAAATTCCATGCGTTTTCTTAATCTGCTCGCGTGGATTCAACAATCCCCGGTGGGGTCCGGCGGCGCAGGTCTGCGTCCGGCCTCCAATTCTTCCGGGGAGATCCAGCGACTGCCGGATCGGAAACCCCAATCTTGTTGGCGTTTGCCCACCAGCACCAGCGACCATGCACCGGTGCACTGGGAAATTCGATGTGCGTGCTCCGGGGAAAACCGCCGCAGGTGTGGCGCCTTGAATTGGCGGGTCTCCTTCCGGCCTTCGGGATAGAAAACTTCTTCCTGATAGGACCCACGAAAGAGAAAGCTCAGGAAGATCCGTGGGTGGTTATGTGGCTCTTCCGGGTCGTCGAGACGAAAGTGATGCAAATAGAGCCTTCGATCGCCCACTTTCCCGAGCACCCACCGGTCGAGGTAAGTCACACCGCTGCGACCGATTGCTTCATAAATGAAGATTCGATCCAGCCATCTTGCCGCCCAAGCCATCCCCTCAATTCCCCCGACGGCGATGCAAGCGGTTTTTCCTCTCGTGAGCAAGTCGCTAGGCAGCAGCGCCCTCGGAGCGGAGTTCCTCGTCTGCCGTCTCCTCGGTCGCGTCGGGCGACGAAAAGACCAGAGCATCGTCGGTAAGCTTCCCGTAGCGGACCATGAAAATATCACGCAGGTAGTTCTGGTAGGATTTCCATGGCTCGCGAGATCCCTGTTTCGGGAAATCCTTGATCGATCGCTGAATGTAGCCGGAAGTCAGCGGGAGCATATCTTCGTCCTCGATAACGCTTCCATCCGTGCGGGGGCAGACCTGCTTGTAGTCGTGATCGCGCATATAGTTGAGCATTTTTGCGACGTATTCACAGGTCAGGTCGCACTTCAGGGTCCACGAGGCGTTGGTATAGCCCACTGTCATGGCAAGATTGGGCAACCCGCTGAACATCACGCCTTTGTAGGTCAGGCAATCCGAGAGCTTGATTTCCTCACCGTCCACTTTGACCTGCAGGCCGGCGAGGAAGAGCAAATTCAGGCCGGTGGCTGTGACCACCACGTCGGCGTCGAGGTCCTTGCCGGACTGCAATCGCAATCCGGTCTCGGTGAACCGGTCGATCTTGTCGGTCAGAATCGAGGCCTCACCCGATTTGATGGCATTGAACAGATCGCCATCGGGGACCATGCACATCCGTTGGTCCCAGGGGTTGTAGCTCGGGGTGAAGTCTCGCTTGATGTCGTGACCTTCGCCAAGATTTTCGCGGACCTGTTGCAGAAGCTTTTTCTTGATTGCCGCGGGATAGCGACGGCAGAGGCGAAAGATGACCGAGAACGAGAGGATGTTCTTCCATCGCGTGAGCGCATAGGCGATTTTTTCCGGAAGCTTGCTGCGTAGGTAGTTGGCAGTGGCATCCTCGGACGGCATCGACACGATATAAGTTGGAGAGCGCTGCAGCATGGTCACGTGCGCCGCGGTCTTCGCCATTTCCGGAACCAGAGTGACCGCGGTTGCGCCGCTTCCGATGACGACCACCTTTTTGTTGGCGTAGTCGATATCGTCAGTCCATTTTTGAGGGTGAACAATCCGGCCACCAAAATCCGCGATTCCCTCAAACTCCGGCGTATAGCCCTGATCGTAGTTGTAGTAGCCGCTGCACATAAAGAGGAAGTTGGCCGTGAGCTCGACCTTCTCGCCGCTTTCGGTTCGCTCGGCTTCGACGGTCCAGCGCGCATCGGGCGTGGACCAGGATGCGCTGACAACTTTCAGGCCGTAGCGAATTTTCTTGTCGATGCCATTCTCTCGCGCGGTATCCTGAACGTATTCCCGAATCGAAGTACCATCGGCGATCGCTTTCGGGCTCCGCCACGGGCGGAAGCTGTAACCCAGAGTATGCATATCCGAATCCGATCGAATACCGGGGTATCGAAACAGATCCCAGGTGCCGCCGATCGCTTCCCGACGTTCGAGAATCGCATAGCTGCGATCGGGAGATTCGTTCTGGAGATGATAGCCGGCGGCAATCCCCGAGAGGCCGGCACCGACGATCAGAACATCGAGATGATCATTCTTCATGGATAAACTCTAGCGAATCCGACATGGGAGGAAAGGTCTCTTTTGGTGGCGGACAGCCTACCGGGCTGATCGGTAGAAATCCCGTTTTGCCGGTCGAATTGCCTGCCTTCACCGCTCCGGCTAGGTTGGGCGCGAGATGGTGGAATCTATAAATTCCTCCCGGAAACACGCGGCTGGACGTTTCCACGGAGCGGTCGAGGCTCTGGTTGTCGTCTTCCTTTATGCTGTGGCCGTTCCCTGGGTTTTGCGTCCCTGGTTTTTGGCCCCCGACCTCCTGCCGGCATGGGAAGGCCCCTACGCGACCATGACTCATGCGGATCTTTTCCTGAATATCTGGATTTTGGGCTGGGTGGCGCACGCCGCGCTTGTGGACCCGACAATGATTTTTTCCGGGAATATCTTTCATCCCGCTCCCGGCGCGATTCTCGGTTCCGAAAATATGCTGGCCCATGTCCCCTGGACCGCTCCGGTTCTCGCGTTCGGTGGAAGCGCTTTGCTGATGTTCAAAACTTACCTCCTGGAGTCTTTCGCGCTGAGTGGTCTCGGGATGTTCCTCTACGTGCGCTACCATACGAAAAATCCCGCGGCGGCCTTCTTCGCCGGGGCTGCGTATACCTTCACCGTCTTTCGCACGGACACGCTGGCGCAGCCCCAATATCTGGGGACGGCCTTTCTCCCTCTCGCTCTTCTTTCGATTGATCTCTGGCTGGCCTCCGGTCGTTGGCGCTGGGCGATCGGTCTCGGCCTGAGCCTGGCGGCGCAAGCCTATGCTTGCGTCTATATCGGGTTTTTCACGCTCATTTTGACGCCGATCTATGCTCTGGTTCGCCTCCTTGAGGGGGGGCGTCCACGATGGCAGGAGGTGCTGGGTTTATTAGGTGGTGGAGGGGTCGCCGTGCTTCTTCTTTTGCCTCTGGCGGCACCCTATCTCGAGGCTCGCAGCCTCGGCATGATCCCGATTCGAGATCCGGCAGTTGTGCGGGTCGGGTCGTGGACATTATCCGGGTATGCCACGGCCGCCTTTTTGAATTGGGTCGGATTCCTTCCCGTTGCCCTCGCCGTTTACGGGTGGTTGCTCCGACTCGCCCCGGCGCGCGATATGGATCTGCGGTTCCGCGCCGCTCTGCCGGTGCGCGCCCTGGGCGTCTTTGTCGTGGTCGGGCTCTGGCTGGGACTCGGGCCGGTCATCGAGCTTCCGGGAGGCATGGAAGTTCCCGGGCTCTATGCCGCATTCGAGTGGGTGATTCCGGGATTCTCCTCGATGCGTGTGCCGATTCGATTTGCGGCGGCGGTGGCGGCGGGGTTGTCGGCGCTGGCCGGTTTCACGGTCGCGGAGATTTTCCGAACCTGGCGGCCGAGTCGGCAGTTGGTGGGAGGTATGGCGCTCGCGGTTGTCTGCGTGTTGGGGGCGTCGCGTGAGCCTCGGGCGACGATGGTGGCCGGATTCCAACCCGGGGCGGATGCCGCCTATGATTTCCTCGCGGCGCAGGAGGGTGGTCGGGCGCTGCTGGAGCTCCCCGGACCGACCCGTCTGATCGGCGACCTTGGCGCCAACCTCCGCAACAGTCGCTATATGATGAACAGTACGCGCCATTGGCGACCACTGCTCAACGGCTACACAGCCTACCCGCCGCCAGCCGCCGCGGTCTTCTATCCGGCGATCCTGAATCTACCGAATCCCGAGGCTTTGCAGCGTCTTGTGGATTTGACGGGTGTTGGCTGGATTTTGTTGCATCGCGACGATTTGTCGCCCAAGGAAGCTCCCCGGTGGGAGGGCCCGGTTCCTTCGGAGTTGGCGCTGGTCGGGACCTTTGGCTCTGACGAACTCTATCGGATTGATTTAACCCCACAGCAGGATTGGCAGGAACGGTTGGCTCGGAAGCCCGCCGCGGAAGCTCGAACCTTCACGGGCATCGCGATTGAGCCCATCACTCCCGAATGCCGACCCTTGTCTCTGGAAATCATGGAAGCGCCGGATCGATTCTCCCGTCTGCCTGTGGGCGTGCGGATGGGTGTTCTGGTCCGGAACGGGTCGTCCTGCGATCTGCCGGCATTGGCCGCGCTGCCAGAGGGCCTGGTCGGGATTACGTATCGTTGGCGACGCGCCGACAGCGGCACTTGGGGGGTGGCGGAACCCATGTCCCGCCTCCTCGACGATATTCCGGCAGGGGAAAATGTCCTCGTCCCGATTGCGGTATCACCGCCGGCGGCAGTGACGGGATCCTGGGAATTGGAGATCCAGTTAATCCAGCAAGGGCAGGACCAACCGTTGGCCACAGCCCGTCGGCTCTTTCCGATTGGACCGGTCCCGGGTGCGCGCTTCTGAACGCGAGCAGGTCTCTGGAGACGCAAGGAGCATATTTTCAGAGTGTCGGCGCGGCGACGTCCTTGAAATGAACCTGGATCCCGGTCGCGAGACTCTGGAACAAGGCCTCTCGCTCTGCAGCGTTCTCCTCGAGTTCGAGAGTCACGCCGAACTTATGTTCCTCGGCCATTTGCCGCGCTTTGCCCAGAGCGCCGGCACCATACATCTGCATGGCGTCCGAGACACCGGGAACCCACTGGCGGGCACTGCCCACGGCAAAGCTGCCGGCGCGAAATGCACTCAGGAAGGGATCGGGAAGCAGGCTCTCGGATGTCTGGAACCACTCTCCGCCGGAGAGGTGGAGGAACGTATTTCGGACAACGCTGTCGGGGAGAGCACCCGTCTGCATGAGTTGAGCAACGGTACCCACGACGATATCCAGAAAGGTTTCGCCGAAAAGGTCCGGGAATGCCTGGTGTGCGACCAGCGCACTCCAGAGGTCACGCTCTTCTTCGATCGACTCGGTGAGCAGGACATCCTCGATGCCGAGCAAGTAGCCGACGTAGCGCCATAGGTGATGATGGGCATCGATATCCTCGCGGGATAGCGGCACGCCGAGGCGGCTCATCGAGCGCAGATTCAGGTAATCAAAAAGCCCAAGAGTCATCGCGAGCATCGTCTGGTCCAGAGGTTCGCCGACGTAAGCTTCGGTGAATCCGGGGCTGCGCTTGATCCAGGAGCGGATCGATCCGTGCAACAGGCGCACTCGTACCGCAGTTTCAAAGCCCAGATTTCCTGGCTCCAGCCCACCGGGCGCCAGGATCGCTCCGATGAAAGAGCCGGTCTCCTGAATTCGCCGAGCCGGGTTGCTGCCGAGACGGCCGGTCGAGTTGGTGACCAGCGTCGCTCTTCCAAAGACCGCTCCGGAAAAAAGGCTATGCATCAACGAAATCCCGTAATGATGCGAGAAGCTGAGAGCCACGCTTTGGCCTTTTTCGATCAACTCCGGTCGAAACCAGTCCGGTCGGTGCTCGGCCCGCTCAAAGAACGCCACCGCTCGCGATTCGCCATCCTGCGCGAGTTTGCGGAGGTTCTGCAGCTGTGACCCGTCGGGGTCGTATTTCTCTTCCTGCAGCGCGACCGTCGCTTCGTCGGCTTCGGGATCGCCACGAAACATTAGTTCGTCGAGGAGTTCGCGAGTGAAACGCCCACTGTAGCGAGCGCGGCTGGGGGGAATAATTTTGTACAGGTTTTTCATCGAAAATTTTCCGGAGATCTCAATCTATCAGAGCCCGGAGGAAGGGGAAGTCCGGTGCTGGCATTTGCGTCCGCGGAACTCGATACTGGATTCAGAGAAATTGACGATATGGGCACTCGAACACGAACACGACCGGATACCTCCCGAAAACCGGGTCGAATTACACCGGAAGGGAAGCGCCTGCTCGAGGAGCGGGCGGAGGAGTTGCGCGCCGAGAGCCGGGTGATGGCCGAAAATGTACGGATCGCAGCCGCCGAGGGTGATCGCTCCGAGAACGCAGAGTATATCTACGGGAAAATGAAACTCGGTCAGATTCACCAGAAGATGCGCTTTCTGGGGAACCGCCTCGAAGTCCTGGAGACGGTCCCGCAGCCTGCACCGGATGATGGGCGAGTTCATTTCGGGTGTTGGGTCGAGATCGAGGATGACGACGACGAAAGTCATTCTTTTCGCATTGTCGGCCCCGACGAGACCGACCGCGGCGAAAATTACGTGAGCACGGATTCTCCGATGGCGCAGGCTCTTCTGGGTAAATCCCTGGACGATGAGGTCTTGATCAAGCGCCCGATCGGCGACCTTGATGCGGTCATCGTGGGGATTTTTGTTCGAGACCCCAACCACACCCTCCCCTAGAGTTTGACGAACGCCCCTTGTCGTGAGACGCGCCACTGTAGATGTCGGATTCGCGGCGTCGAAAGGGGCGTGAAATGGAATCGCAAAGAGATCCGAATATCAGTCGTCTATTCTTCCTGAGCTCGTTGGCACTTTTTACCGCCGGGCTTAGTTTCTCTTTGCGGGGGGCAATCGCCGGCGGCATCGATGCCGAAATTCTCAGTCAGGTGGATGCGGCGAATTCAGGTCGACTCACCGCGGAGGTCCTGGGGATCGCTTTCAGCGGGTTTGCCTTCACGCTCTTTTTCGGGAGCGTTTTCCTCGAACGGATCGGGATGGGCCGCTCCCTCTTTCTTGCCGGCTTGAGCCTTTTTTCCGGAACCGCATTGGTGGTTTTCTCCGACCGTTGGGGTACGGCCGACGAGGCGTATCAGCTTCTTCGGATCGGTTATCTCTTCTCCGGGTTTGGTTGGGGCTTTGTCGAGGCGGCCTCCAATCCCTTGGTCGCCGCACTCTATCCCGAAGAAAAAACGCATCGGCTGAATGTCCTGCATGCGTGGTGGCCCGCTGGTGTCATGATCGGCGGCATTATCGGGGCACTCCCCCTGGATCTGGGTTGGCGCACGCAGTTCGGGTTCGTCATGCTGCCGGCGTTGGTGACCATGGCCCTTTGCTGGCGTCCGACGTTTCCCGAGACCGAACGTGCAGCGGGCGGAGTGTCCTGGGGAGAGATGTGGATGGAGATCCCGCGACGGCCGATGTTTCTTGTCTTCTTCTTCTGCATGTTTTTGACGGCGGGTTCGGAACTTGCTCCCGGCCAATGGATCGATTTCACCTTGACGCGGACTGTCGGGATGCGCGGGATCTGGCTTCTCGTTTACGTCAGCGGGATGATGTTTGTCTTTCGCCATTTCGCGGGGACCTTCGTTCATCGCCTCGGCTCCCCCATTGCTCTATTGTGGGGCTCCTCGGTTCTGGCGGGCCTCGGGTTGCTTCTTCTCGCGAGGGCTCGTGATCCCTGGTCGGGGCTTTTGGCGGCGACTGTCTGGGGACTTGGTGTCTGCTTTCTTTGGCCCACGATGCTCGCGACTGTTTCCGAGCGCTTTCCCCGCGGTGGCGAACTCTTTATCGGCCTTTTGGGTGTGGCCGGCGCATTGGCCATTCAGTTTGTTCTGCCCATGCTGGGGAGCATCTTTGACGCGGAGAAGATTCGTTTGGCCGGAAGTGTCGAGGCCCTCGCAGAATTAGGCCCGGTGGCGCAGCAGGGGATCCTCTCTCAGGCAGCCCAAACATCTTTCGAAACGAACGCTTTATTGCCCGCTGTTCTGGTCCTGATTTTTGGCTTGATCTGGCTCCGTGACCGCCGTGAGGGTGGCTACCGCGCCGAGAGGCTGGACGAGTAGCAGGGGCTTCAGGCGGGCCGAATGGACGGAGCCGAGCGTCGTTGCTCGGATCCGCGCAACCAGGCGGCGAGGGAGAAGTTGTCCTGACGAACATGCAAGGCCCACGCGTCCTTTTCCAGCAGCGAAAGAATCGTTTCCAGATGTTCGTAGAATCCCAGCTGGGCTCTCATGCGCTCGTAAGCGAGCCGGTCGTCCGCGGATAAGCCTGATCGAAGCGCCTCTGCCCCGACACGGTCGCGGGCGATTTCCTGATGCCGACGAAATTCATCGAGAGCCTTTTCGGCATCGCTGGAACGTTCGCCGGGTTGCTCGACCTGTCGCGCGAATGATTCCAGTAACGCCGGCAGAGTGCGTCCCAGTGCCTCGACCGCCTCGCGTCCCTCGAGAGCCGGATTCGAGTGTCGTTGGTAGGCGAGTCGATTCCAGAGCAGCGAGAGGAGAATCCGCTGCAGGCCACGCACTCGGTCGATGACGCGTCGCAGGTTCTCGGTCTCGCGGGCTGCGCCGGCTCGGTCCGAGTCGAACCAGTCTTCGTAGCAGGACTCGGAGAGCAGGCGGTAGCTGAAGGCAATTCGTCGATAGATCTCGTAGCGGAATTTTTGAATGACGACTTCTTCCGATCGAGGATCCCGATCGCGCAGGCCGATTCGAGACGCTTGCGCCATGACACGGAGAGTTTCGGCGACATTGTCCAGGGACCAGACCCGTGCTCGGATTTCACCGAAGAAGGCATAGACAGCCGCGATGCAAAAGATTCCCAGAGATACGCCAAGCATTCGATCGAGCCACGGCACGAGGTCGATGGACGGTCCATGCGTCGGCATCAGGCACAAGGCGGCCGCATAGGATAATTGCAGGCCCGCATAGGAGATTCGGGAACTGCCGGCCTGCACCCAGGCACCGATTCCAAAAACAACACTGGTGACGATCAGAAAGGCCGGCAACGACTCAATATTCGGAATGACAGCAAGGATTGCCACAAGAGCCAGCAGTCCCCCGGCTACAACACCGGCAAACCGGAGGGCCGATTTCTGAATGATGGCTCCGTAATTATCGAGCGAGACAAGGATCGCCGTGACGACCGCCGTGATGCCGCCCGGCCAGTCGATCGCGTTGATGTAGATGTAGGCGATCATTGCGGCCAACGTTGCCTTGGTCGCGGCGATCGCATCTTGTGGGTTGAATCTTTTTTCTTCGGGAAATAACGGGTCCGCGGCGGTGGGTCGACTCGATGTGGCTCCGAAGGGCTCCTGCCGAATCTGGTCGGCAGGCTTGCGAAGGAAGTTGGTGGCGCCTGGAATGGCATCCAATCCTTCGGCGGCGCTGGTTGCCGCGGAAAGAATGGAAGCGCGGGCCAGATCATGTGGATTCGTATCCGATGTCAGGCCGCCGCCCTGAGTGGAGGCCATCCATTGCCGGAATCGATCAGCAAGGGGCATCAGGCCGTCGAGTTCGGCGTGCCAGTGGCGCCCCTCAATCGCCGCCGCATATTGCGAACAGCGATCCTGCGCGGCTTCGACCGCATGGCGCCCCATGTCCGGCAATTCGGTGGCGACTCCCTCGACGGCAAGGGCGCTGCTGGCGCGGGAAATCTGTTGCGTTGCTATGGCGACCTGATTGATATCGCCAATCAGCTCGATGATCATGTCATGATGGACACGGAACTGCCGTTGATCGTGCTCGGCATTTTGCATCCATGTGGTCCAGGTAGCCAGCGAGTTCATGACGCGCTCTTCGCTTTCGGCGAGAATTGCAGGATCCGTGAGTACCTCCGATGCCGGTCGCAGGGACTGGTCGAGTCGCTCACGCGAATTTCTGAGACTTTGCGCCAGGTGCTGGCGAAGAAGGTTCTCGGGCTTTTCCGGCCAAAGGAATGCCTGACAAAGAGTACCGATGAGGTTTCCTGTGCCGATATTGAGAAACCGCCAGAGGGCGGTGTCGATTCCCTCGGCCGCGTTGGTATCCACTCCGCCGATGGCGAGGATCATCGTCATACTGCCCAGAATCGGAATATAGGGAGCTGCTGATGTCCGACTCAGGTAGATCCCGTAGCCGAGGCCGAGAGCGAAAAATGGAACCAGGATCCATGGTTGCTGCGGAAATGTGATGGCGAGACCGATGGCGAAACCGCCACCGAGAAGAGTGCCCGCAGACCGTTGCAGGGCCCGGGCGATGGAGGCCCCGGCATCGGGCTGCGAAACGATCAAGATCGTAATAATCAGCCATGATCCCTGAGGTATCTGGAGGGTCATGACCAGTGTCGTGGCGATGGCACAGGCAATCACGACCCGTGAGGTCGCCCGCCAGCGAGCCGGCGAAGGTGCCAGCTCCAGTCGGAGGAATGCTGCGAGCCTTTCAAACACCTGGCGGAGGCTAGCCTGATCGAGATTGCCAGGAAAGAGTGCCACAGTTTTTATGGTCGGCTTGTGATATCCGGGATTATCGACGAATCTTGTGAAGATCCGGAGGAACAGCATGGACTTGAAAATTCTTGAAGAGGAGTGCGAGTGGCAAGCCCGCGATGTGGCCGATGAATCCAGCTGGACCGAAGTTTTCGATCGGGATGAGCTGGAGGAACTTGATGCAGCGCTGCGCCACGCATTGGAGGTTTCCTCGGATGTCCTCGAGGTCGAGAGGGAGGATTTCCCGCTGCCCGGACTTGCGCCTCGTTTGCAGCAAATCGAGGACCAGCTGATCTCGGGTCGTGGCTTTGTGCGACTCCGGGGAATCGATCGAGCCCGCTACGATCAGCAGGAGATGGAATTACTCTACTGGGGTATTGGCATGCACCTTGGCCGACCCTGGCCGCAGAATCACAAGGGGCATCTCCTTGGCGATGTTGTCGATCAGGGCAAGGATGTAAACGATCCGAATGTTCGGGGAAACGAGATCGGGGGCATGGCGCTGCCCTTCCATTGCGATGGCTCGGATTTGGTGGGGCTGATGTGTCTGCAAGCAGGCGCGTCTGGTGGTCTGTCGATGATTGCAAATTCGGTGGCCATTCATAACCGGCTTGTCCGAGAGCGGCCTGAATTGGCCGAGGCGCTCTATCAGCCCCAGCCGAACGATTTCCGCGGGGAGCAACGCGCGGGCGAGAAGGGGTGGTACGAAATCCCTGTCTTTACGGAATGGGAGGGCCGGCTGTTTTGCCGCTGCATCCCGCCGTATATTCTTGCCTCGCAGCGCCACGCAGACGCGCCAAGGCTGTCTCCGGAGGCGCGTGAGGGTCTCGAGTTTCTGGTGGCGATGGCGGACGGGCCCGAGGGCCATGTCGCGATGGAGCTACGCCCCGGCGATATGCAGTTCATCAATAATTATCATGTTCTGCACGGACGGTCGGGCTATACTGACCGAGCTGGAGGCGGGGCGACCCGGCACCTGAAAAGGCTCTGGTTGGAGACCCGAGTATTGAAAAGCCGTCCGGTCTGGTTCCACAACCATGCCGGCGATCACTGGGGGCGGAAACGAACCGCCAGCCGACTTCGCACCGAATAGGCGCTCCTCGAAGTTTCAATTATTCCGGCAGGTAGGTCTGGAACATATCACCGAGTTCGGTCGGCTTGCGTTCGGGCACGTCGTACCAGGTTCGGATCGTCACGGAGCCGTCTTCTTCGAAGCGGAAGGTCTCGATGCTTTTGCCGATGAAGGTCTTGTCATCGGTCGTAATCTGATTCTCGAGCACCCACGCCAACTCGTTGCCGTTCACAAAGATAATATCGTTGTGATGCTTGAAACGAACGCGCGCGTTGAAAAGATTCCACGGTTCCTTGGCGCAGGCGTCGAACCCGTGCTTTTCGGGCGTGCCGACCGGATCGAGCATGCGGAAGTCGCCGGGTGCGACCTGACGCCAGTTTTCAGTCCACGCCTCGAGGTCGTGCTTGTTCCAGAGCTCGACGTACTTCGCGGCGAAATTCATCAGGGCAGCTTTATCCGGTATCGGCATGCGCCCTCTCTATCCAAAATCTGAGCAGTGGTCGATCCGCTTTGGCAATTTCACTGGACCTGCGCCTGTCGCCGGCGTAGGAATGCAAGCGCATGAAAATCGGATTTATTGGTACAGGCGTCATGGGCAAGTCGATGGCGGGACATCTGCTGGCAGCAGGCCACGACCTCACGGTGCATACCCGAACCCGGGAGAAAGCAGCGGATTTGCTGGGGCAGGGCGCAAAATGGGCAGATTCGGCGGCGGAGGCGGCCCTCGACAGTGATGTGGCAATCTCGATGGTGGGCTTCCCGGCGGATGTCGAGGAGATCCATCTGGGCCCCCACGGCACGCTCTCGAGTTCGAATCCCCCGTCGCTTCTGATCGATATGACCACCAGCACGCCGTCGCTCGCGCGAAGCCTGGCGACGGAAGCCGCCGCGAGGGGCATTTCTGCGATCGATGCGCCGGTTTCAGGAGGCGACAAAGGTGCTCGCGAAGCCAGCCTTTCGATTATGGTCGGCGGCTCATGGGAAGCGGTCGATCGAGCGATGCCGCTATTTGAAATCATGGGGCGAACCATCGTTTTCATGGGTGATGCCGGCGCGGGTCAGCATACCAAGATGGCCAATCAGATCCTCGTCTCGTCGTCGATGGTGGGTGCGTGTGAGGCGATTCTTTATGCCGAGGCTGCCGGGTTGGACCCGCGCAAAATGGTCGAGGCCGTCAGTCAGGGCGCTGCCGCCACCTGGACCATTCAGAATCTCGCACCACGGATGCTGGACGGAGATTTCGAGCCGGGGTTTTTCGTCGAACATTTCGTGAAAGATTTGGGGATCGCGCTCGCGGAGTCTGCAAATCTCGGACTCGACCTTCCCGGGCTGGCCGGCGCGGCCCGGCTGTACCGGCTTCTGGAATCCAGAGGCCTTGGGCGCAAGGGAACTCAGGCGCTCTTGCTGCTCTACCGGGAGGGTGGCGTGGCAGCCACGGAGAGCCTCTAGTCCATCAGGTGGGAGTCGCGCCGGGATCGAGAAGCTGTTCCCGAAGAAACGCGAGCACGCGATCGAGGGCGGCTCGGGTTGGTTCCCCTTCTTCGTCAATCAGGTCCGTGGTAAGCACGCTATGCGCGGGCTTGTTGCCCGCGGGATTGCCGCTCTCGGCGGGGAGCTCGATTCCCTCAAAGGCGCTTCCCAATTCCGTGCGTAGCGTTTCGAAACGCTCGGGAGGGCAAAGCGGGTCGCCCTGAAACCGCAGTCCGAGAACCTGGAGTCCGTCTTTGCTGGTGCGCTCCTTCAGTCGTTGCAGTTGGTCGGGGGAGAGATGCAGGCCGCGCCGCCGCGCCTGACCCACCGAGAAGGGCAGCGAGGGCTGTGAAAGGACGGGCGCTCTCAGAATTTCGTCCATGGCCAGAGTCAGCGCGAAGTTCCCGGTAAGGCACATGCCGACCGCACCCACGCCATGCCCTCCGATTTCCTGATGGATATATCGTGCCAGCGCTCGGAGCCACTCCGTGATCGGGCTGGACTCATTGGCGGCGAGCACGCGGAATTCCCGCCTGATGCAGGCGCGAGCGAATTGCTGTCCGAGGTAGGGGAAAGACATCGGGCGGCCCGGGGTGCCGAAGAGGGTTGGCATGAAGACGCTGAATCCCGCGTCGGCAAGGCGACTCCCGAAGGCCGCAACCTGGGGCGTGATTCCGGGAATCTCATGCATCACCAGAACGCCCGGGCCTTCACCGCGCCGGTATACATCCCGTTGGACGCCTGCGTGAGTAAAATTGGTACGCGAAAATTCGGCCAGATCACTCATGAAGTTCTCCGGAGCATGAAGGCCTCGATCCTGTCATGACTCGTCTATCCAGGCGCTCAGGTCGCGCTCGGGTAGGGGGAAGACGACTTGATCCTCCTCCGATTCCGCCGGGGCGGTGCGAGAGAAGGAACCATAATGCCGCTCGATAAAGCGCCATCCCGGGTTTTCGTCACGAACAAACCGGTCATGGTAGACACCGTAGGCATCGGTGCGCTGGCCCGTCGCGCGCTCGACGCGCAGCTCATGGATATACATCCGGGCGACCGCGCGATTCTCCGAACTTCGAATCTCGAAGACGGTGTTCAGAACGACAAACTGAAAGAAACTGAACCGCTCGACGGACTCGCCTATGAAGGTGCCGACGGCCTTTGGGCCAATGAATTGGGCGGATCGATCTCCCAGCGATAGGTCGAGCGTACAATCGGGATGGAAGATTTCGCCGAGCTCGGGCCATGCCCGTCGTGTCACGATATCCGCATAGCGATTCTGCAGCCGCCGCAGAGCGATGTAGTCGATCGTTTCCTCTTCGGGGGTAGATTCCATGGGGTCGGACTATAGCCCGGAACCGACAATGCGCGAAAGCTGTCCCGGATGTTAAGCTGTTTCGATGCTTTCAAACATCGAGAACGCTCTGGAAGCCCGCTCGTCTTTTTTGGCTTCCCTTGAGGACACCGACTGCGTGCGGCTTTTCCATGGAGCGGCCGAGGGCCAGCCCGGTCTGGCGATAGATCGGTATGGTTCCGTGCTCCTCTTGCAGACCTGGCGAGATCCTTTGACGGAGCTGGAAATCGAGAAAATTCACCAATGTGTCGAGGCGGCTCTGGGTGAAGACCTGATCACGGTCTGGAATCATCGAGGCAAGGAAAAAGGCAAGCCGCGCGAGATTTTCCCGGTACCGGACCTGCCGGCTCGGGTAGTCGGCACGGAACATGGTCTCCGTTTTGACGTGCATCCGCGACACAAGGTGGGCGATCCTCTTCTTTTTCTCGATTCGCGAGTCGCGCGCAGGCGAATCCGGGAAGCGGCGTCCGGCAAGACGGTTTTGAATCTTTTTTCCTATACCTGCAGCGCGGGTGTGGCTGCGATCGCGGGCGGCGCGACCGCGGCGTGGAACGTTGATTTTGCGCGGACCGCGCTGGAAGTCGGTGCCGGGAACGCCCGACTCAACGATATTCAGGTGGACGGTGGAGCAGCGAATCCGACGGCCTGGCGAAATATCCACGAGGATGTTTTTCCGGTGATTCGACAATATGCCGGGATGAGAATTCAGGATCATCGCGGCGGGAGAAAATTACGTTACAAGAGCCGCAAGCCACGGCAATTTGATATCGTTGTGCTCGATCCCCCGCGTTGGTCGCGCTCAGCCTTCGGTGCAGTGGATGTGGTGCGAGACTACCCGACCCTCTTCAAACCAGCCCTGTTGGCAACCTCGCCCGGCGGGCATTTGCTGTGCACGAATCATGTCGCACAAGTCGACTTTGATGATTGGACGGACGTGTTGCGTCGTTCTGCGGCCAAGGCCGGTCGACCGATTCAGAGTCTGGAACGCCTGCAGCCCGACGTCGACGTCCCCAGCTTTGACGGCAACCACCCGCTGAAGATTGCGTGGATTGGTATCTGAACCCGAGCTGCAGTTTCAGGCGAGCAGCTGGGTGAGAACCTTGATGCTCATGCCGATGAGGCAGAGCGTCCCGAATCCCCAGAGAAGGGCACGGGCCGGTTGCATGCCGCGAGCATAAGCAATTGTGTGCAAGACTCTCGAGCCCGTGAATCCCCAGAAGTAGAGCGTCGCTCCGAAAGCCGAGGCTCCTAGCAGCACGTACACAAGCCCGATCGCAAAAAAGAGCGGGATGCTCTCCATATCGTTGCGATGGATTCGGAGCGCACGAGCAACCCCCGCATTTTCGACCTCGGATGCCTCGACACCTTCGTCAGCGAACGCCGTGTCTTCGGGGTTGGTGTAGCCACTCGATGTTCGACGTTGGATTGCCGTATAAAAGCTCACGCCCAGCATTTTCAGGACGAGAATCGCGGTGCAGACAGCGAAGGTTCGAAAAGCGGGATCTCCGAGAAAAGGTTCCATGCGCGTCGGCTACCGCGAATGGAACGCGCTTTCAAATTCGAGCCCCAAGGAAGCCTCCAGATCTCGCATGGGGGCATGCTCCAGCTTGCTCCTTGTCGTCTGCGTGCCTCCCGATTTCGGCTTTGAATAGGACGGTCCGCCCATCGTCGTTAGGGGAAATTCAGCAGTCAAATCGTGCCATATACGTCAGGCACCAGTGGGCTATTTTCGGCTTTTTGTCGAGATTCCCGGAGATATTTAGATGAGAAGATCTTTTGCAATGGCAGCAGCATTTTGTCTGGCGTGGGCGCCTTCGGTTCATGCCCTGACGTTGATCAATGAAACGGGTGCCAGTCTCCAGATTACGGATCCTGCGGCCACCTCGACGGTAGAGATCTCTCCCGAAAGTCTGTTCGAGGTCCCTGAGCCCTGGGGTGATGATCGACACAAATGGTTCAGCCTTTCTTCGGCGATGGACCCTCAACCTTGCGAGGCGTTTCGCAGTCGCTGGGGATCCATCAAGATGCCCGCTTTCTTTGTAGGCGTCGCCATTCGATCGGACGGCACCTGCGTTGCGCTCGATGACTTGCCCGAGCCGCCAGTGAATCCCGAGCCACCGGTCAACCCGGAGCCGCCTGTGGATCCCGAGCCACCGGTCAACCCGGAGCCGCCTGTGGATCCTGAAACTCCGGTCGCTCAGGAAATGCCGCCCCGGGGCAACGGCACATGGGTTTACGATGCACTCTTCAGCGAGGGGCCGGCGGGCCCGCCCTTCACGAGAGCGGGGCTCTGGCTTCCCGAGCTACGCGGTTTCAATGCACTCGCCTCGAAGGAGCATCGGCTGAATCAGGTCTTCTCCTACGGCGGCGATCTCGAGATGGAATGTCTTGGCTACGATGATTGCAGCCGTGAGAAAATGCATGTCTATTACTACCCGCCCTCATCCGCGCATCGCTCGAGGTCCTTTGAGGAAGTTGGGACCAGCGGGTTTCAGTCGTCGCAAGTCTACCGGGATCTGGACTCCGAGACGCTGGTGATTCCAGTATTTGACGGTCGATTCGACGGGGATGGATATCTCAAACAATTCCATACCCTAAATGAAGCTCAGGCGCGGACCTACGCCGATACGTTTGCGAATACCGTCTGTGCCGACGGAAGTGTTGCGGGCGTGCAGTTGGATCTGGAGCCTTTCGACCTGAACGTCGCGGCTCAGGCACATTTTTACGATCAGGTAGCGCTGAATCTGGCCGGCCAGAACGAGGCGCGAGAAGCGATCGTCCCCTGTGTTACGGAGCGTTTTCCGGCGGGCCGATTTTTCTCCGTGTTCACCTTCGCGAAGGCAATGACGCCACAGTTGGGTGAGATGTTTACCCGTTACGGGAACGGTTACCTGGTGCTGTCGTTGTACGATCTGGGCTCGAAGCCTGCAGGGGTGGCGAACACGCCTGAAGAGTATCGGCGGTTGGTGGAGGCCGAACTGGCGACCGTGATGCGCAATGCGGATGGCGCCTACGATGTCGGCTTCCAGTTGGCGATCCCGGGAGCGGCATCCACGAAGGAATTTGAGTCCTATAGTGGTGCGGTTTCGGGCTATGCGCAGCGGGAATACGTAGCGGCCGCTCTGGATGCGATTGACGCGAGCGGGATTCGTGAAGACGAGAGATTTCTCGGGATTGCGATCTGGGGATTCAGCCGCTTCATGGCGTATCCGCCGCATAGCAATCAGACCTTTGAGCCGGCTTCTCCAACCCTCGATGTCCAGGCGTTGCTGGCGGAACGGATGTGATCGAGAGGATGGGCACCGAGCTACCAGCTCAGGTGCCCATCGCCTCGATCCACCGACGAAGGTCGTCGCCTTCGTGGGCAAAAGTGCCGATATAGGTGTCCGGTCGCACCAGTACCGCATGTCCGGGTTGGATGCCTAGTGTCCGCGCAAGCTGGCCTTCTGGTTGGATTTCGACCGGGACGATCGGGCAGGCCTGCTCGTTGCCGCCAAGGCGGGAAGACCATTCCTCACGTTTCGGCCCCGCGATGAGAAGCGTGGCGCCTGGGTGTCGGAGCTTCTCGTAGATCGGTTTCCCTGCTTCCGACAAGTCGGGAAGCCGATCGCCGGGCTGCAGTCCGGCGGAACCCTGTATCCCCTGTGCCAGCGAAGTCCCTCGGTAATGGATATCGGTTTCGGAAAGGAAGGGTCGTAGTCGAGGAGCGACCCAGTCCCTTCGCAGAAGGTGACGCAGCAGGAAGGATCGGATTCGTTGCAGAATCGGGCTCCGCAGCATCGCCAGACGAATCATTCTGGAGGAATTCTCGACGACTCTGGCGCCGATGGGGTGACGTTCTTCGTGGTAGGTGTCGAGCAGTCTTGGGTGCGCGCCGCCACGAGCAACCAGAGCGAGTTTCCAAGCCAGATTGACGGCATCCTGAATTCCCGTGTTCATGCCCTGGCCGCCGGCCGGGCTGTGGACATGGGCTGCATCTCCCGCAAGCAGGATTCTGTCGTGACGGTAGTTGTCGACGATGCGTTCGTTGATGAAAAACTCACTCAACCAAAAACTCTCCTGAATGGTCCACCCAGTCGAGGTGCGGGTGTCGAGCAAGTTCTGGAGTTCAGCCTCGGTGGGAGGGCCGGTGGAGGCTTCCGGCCGGGGAGTTCCGCTGTCGACGATGATCCGCCAGCGACGGTGCCCCGCGGGGAAGAGGGCGACGATTCCATCGCGGGAAAGGCAGGCCCGAATAAATTGAGGATCAAAATCCTGATCGATAGAGAAGTCGCCGAGGATCCAGCGGCGATCGACGGAAGCGCCCGGGAAGTCGAGGTGGAGTCCGTGGCGGACTCGCGAATGCGCACCATCGGTTCCGATCATCCAGGGGAAGCGCGCCTCGGAATCCCCTTCCGCCTCTGAGTGAATCTGGCAGGTGATACCGTCCGCATCGGGACGAAATTCACCCAGTGAAGTGTTGCGCTCGACCTCGACGCCCTGTTCGCGGAGCCGTTCGATCAGGGTGGCCTCGGTCGCGGATTGCGGAAGAAGCAAGCCGGTCGGGATCGGCGAACTCGGTTCGTTCAGGACGATTCTGCCGATGGTTTCTTCAGCCGTCTGGAGGATGGCCCCCTGCAGGATCTGGGCATCCTCATGTTGCTGGAACCGTTCATGGGGAAGGCTGCTGTCGAGGGTCTCCAGTGTCCGTTGCCAGACGACGAGAGCCTTCGATAAGGAAGTCGGTCCCGCTTGCGCATCGATGATGCGCACCTCGCATCCATGCCAGAGAAGCCGGTGGGCTGCGGCGAGCCCTACCGGCCCTGCACCCACTACAAGAATTGGTTCCATCGTTGGCATTGCCAGGCTCTGTCCTTTGCAACCGGTTCGCGTTGCGATCACAGCGGCTTTCAAGAGAGACATTTCTAGTCTCGCGGAGGCACCTCGAGGTGTTGCTTTGAAGCATCGACATAGCGAGCGAGGATGCCCAGCCATTCGGATGTTTCCATAATCTGGAGAATCGAGGAGTTGACGTCGCGGCGCAATGGGCTGTGACGCGGGAACCCGAAGGCATAGAATCCGGGATCAAAAGTTTGCGGCAAGATCGAGAGTTCTCCCGTCCCGTCTCTTTTGACGCCATAGGCCAAAACGGGTTCGTCGTTCACGAAAGTGTCGATTTTACCGGCCTTCACGGCGTCGAGGCCTGCCTCGGTATTCGGGAAAGTGGAATAGAGAATGAAGTTCTGACGCAGATATTCCGCCCCGGTAGAACCGGCAAGTGCTCCTACGCGGACCCGCGAAAGGTCGGCCGGACCCTGAATCCGCGGTGTAAGCTGCGTCACGGTCAGGGCGGATGCCATTGCTCCGGTCAACCCGGCAAGGGCAAACAGGGAGATGAACATCCATACCAGTGCGAGACCTCGCCCCAATGGTGTGATGGGTGATTTGTCGCCGTAGCCAACGGTGGTCATGGTGACCGCTGACCACCAGAAGCCGGCACCGATTCCGTCAGCTGCCGAGCCTCCAAATTGCGCCGGGTTTCGTCGATGCTCGGCTGCCCAGATCAGAACTCCGGTGACGAGCAGAATCAGGAAGAGAAGTCCGGCCGAACGCAGAAAGGATTTGGAAAAAAGCCGATTCAGAAACTCCCACCAGCCGCCCGATTCGCCGGACTTTACGGCCATCGCGAGGCCGGTGCCAAAGAAAGGATACGAGAACTCGATGATTTGGTTGCGCTGGGCGGTCATTCCGATAGCGGCTACGGCGATCTGGACTTTATCTTGGCGAGTCGACTCGATCAATTTCTCGAGTTCGAGTTCGTGGATCTCGAATTCGAGATTCAGATCTTCGGCGATCGCACGCCATAGGTCGATGCTGATCCCGGTCCAGGTCCCATCGGGAAGCTGGAAGGAAAAGGGCGGGGCGTTCTTGGTCCCGATGCGCAGCTTTTTCGCTTTGCTGTCGGGCTTGGCACTTGTGGCCGCGTCGGTCGTGCCGGAAGCTGGGGGCTCCGGTGCCGCCACTAGATTGGCTGGCGCGAGCAGCAGTGCGAGGGAGAGCAGGGCCACTCCATGGAGAATTCTTTTTATCGGATGGTTCAATTCAAATCCTGTTCGACCGGTGCGGGGCTGCTTTGGCGCAGAGAGAGGGTCAGCATCAGTGTTGCGAGAGCGACCATGGCGAGGTTGAGCCGGGCGCCCGGAGGCGTCTGGAGGGTCTCCAGGGGTTTCCATAGGCCGATGCCAATCCGTCCAAGATACTCGATGAGCATCCCCAGGTACATCAGCGGGACCAGTGCCCGATAGCGCAGCAACACGACCAGATAGAGCAGCCCGACCAGCAGTTGCGATAGTCCCCAGAGCGCAAAGATGGTGATCACCGCGCCGGCGGCCGCCGGCGTGTAGCTATCGAGCGGGATGGTGGCGATGGACTGGGCGCCCCCATCCGCGCGAAAGATATGAATCAGGCTGCGGGCAATTGTCACCCCGACCAGCGGGATAAAGGCCAGGAGGGCAAGCTTGTGCCCCTCGTACCGATTGCTCACCTCGCGGGGCAGGAGAAGATTCAACATGGCGGAAGTCTAGGAGATTATGATCATGGGGGCCAACGTTGTCGCCTCGCGTACGGTTTCTGCCTCGAGCATGCTCTTCCCTGATGGCACCGAATTGGCGAGGCTGTAGAGCCAGCGCATGTCCCGAAAAGAGATTTCTTTTTCCGCCAGTGGAGGTACGCAGCTTCGCGGAGTCCTCTACCTTCCCGAACAGGACACGCCGTGCGCCGGGGTTGTCATGGCGCACGGGTTTTCCGCGGTAAAGGAAATGTGTCTCCCGGACCTTGCCGAATTTCTCTCGGTCTCGGGCCTGGCTGTTCTGCTTTATGATCATCGGAATCTGGGGGAGAGCGGGGGAGATCCGCGTCAGGAGATCAATCCGTGGGCACAGACCATCGATTATCAGCACGCATTGGCGTGGATGGCGGCTCATCCGCAGGTCGATTCTGGGCGACTGGCGGTTTATGGCAGGAGTTTCAGCGGGGGCGAGGTTTTGGTGCTTGGCTCGGTGGATGCCACGATTCGCGCGGTGGTTGCCAATGCTCCTCTCGCGGGAATGCCCGGCACAGACTATCGCGATACCGCCCATGCCTGGACCAAGATTCGGGATGCCCTGGCCGCTCCGGGTCCGGAGGCGCTGTCCAGAAGCGCTCAGGCACCGCCGATGGAATTGGCTGTGGTTGACGATCCCGAGGGATCGACTCGTCCCGCCTTCCTTCCTCAGGAAGAAGCAGCCGCCTGGTTCCTCCGGCATGGTGGTTCCGTCAAATCGACCTGGCGGAATGAAGTGACGCTAGCCAATGCTTTTGACTGTGACCCTCCGTTTGATCCGGGCCAGTGCATCGCTCATTTGCAGGCTCCTCTGCTGATGGTCGTGGCTACCGAAGACCGGCTTGCCCTGACCTCTGTGGCGCTCGATGCATTTGCGCGAGCCCCCGAGCCCAAACAATTGGAAATGGTCAGCGGCGACCATTTTGTGGCTTACGAGGGCGTAGCGTTCACGCAGGTCGCCACCGTGGTTCGGGATTTCCTGCACCGGCATCTAGCGGCCGAGTAGCGCACCGACCAAGCCCCGAGGGATACCGGCCATGCCTTCGCGGGCGGTCAGCACTTAGCGGACGATGAGTCCGCGCTTCTTGGGCTGCGAGTTGGCTCCGAAGCGATCGAAGGCCGTCGCGTAGAGCATGTATTTCCCCCGGGGGAATTCATACGTCACGGTTGCCTCGGCACCCGGCGGGCGTCGCGCTTGAAAGACCATCTCGTCGCGAATCAGATCGATCGCGTAAAAGTCTATATGGACCAGCGCATCCTCGTTGTCCCCCGAGCGGGTAGCATCGATCATCACGGTGTAGCTTTCAGTGCCCTTGTTGAGAATTTTTTTCTGCAGAGCGACTTTTGGCACCGGGTTTTGCAGGGCGCTGCAGGCGCCGAATTGAGCTTCCAGAACCCCCTGGTCGATCGCGCTGATAATCTGGTCGTGGTCGAAGTCGGCCGCCGATACCCAATTCGAGTCTGTCGGCGTGCTGCCGAGGGCATTCTCGAGGAGGTTACGGTCCAGCTGATCGACGATCGTGTCCCCGTTGAAGTCAGCGGTGCACCCGGGAAGCGTCTGGGTCACAGACTTTTTGCGGAGCGTGCGGTTGGCTGTGGCGGATTGCTCGATGCGGATGGGTTCGGTGGCGAAGACGTCCCTCTTGCAAGCCTCGAAAAAGGGGCGCACCAGAGTGTTATCGGCTGCCTGGTTCCAGACGCAATCGCCGGTCACTTTCAGAAAGCGACAATTCTCGAAAGTATTGTTGCTCGAATGGTCGCTGATGCGAAGGGTGCCCACGAACTGGTCATAGTCGAATGTATTATTATCGTTGTCGTTTTCCAGCCAATGCTTTTCAGCCTCGCCCCAGAAATTATGGCTGAAGGAATTTTCGTCCGAATCGCGCATCTCCAACCCTTGGCGCCCGCCGGTGCTATGGTTGCCCCGGATCTCGTTGCGATCGGCACCGATGATGTAGACCTGTTCAAATCCGTTGTCGATGAAGGTGTTGTTTTCGATGAGGCTGTTGGTGGATGCGGTGAGGTGGAGCCCTTCGTTCCCATTGTTCTGGACCAGGTTGTCCCGCATGGTGACTCGCAGGGAGTTGGCGATATCGACCCCGTAGCCAGTTCCGTTGGCGTCGGGATCGAACCAACCATTATCCTCGGCAATATTGCTTTCGAGGAGAATATCGTTCGAATTCGCCACGTAGATCCCCCACCAGAAACCGCGCACGGTGCAATTGCGAACGGTGGAGTTCTCGCTGGGCCTCGTGGCTGAGCCAACCTTGATGCCGAAAGCTTCCTTGGCCCTGTCCTGAGGTCCGGTGATCGAGTAACCGGCACAATCGAGCGTCACATCCGAATTGATCCGCAGGCCGATCAATTCGGCCGAGGGGTTGGCAGGGTCACGGGTGCAAGGGCCCAGATCCTCGGTCATGGTGTAGTTCTCGACCACACGATCCCCGCAGGCGCATGGGATCTCGCCCCCGCACTCGGCTTGAGCCATCCGCCCGGCAAAGGACGGATTCGCGAGCAGCAGGAGGATCGGAATCAAAAGGACGCTGGTCCATGACAGAGTTTGGTGACATCGAGCAGTCATGGAATTGACTCTAAAGGAGTTCCGAAAGGAGTGGAAGCCGCAGCGGCGAGTTGCGTCCGAGTGCGCTGGTGGGTTTTAATTCCAGTAAAAACAAGCTTTTATAGGGATAGGTGGTTTGGCTTGGCACTTGTCATGCCCCAAGGCAGGGCAACCGCAGGGGCATCGGCTCAGTCCAGAGAGCGCCAGCAATACCAGGAGCCGATCGAGGCATAAGGGTGCCAGAGGGCCGCGATGGCCTCCATCTCGGGTGGTGAGGGCCGCTCGGCGAGTCCATAGAGTTGTTGCATCGCATTCTGGACGCCCAAATCGCCGCAAGGCAGAATATCGGTTCTTCCGAGAACGAAAATCAGAAACATTTGAGCGGTCCAGACTCCGATTCCCTTCACGCAGGTCAAGGTCTCGATGACTCGGGCATCGGAAAGGTGGCCGAGGCGCGAAAGCTGGATGCGTCCGTCGGCGGTCCGATCGCAAAGGTCGCGGATATAGCGAAGTTTCTGGGGACTCACCCCGGCACCCCGGATCTCCTCGTCGGTCAACCCCGCGAGTGCTTCCGGGCAGATTCGCCCGCCGGCGGCTGCCGCCAGGCGTCGGCCAATCGTGGCTGCGGCCTGCGTCGAGACTTGTTGGGATAGAATCGATTGCGCGAGCGAGGCAAAGCGATCCCGGCGCACCCGCAGGGTGCACGGGCCGATCTTTCCGATGACCTCTGCCAAAGTGGGGTCCACGCGCCTTAGATGACGGGCGCCCTCGGCGCATATCTGACGATCGATAGGCATGGCATCGTTTTGACCGATCCGGCGCTCTCTGGCGAGCCGTCATGGTCTTGCTCCGTTGCCCCGGCCGGATCGAGGTCCGCCGAGGATCCCTCTGTGGATAGTTTTCCTCAATGCTGATTTACCGTGTTGATAGATTTCCGTGGTTTTCCCACAGGATTTCCACAGGAGGGAAGATTTCTCGCGCCCCGCAACCATGCCCGGCCGCTGCGGGCCTTTTAGGCTTCGTGGCGGGGCCGCTCCCCTTGGGCTAAAGCCAGCCTGCTGTCTCGGACTCGAGTGTACGGGGGCCGGGCGAGCACCTCGCTGGCCAGATCGGCCAGAGTTTCAGCGGAACCGGCCGGGAGCGGAATGAATTTCGACAACCTATCGATTGTGAGCGTGCGCCATGTGGACGCCCCGCACAGCATCACCTCGGCCGCAATCCAGAGCGAACTCGAAGAAACCATGGAACGACTGGGCATGCCGCCCAATCTGCTCGAATCAGTCGCCGGCATTCGCGAGCGCCGCTATTGGGACGAGGGAGTCCAGCCCAGTGATGCGGCAACTCTGGCGGCCGAAGCGGTTCTGGCCGATTCTGGTCTCGACCGATCCTGTTTGGGGATCATCGTGAACACCTCGGTTTGTCGAGATTACGTCGAGCCATCCACGGCCTGCCTGGTCCATGGAAATCTTGGCTTGCCGGCTACCTGCATGAATATGGATGTGGGCAATGCCTGTCTTGCTTTTCTCAATGGAATGGAAGTCGTCGGCAATATGATCGAACGGGGCCAGATCGATTACGGGATGATTGTGGATGCCGAATCGAGCCGTTTTCTGGTGGAATCGACAATCGAGCGCTTGAGACGACCGGAGACGGACCTCGCGACCTTCCGTGACGAGTTTGCCTCGCTGACCACCGGTTCGGGAGCGGTTGCGATGATTCTGGCTCGCGCGGACCTGGTGCCGGATGGACATCGCTTCCGCGGGACGTTCAGTCTGGCGGCCACCGAGCATAACCGGCTGTGCGTCGGGCAAGTCGAGCGCGGGATCACCGACACCAAGGGCTTGATGGTCGAGGGTGTGGAGTTGTCACGAAAGACCTGGGCTGGCGCCCGCCAGCATCTTGGTTTCGAGGCCTCCGATGTCGATCAATATTGTCTCCATCAGGTCAGTCAGCGCCATGCCGAGCAGTTGGCGGAGAGTTTGGAATTGGACGTGGCGAAGACACTTCTGATTGTGGATCTGTTCGGCAATATAGGTCCGGCGTCGGTGCCGATCGTGCTGTCGAAAGCACTCGACCTCGGGCGAATTCAAAAAGGTAATCGGATTGTTCTTGCCGGGATCGGTAGCGGTCTGAACTGCACGGTTGGCGAAATCATCTGGTGAGAGAGCCGGCGCACGTCGCACGGTCCCTCTATCCGTTTGCGGGCCGCTACCTTGATCGTCACGGTCTTCGTTATCATTACCTCGATGAAGGAGAGGGCCAGCCCGTGGTCATGGTGCACGGGAATCCGACCTGGTCGTTTTATTTTCGGAATCTGGTGCTGGAGCTCAGGCGCGACCATCGGGTTCTGGTGCCTGACCATATGGGCTGTGGCTACTCCGACAAGCCTGCTGCCGATCGCTATGGCTACCGGCTCGAGGATCGAATCGATGATCTCGAAGCCTTGCTGGATTCGTTGGATCTTCAGGAGCCGGTTACGCTGGTGGCACACGATTGGGGGGGCATGATCGCGATGGGCTGGGCTGCACGCCATCCCGATCAGGTGGGACGAATCGTTTTGATGAATACCGCGGCCTTTCATTTGCCCGACGATATGTCGATGCCGCCAATGTTATCCTTTGTCCGCGATACCCGATTGGCGGCATTTCTGGTCCGACGGGCAAACCTCTTCAGTCGCGGTGCCGGGTGGATTGCTCCCCGCAAGAGACTGTCGCGCGAGGTGCGGAATGCCTACGCCGCGCCTTATAATTCCCCGGAGAATCGTTTGGCGACACTGCGCTTCGTGCAAGATATTCCGCTTCGTCCGGGGGACCCTTCCTACGAGACCGTCAGTCAGGTCGAGCGTGGTCTGGCGCTATTTACCAGCACCCCTGTCTTGCTTCTTTGGGGGGATCAGGATTTTGTTTTCGGGCCCAAGGTGATGGGAGTTTTCGAGAAATATTGGCCTCATGCGGAAGGACACCATTTTCCTGACGCTGGGCATTATGTCCTGGAGGATGCGGCCGCCGAAATCCCGCCAATCCTGCGCGATTTTCTGGAAAGACACCCCTGACGGGCGCTCGATAGTGAACGTCGCCTCGCTAGTTCTCGAACGTGCCCGCCAGGACCCTGCCGCCGTGGCCATCCACTACCCGGTGAGTGCCCGGGGTCAGAAGGTCTCCTATGCCGGCGCGACCAACCGGGAACTGGACCGCGAAAGCGATGCAATCGCGCGAGGATTGGCGAAGGCTGGTGTGACCCGGGGCATGCGGACCGCAGTGATGGTGCCGCCCGATCGCAGCTTTTTCGCGCTCATGCTCGGTTTGTTGAAGATGGGTGCGGTGCCGGTGGTGGTCGATCCGGGAATTGGTTTGCGCCGTCTGTCTCGTTGCTTTTCCGACGCCGAGCCGGAGGCTTTTGTCGGGATTCCCCGTGCACGTTTGGCTTGCCGCCTGTTCGGTTGGGGCCGCCGTACGATTCGGATCCGGGTGACGGTTGGCCGTCTGGGTACTCCGGGAGAGACGACCCTGGCCGGCCTTTGTCGTGAAGGCCTGTCGGAAGAAGCCTACCCGGTGGCTGATACCAACGGCGATGATCTCGCAGCGATTCTCTTTACCAGCGGCAGCACCGGTGCCCCCAAGGGCGTGCTTTATACGCATCAGAATTTCGCAGCGCAGGTGGAGGCCATCCGTGAACTTGCCGGGCACCCGCAGGGTGAGGTCGATCTGCCAACTTTCCCGCCCTTTGCACTTTTCGATCCTGCATTGGGAATGACCGCGGTCGTCCCGGATATGGACCCGACTCGTCCCGGATCCGTTGACCCACGAAGGATATTCTCTGCAGCAGAGCAATTTTCGGCGACGAATCTTTTTGGTTCGCCAGCGCTCCTCGATACTGTCGGGCGTTATGGAATTGCGCATGGGATGCGATTCTCGACTCTCAGGCGGGTCGTTTCGGCGGGTGCTCCAGTCTCTGCGGCGATCATGGAGCGTTTTCTTCAGGTGCTTCCTGACGGGGCCCGCGTCTTGACGCCTTACGGGGCCACCGAATGTCTTCCCGTATCCTGCATTGGCAGCGATGAGGTTCTGGGAGAGACCGGGGAACTGACCGATCAGGGCGCTGGAGTTTGTGTCGGGCGCCCGGTCCCTTCGGTGGAAGTTCGGATCCTTGCGATCTCCGAGCAGGCCTTTGCCGTTCATGAGTCGAAGCGCGAACTTCCGCAGGGGGAAATCGGTGAGATTATCGTCACGGGCCCTCAGGTCACCCGTGGGTATTATCATCTGGACGAAGAGACTCGGGCCGCCAAGATGAAAGATGCCTCGGGCCAGTTGTGGCACCGAATGGGAGATGTTGGCTATTTCGATGCAGACGGTCGGCTCTGGTACTGCGGTCGAAAGGCTGACCGTGTCGAAGCGAGCAATGGAACGATGTTCAGCATCCCCTGCGAGGCGATCTTCGACCGTCATCCTCAGGTGCGCCGGACTGCTCTGGTCGGTGTTCCTGACGGATCAGCATCGCGTCCTGTGCTTTGCGTCGAACTGGAACCCGAGGTGAGGCGATACGAGAGGTCCCGAGTCGTCGAGGAGTTGTTGGCTTTGGGGGCGGGGTATCCTTCCACGCGGGATATCCGTGATATTTTCTTCCACCGAAAATTCCCGGTCGATATTCGTCATAATGCCAAGATCGGCCGTCCGGAACTTCAGCGGTGGGCGACTCGGCAATCGAGCCCGCGTGCGTGGTCCCGAGGCGCTGGGGCATGAAGGCCCTTGTCACTGGCGGTGCGGGATTTCTCGGAGGTGCTCTGGTTCGAGCGTTGGCCGCGCGAGGCGACGAGGTGCGCAGCTACTCGCGGGGCTGTCATCCGGAGATCGCGGCGCTCGGCGTGGAGCATATGCGCGGGGATCTGGTCGATGCAAAAGCGCTGTCGAGCGCAGTTGCAGGCTGCGAGATCGTCTTTCACGTTGCTGCTCGGGTCGGAGGTTGGGGCCCCGCGGCGGCCTATCATCAGACCAACGTGGTCGGCACCGAACGGGTGATCGCCGCCTGTCGAGAGCAAGGTGTGGGCCGATTGGTCTACACCAGCACGCCCAGTGTTGTGCATACGGGAGCCGATATCGAAGGTGGCGATGAGTCGCTACCCTATGCAACCCATTTCACGGCGAGCTACCCGCGCACCAAGGCCGAGGCGGAAAAACTTGTGCTCGCCTCCAACGGGCCGGCCCTGGCGACCGTGGCGCTGCGACCCCATTTGGTCTGGGGCCCGGGGGATCAACAACTTTTGCCGCGCCTGTTGGCTCGAGCGCGGGCGGGTCGACTGCGACTGGTTGGCGACGGGCAGAAGTTGGTCGATACGACGTATATCGATAATGCCGTCAGCGCTCATCTCGGCGCCGGTGATGCTCTTTCGCCGCAGGCACCCTGCGCGGGACGCGCCTATTTCATCGCTCAAGGTGAACCGATGCCTTCGGCCGAGTTGGTCAACGCTTTTCTCCGCGCGGCCGATCTTCCCCGGGAGACGCGCACAGTGCCCGCTCGATTTGCCTGGTGGGCGGGCGCTGCTGCCGAAGCCTGTTTCCATCTGCTGCGTCGCACTGACGAGCCGCCGCTCACTCGATTTGCGGCAGAACAACTCTCTACCGCGCATTGGTACGATCTGGGTGCTGCCCGACGCGATCTGGGTTACGATCCGGTTGTGTCGATGGAACAAGGCCTCACCCGCCTGCGAGAATCGCTCCTCGCGGAAAGCCGATCTTCGTGAGCGAAGGGCTTGGATTTCCGACGGACCTCCTCGAGCGTCGAGTTCATCTTGTGACGGGAAAGGGCGGGGTCGGCCGCACCACGGTTGCCGCGGCTATGGCGAGGCTTGCCGCGGTCGGCGGCAAGCGCGTTCTATTGTGCGAGATCGGCGATCCCGACGGCGGCCCATCGTCTGTAGGCGCCTGCTTTGGCAAGCCGGACCTCGGTCCGGACCCCGAGCCTCTCGGTCCGCCGGGACTCTTCGGGTGCCTTGTATGGGCCACTCGTGGTCACGAACTCTTTGCCCATCAGGTGATTCCTGCTGGTCCGTTGATTCGCACGGCATTGCGCTCCGAGACTTTACAAAAATTTGTCGCCGCTGTGCCTTCTCTTTACGAACTCGGCGTCTTCTATCATCTTTTGCGGTTGCTGCAGGAGACTGATGCGCAGGGAGCCCCGGTGCATGAAGTCGTGGTAGCCGATATGCCCGCCACCGGACAGACGCTGGCTCTGACCAGCCTGCCGGAAGTCCTCCTCGATGCGCTCCCCGACGGGCCTATTCCCCGCTATATGCGCGAGGGGCAGGCCTATCTGAATGACCCCGAGAAGTGTCTGGCCTGGGTGGTCACCGTGCCCGAACCGCTGCCGGTCACCGAGGCGATCGAGCTCGTAGATGGTCTGGCGAAGACGCACGTCACCACCGGCGGTCTCATCCTGAACCGGGTGCCTGTGGATCCTTTCTCGCCCGCGCAACGCGAGGCGCTCAAGCCGCTGCTGGCCGCATATTCGTTGCATGGCACGAGAGCTTTTCATCAGGCCGAGGCCGTCGGGAGGGCTCGTGCGCAAATCACCGAGGCAACATCGGTGCCGGTCGTCGAGGCGCCTCTCCTGCCTCGAGCACAGGGGGCAACCGCCGCAGAAGTCGCCGCTAAGTTGGCGAAAGGTTGGGGCACCTGATGGCGGCGACAGGCGTGCAGGAATTGATTGCCGACAAACGCGTCGTGGTTGTTTGTGGCGCGGGGGGTGTCGGCAAGACCACAACCTCGGCGTCGTTGGCTTTGGCCGCGGCCCGCTCCGGCCGTCGTGTTCTGGTGATCACGATCGACCCGAGCAAGCGGTTGGCCCAGACGCTGGATGTTTCACCCAATGCGACTGAGCCAACCGAGATTGATCGCGAGCGATTGGATGCGATGGCGGTTCCCGCCTCCGGCAGCCTGTCGGCATGGATGCTTGATCCGCAGGCAGTTTCGGACTCCATGGTCCGCCGCCTGACACCGGATGTCGCCAGCGCGGAACGCCTGCTCGAGAATCGAGTCTACCGGAACATCACCTCGATGATCGCCGGCATGCAGGAATATATGGCCGTCGAGGCTCTGCACGAGTTCGTTCGTAGTGACCGCTACGATCTGATCGTTCTCGATACGCCGCCTTCGCGAGATGCGCTTCGTTTTCTCGATGCCCCGTCGCGCTCGACGGCGTTTCTGGACCGTCGCGTTCTGGGACTTTTCATTCCCGATGCCGAGAGCCGGCTGCGCCGGGCGGCCGCAGGCCTTTTTGAGGGGTTGCTGGATCTGGCGTTTGGCAAACGAGCCCGTGCGGAGATCCAGCAGTTCTTTGTTCTTTTCGAGCAGATCCTGGCGTACCTCGGGAGCAGCCACGAGGAAATGCAATCCTTTTTTGGCGGTCCGGGAATCGCTTTCCTTCTGGTAAGTTCGCCGGCTGCCGAATCGCTGGCGGAGGCAGACTATTTTGCGGCCAAGGCTCACGAGCTGTCCCTGCCGGTCTCTGGTTTCGTTCTCAATCGCAGTCTGGCGGGAACCGTCGAGGATCCGATGCCGACAGCGGACCTCCTGCCAGCCGACGCATCGGCGGATCTCCGCGCTGCGTGGGCGGTCCTGCAGCCGATGGCGCAGGCGGAGGCCTCTCTGGCCTCCGAGCACGTCGCTTTGGCCAGGACCCTCGGGAAGAGATTTCCGCAAGGGTTTGTCATCGCGCTGCCCGATCTGCCGACGGCGGCCTCGGAGCTCCGCGCCCTTCTGGCTCTGGCAGAGTCTCTTGAGGGAAGTCCGGAGGGATCGCTGTAAACTGCGGGCGGGCCCTACTCGATATAGCCCAGTAGACGAAGTCTTTGACGGGTCTGCGGGTCGAGCTCCTGGGTCTCGCTCGATGGCAGGAGGGGCTCGGCGGGTGCGCATATCATGGAATGTGAAACTCTGATCTGGCTGGCGGACCAATTTGAAGTTGCTGCTGCGGAGGGCGAAGATTTCCTGCCACTCGCAAGTTTTCATCTTGCGGCAGGTGGGATTGGCCCATTGGCCCGATTGACTGATCGCGAATCGGGGCCGTGTCCCGGATGCTGCCGCACGGCTCGTTCCCCCGAGCGATTGCCCGTCCAGCCCAGGCGGGATCGGCATGTCGAGGATCTCGAAGAGAGTCGGGAAGACATCGACCAGGGGGGCGGCCTCGGTGATCCTTGCGGGGGCGATTTTACCCGGCCAGTAAAATGCCAACGGAATCCGCATGACGTCTTCGCGGACCGATACGTGGCCGACATTACGGGAGTTGAACTCCTCGCCGTGGTCCGAGGTCAGGACAATCAGAGTGCGTCGGTCGGGGTCGAAGGTCTTGAGGCGTTTTACAAGGTCCCCGACCAGACGATCGAGGTGGTAGACACCGGCCAGATACAGAAGCTGGAGGCGGCGGAAGTCGGCCTCTGCGATCTCTCGCGACTTGAACTCGATCCACTCCCACTGGGGTATGATCTCGAACATGGTCCGGCGGTCTTCTCCGTAAAGCCCGGGCAGGAGTTCTTCGGAGACCTCCTGGCGTGGTGTGTAGGGGTTGTGGACCTCGTAGGTATGGACGAAGAGAAATAGCGGTGCGAGAGGGGCATAGGCCTCGAAGATCCGGATCGCTTCGTCGAAGGTCCGTCGGGCATCTCCCGCAAGTTATTCGAGATCGCTGCCGTCGTATTGATCGAATCCCTGAGAGAAACCAAATCGACTGCTGACGTAACCGTTCTCCGTGATGGCCATGGTGAGGTAGCCCTGGTTGGCGAGCTCGGGGACCAGCGAGTCAAAGGTAACTTCTTGAACTTTCGTGCGAGAGTTATTGTGCGGATAGAGCCCGGAGAAAAGTGCGGCGTGCGAGGGCAGGGTCCTCCCGGCAGGCGCAAACGCTTGATCATAGGAACGCGACTGGCCGAGGATGCGGTCGATTTCGGGGGTCAGACCCGTAGGGCCGCCGAGCCGGGAGATCGCGCTTGCGGCGAGGGTGTCCAGACTGACCAAAATAATGTTTGGCGGGGAGTCTGCATTGGGAGGGGCGCCCAGAAAGACCACCGAGCCCACGGCGATGAGGCCGGGCCGAGCCGGATCGCCTTCCGGCGCAGATGGATTCGAGATTCGGACCGGTGTTTCTCCGAGTCTGATTTTTTCCAGCCTTTCCCAGTTGGTTATCGAGGAGGTCTCCCGTGAGGAAGACGAATCGATTTCGACAAGGAGGTCGAGCCCTGCGGCAGGAGGGCCTGCTTCTGCGCCTGAACGTGGAGCACCCAGTTCGACGACGCTCAAGGCGATGCGCCCCACCCTCGAGGGTTTCGAGCGTCAGCGAACCCCCGCTGACCAGTACCGTGGCCTGACGAGTTTGTTCTCCGATCGTAACGGGCTTGGTTGGTCCCACCTCCGGGAGCCCCGGAAGGGGAGGATGGCCGGTCAGGCGCCCGATCGCCCCCCGCGGCGACGCCTCAGGTGGGTTGGGCGTACACTGGGCGAGCAGGCTCAGGGAGGTGAAGAGCATGAGAATCCGCGCGCCGGCAAGTAGACTCGCTCGCCTGCGTGTGCGGGATGGGCTCCCCGAGTTCTCGATAATCAAAAGCAGGTGGCACTAGCTAGAAGAAATCATCGACCCGAGGCAAGCCCTCGTCCTGCTCAATCTGCCTGGCTCCCTCAGGACTGGACGATGGCGCTGACGGTCGTGAGCTGCGGACTGCAGCCGATGCTTTTTTCGCCCACGGTGACGGTTAACTCGCCATCGTGCAGGGTAATATTCCAAGGGTTCTGTTTCTCGATCGTCTCGGCGAGCTCGGCGATGAATGCGGGTGCGAAAACCATCACCTTGATGGCGTCTGCGCGATGAATCTTCTGGCCGCGCCACTCCTTTTGCAGGCCGGTGAGATTCTTGTCGGTAAACACGCGGACCTCTTCGGCATGTTTATGGGCGCGATGAAGTCTCGATGCGGCAGGTGCGCCGACGTCCACCCAGAGACGCAGCTGCCCGCTGTCATCATGGCTCCACAAGGCCGGTTCGTCGGTGTGGTCGAGGCCGCGACCAAATTCGAGGTTCTCGTCGCGAGAAAGCGCTCGGGCCAAGACGCGCACCACGACTCTATCGGCATTTTCCGAGGGGTGCTGAGCGACACGAAACTTGAGGGTCTCGTAGACGTTGTCGTCTATATTGGCCAGCTCCAGATGGAAGCTGCGCACGGTGGCTGAGATCGCGATACTATGGGTTTAACAGAAAATATATCTGCTCGCCGAGGGCGAAACCTTGAAGGTGGTGGCCTGATTTGACCGTCGGGAAGCGTGTCAGCTATTTCACGAGGCCAATGCTTTCTCTCCCTGCGAGCCATCCATGAAAGTTCTGATCGTCCGCTTCAGCTCGATCGGAGATATCGTGCTCACGACTCCGGTGATTCGTGTTTTGCGTGAGCAACTGCCGAGCGTCGAGATTCATTATCTCACCAAGGCGAAATATCGGGACGTGCTCGCCTATCATCCCTCGATCGATCGGCTCTGGACGATCGACAAAGACGTGGTCGAAGTCGGAGCGGCCTTGCAGGCTGAAGCTTTCGACCATGTGGTTGATTTGCACGCGAACTTTCGCTCCTCGCGGGTACGCTCTTTACTGGATGCCCCCGCAACGACCTTTCGGAAACTGAGTCTCCAGAAGTGGCTTTTTACGACCTTTCATTGGAACCTGCTCCCGGACCTTCACGTTGTGGACCGATACCTGTCGACTCTCGAGGGAATTGGAGTGCGCGCAGATGATCAGGGGTTGGACTATTTCCTGGGTCCCGACGATGTGGTGGCTGCACAGGGGCTGCCCGAGGGGTTTCGTACCGGGTTCGTTGCAATCGTGATTGGCGGACAGCACCCTGGAAAACTCTACCCGACCGATCGCACGGCCGAGGTGTGTCGTCTGATCGGGTTGCCGGTAATCTTGCTTGGTGGCCCCGAAGATCAGGGTCGGGGGGACCAGATTGTCGAGGCGGCTGGGGCTTCGGTTTATAACGCTTGCGGGCGCTACTCGTTCAATCAATCGGTATCGCTGCTGCAGCAGTCCTCGGTGGTGGTCACCAACGATACAGGCCTGATGCATGCCGCTGCCGCGCTGAAAAAGCGCGTCATCTCGATCTGGGGCGCGACGGTCCCTGAATTCGGCATGTCGCCTTATCGCCCGGGTATCGGGTCGCAGATCCTCGAGCCTTCGTGCGAGTGCCGCCGTCCCTACTCCAAGCTGGGCAACAAGGTGTTCTACAAGCCCGCCTATAATTGCTGGGATGGACTCGAACCCGCCGTGGTGGCGGCCGCTGTTTTGGCAGACTGAGTCATCATCGAAGACTCGTCGTTGTTCGCGCGCGCGTAGGCGTGCACTTTTTCCCAGTCTTCGGCGTAGACGTCGCGAATCTTTTCCAGCAGCCCTTTGGGGACCAGTTCTCCCTGGTCCAGCCAGGAGTCCGGGACGAAGCGGGCCGCGGCCATGATGGAGTAGGAGGTAAGCTGCTGTTTGCGCCACTGGAGGCGTTTCAGGAAAGCATTATTGTACTGCTTCGGGTTGGCCGGAAAAAAGATCTTGCTGACGCTTCGCACCGTCTTGAGCTGCTTTTCCTCGTAGGACGGATGAACGGCATCGAGTGAAATCTGGTTCCGATCGTAGGTGGCCCCGATCGCGGTCGCGAATTGATCGAAGAACGCATAGGGATCCTCGCGCATATTCTCGTAGAAAAGGACCAGGGGTTTTCGGGTGAAGGTATTCTCGATGATGGAGAGCTTGTTGGAGTAGTCGAGATCCGCCTGCTTCCAAAGTCCTTCGTTCTTTTCGATATCGAAAAATTCTTCGAAGGGGATCTGAATTCCATTCTTGGCAAATCGTCGATACTGCGAGGCGATCCATCCATCGTGCCTTCGGAAGACGACGATCGCACGCGTGTCGGGATAGTGGACCGCGAATTTCTCGATCTCTTCCTGTAGCTGCTGGTCGAATTCCCGCGACAGCAAATGTCGTGGCGAGGCATCTCGCGCGATGATTTTAGGGGCTTTGGGGTACCGCGTGCGCTGGACGTAGTGGATGCCGCGGAGTTTGGGAAAGAACTGGTATTGCAAATAAGTGGTGGCAGTCTTTCCCAAGCCGACGTGGAAGAAAACTTCTTTTGCTGAGGACTCTTGTGCCATGTGCAAACCGCCGATCGCGTGAATCGGAAAAGTCCGGAACCTTAGTCATAAACGCTCGGCTTCGCAATCCGTTGTCCTACCGACGGCGGGGGTCTCGGCCCGGTATGGGTTTTTCCCGGGTTTAAATGCAGGTAGGGGGAGGGCATGGCGAAAGCGCGCACACGGCGGACTCTGATGGCCCTCGGTTTTTTGGGCCTGATCTTTTTCGGGGCGGCATGGTGGCTGCTGGGGATCCGACAGGCTCCGGTGCCGAAACTCGGCGGCGCTCTGACGAGCGAGAGTTTGTCGTGGGAATCCCGAGAGCGAACCTATCAGGTCTACCGCCCTTCACGAGTCCTGCGATCGCCGCCGATTGTTTTCGTGTTGCATGGCTCGATGGGTAATGGCGCGATGGCCCGAACGTCCATGGCGCACGATTTCGATCGGCTTGCTGACGAGGAGGGGTTTCTGGTCGTTTACCCGGATGGGTTTGATGATCACTGGAATGGCTGCCGTGTCGCCGGACCCTATGCGGCCAATCAGCTGGATGTGGATGATGTCGGGTTCTTTCGCGCTATCGTTTCACGTCTGGTGACGGAGGATGATGCCGATCCCGCGGCGGTTTTTGCAACCGGAATCTCCAACGGAGGGCATATGGCGATTCGACTGGCGCTGGAGGCCCCCGATCTGGTGCGGGGCGTGGCGCCGATCGTGGCGTCGATGCCAAGTGACGAGAACCTCGGCTGCGAGGACCGGGGCGCAGGCGTCGCGTTTCTTCTGATCAATGGAACCGAAGACCCCATGAATCCGTATGAGGGCGGCGATGTCGCACTTTTCGGATTGGTGGGAAATCGTGGCGGTGTCCGTTCCACGCCCGAGACGATTCAGATGTTTGCCCAACGCGCGGGCTATGCGGGGGAACCCGAGGTTTCGAATCTTCCGGATGCGGATCCTGACGACGGATCGCGGATCGTACAATACCAATGGGCTGAGGAGGGTCGGCCCGAGGTGATATTGCTCGCAATTTTCGGCGGCGGCCATTCGGTGCCTCATCCCGTCCAGCGCGGACCCCGGTTGCTGGGGCGTACGAATACCGACATTCGCACCGCCGAGGTGGTCTGGGACTTCTTTTCGCGTAATCGAACATAGCTCCTGTAAATCGGCTTATTTCTCGATCTTGCGGGCCTTTGAGGAGCGCGATAGCGTCCCTCCATGTGCTTCTTGAGGTGCGTGTCGGTCGTATTGGCCCTACTCATCGGGAGCATTCCCGGCTTGGCGTCAGATCGTGTGGATTTTACCACTGACGTCCAGCCGATCCTGGCCCAGAACTGCTACGAGTGTCATGGCGATGCCTCACGCAAAGGCGGGCTGCGTCTGACAAATGCGGAAGACGCATTCAGGCCCGGCGATTTTGGTATCCCGGTGATCAGCAGGGGTGATGCTCAGCTCAGCCCCTTGATGGACTTGCTGGTCGCTGAAGACCCGGATGAACGGATGCCCCAAAAAGGGAACGCACTGACCGCGGCCGAGATCGATACAATTCGTCGATGGATCGATCAGGGTGCTGTCTGGCCTGCGGAAGCTGGTTTGTCGGGAACGCATTGGGCCTATCGAGCTCCCGAGCGCCCTCAAATCCCGGGAGGGGTCGACGCTCGAAGTGGCGCAGATGTTCTGGATGCTTTTGTCCAAAGCCGCCTGGTCCGCGAAGGGCTTTCTTCCGCCGGTCGTGGACGTCCGGAGTCTCTAGTCCGTCGGCTGCATTTCGATCTGATCGGTTTGCCGCCGGAGCCCGCCACGGTTCGCGCTTTCGCTGCGGATCCTTCGGAAGCCGCGTGGGTGGCTCTCGTGGATCGGCTACTGGCCAGCCCCCAATTTGGTGAACATTGGGCAACACAATGGTTGGACCTGGCGCGCTATGCCGATTCGACCGGGTTCATGGCTGAGCGAGTCATCTCCAATTGGCTCTACCGTGATTGGGTGGTGGATGCGATCAACCGGGACCTCCCTTTCGATCAATTCTCGATCGAGCAATTAGCCGGCGATCTGCTTGAGGATCCCACCGTTTCCCAGCGCATCGCGACCGGTTTCCATCGCTCGGCGCCCCTGAATCTCGAAGCCGGAGTGCGCGAGGAAGAGGCCCGGGTCCAACAAGTCCTCGATAACGTGAATACAACCGGTACGGTCTGGATGGCTTCGACGGTCGCCTGTGCCCAATGTCACGACCATAAATTCGACCCGATCACTCAGGAGGAATATTTCCAGCTCTATTCATTTTTCAATGGAGCCAGAGCCGGGGTGCGCAGCAAGGATGGCACAGGTGGGGTGGCTCTGATGCCAGGGGGAGCTCATCTCCTTCTGGCTGCACCGGGCAGCGAGGTGGTCCACGAGCAAGCCTGGCGGGAATTCCGTCTGGGTTTTGAAGCCCTCGATATTTCCGGGGGCACTCGATTTACGGGGTCGCCCGCGCTGGCAGCGAAGTTGGCAGAGTTCCGGCGGACTGGAGACTCCTGGCAATTCCGGAACCAGTTGCTCGTGGTGTCGAGTGAAGCGGCCTTGGCGGAGCTCACGCGCCGCCGGGATGCTGATTGGTTCGAGACCTGGCTGTCGCATGTTGCCCCTCGAATCGATGCGATGGAGAACTCCTATGCCGATCTGCAAGTTTCGAGCGAAGCCGCCGATGCCGCTGTGGGGAAGGGTGCGGCCGCGGCTGTCTCTTGCGTAAAGGTCGTCGGGGAACCGGAGACTCTTACCGACGCGGGCTTCGATCTCGTTTTTCCGGCGGGTACGTGGACAGCCATTCGCATGGAGATAAACCCTCCGCGCAAGCGCCCGGGATCGCTTCTGCTCGCAGAGGTGTCACTGGAGTTGCCCGAAGAACCCGGGCGTTCGCTGCTGGGCCGGGCCAGAGTTTCTGCTCCCGCTGCTCGCCACCTGAACCCTGCGGTCCTTATCGATGGCAACCCGTCGACCCATTGGCGCGTGAAGAGTTGGAAGGCGTGGCAAGAACCTAGCATCATGCTGAGTCTGGCAGAACCGCTTACCACCCGCGCCGGGGAGACACTCTCGTTGCGTTGGGGCTTTCGAGCCCTCCGTCCGGCCGAGCAGCATCAGATCTGTTTTTCTGCGACCGACGCTGCAGCAGATCTTCTGGTCCTGAGTGAATCTAACCGCGAGGCACTCAGCGAGGGTAAATGGCGCTCTTTGAACCAGGACCAGAAGAGACGGGTGCAAGCAGAGGTGGCGGTCACTCATTTCCCACGACTGGCTGCCCTTCTGGCAAAAGCGGAACGCCAAGTGGCCAGGGCCCCTAAATTCGGCAAGGCGCTGGTGATGGAGGAATCTGAGGACGTCCGCGTCGCGCGAATCTTTGAGCGAGGAGATCCTCATATCCTCGGAGCAGAGGTGATCTCTGACACGCCCGCCAGCTTGCATCCCTTCCCTCCAGACGCCCCGCGTAACCGACTGGGTTTTGCTCGTTGGTTGGTTGCCGAGGAGAACCCGCTCGCCGCAAGGGTCGCCGTGAACCGCTGGTGGGGCCAGATATTCGGCGCGCCGATTGTGTCCACACCCGAGGACTTCGGTATTCGGGGGGCCCGCCCCACGCATCCGGAGCTTCTGGATTGGTTGGCAATTGAATTGGTCGCGTCGAATTGGAGTCGCAAGGAGATGATTCGTCAGATGGTGCTCTCCGAGACCTATCGCCGATCGCTGCAGCCGGCGTTCCCGGAGGTTCTGGAGAGGGATCCCGAGAACAGGTTTTTGGCCCGCAGCAGCCACCGCCGACTCTCTGCCGAGGCCATTCGGGATAATGCACTGAAAATCAGCGGTTTGCTTGTAGCGACCGTGGGTGGTCCCGCGGTTTATCCGCCGCAGCCCCGAGGGGTTGTCTTGCGCAACGGGCTTGTTTTCGAGCCCTATATCCCCTCGCTCGGTGCGGATGTGTACCGACGCGGCCTCTACACCGCATGGCGAAGAAGCGCGCCTCCGCCCAATGCGATGACCTTCGGGGCGAGCGAGCGCACGGCCTGTCGGATGACGCGCAGCGAGATGAACACCCCCTTGCAGGCGCTGGTCCTTTTGAATGACGATGTTTTCTCGGAGGCTGCATTGGCATTTGCCGAACGCATTCTGGATGAGACCCCGGGTGAAAGCGATGCTGATCGATTGGAGTTCTCGTTCTTTGCCGCGCTTTCGCGTGCCCCCGACGAGAGGGAGCGTGAGACGCTCCTCGATTTTCTCGAGCAGCGTCGGCTGCAACTGACGGCATCTCCGGGCGAGGCCGAAGCTCTTCTGAAGCAACCCCGTCGCCCGCGACGGGACGATCTTCCGGTCACCGAGCTGGCCAGCTGGTTTGGTGTCGCGCGTGTTCTGCTGAATTTGGACGAGGTGATTCATCGTGGGTGAACGCAAGCCGGAATCCGGGCAGAAGGCCGCTGGCCTGGCCACGCGGCGCGAGGTTTTGGGCGGTGGGCTCGGACTGGCAGGCCTTCTGGCGGCAGGTCGCTGGCCGCAGGTGGCCACAGCGGGCATCCGCCCGCCGGCTCGGGCCAAGAATATTATCTATATCTTTCTCGCCGGGGGCATGTCCCAGCTGGACACCTTCGATCCCAAGCCCGAGTTGGCTCGCCTGGATGGGCAGCTCTGCCCCGATGAGCTCTATGAGGGTAAACGCCTGGCGTTTATTCGGTCGCATCCCAAGATTCTCGGCTCTCCCTATACGTTCAAAAAGCATGGTCAGTCGGGTGCTGAAGTTTCCGAACTCATGCCGCACCTGGCCGAGGTCGTCGATGATCTGACGTTCATCAAGTCGATGCATTGCGACGAGTTCAACCACGGCCCGGCACAGCTGCAGCTTGCGACCGGGGTCGGGCGGTTCGGGCGACCAAGTCTGGGGGCCTGGCTGGATTACGCAATCGGTTCCGAGAATCAGGATCTTCCCGGGTTCGTAAACCTGCTCGGCTCCGTTGACGTTCCGGCCGCGGCCGGCGCACTCTGGGGTTCGGGGATGTTGCCGGGCAAGCATCAGGGGGTTCGATTTGCCTCGCCCTGGTCGCCTGTATTCTATCTGCGAAATCCATCTGGTGTTTCCGAGACGATGCAGCAGCAGGATGTTGCGACCGTGAATGCACTCAACGAGATTGCCTTTGCGCGGGGGGGGAACCCGGAGACGGCGACCCGGATGGCTCAATATGACCTCGCCCTGCGGATGCAGAAAGCACTTCCGGAGGCTGCGGATCTAAGCCAGGAGTCACAAGCGACGAAGGCGGACTACGGTGTTCGCCTCAACCCGACTTCCTTCGCTACCCAATGCCTTCTGGCACGGCGACTGGTCGAGCGCGACGTGCGGATGGTTCAGGTGATCAATTCCGGGTGGGATCACCACTCCAACATTTTCAGGTTTATCAAGCCCTCATCGCGCAAAGTCGATCGGCCCATTGCTGCTCTGATCCGCGATTTGAAGCAGCGTGGTCTGCTGGATGAGACGCTTGTGGTTTGTGCCACCGAGTTCGGCAGGACGCCGATCGCTCAGGGGATTGGCCTGGGCGGAGAGAAGGCGATCCCCGGACGAGATCATCAACGAGATGCATTTACCGTGTGGATGGCCGGTGCCGGGCTCAAGCCTGGCATGACCTATGGAAAGACCGATGAACTCGGACATCAAGTCGTCGAGAACCCGGTACACGTCCACGATCTGAACGCGACGATCCTGCATCTGATGGGGCTGGATCACGAGCAGGTGACCTTCCGCTACGAGGGCCGCGACCACCGGCTCACCGACGTGCATGGACATGTGGTGCGCGACATTCTGGCGTGAGCGTATAGCATCCCTGCGGCACGGCGGCCACGGAGTGCGACATCAAGGCGGTGCCATGGCAGGGGGGCGCTCTTCGACCTACATCAGAGCATCGAAGATCGATCGACCCACATCGACCGGAATGGCCTCGGGGTAGACCGCAGCAATGGCCATGGCTTGCTCGGGATTGTCGAGGTCCTCGAGGTCCAGTCGCAGCGACGAGCCCTTGGCAGCCAGATCGTCGGCAAAGATCCGGGCCACTTGCTCCAGAGACAACGGATTGGCTTGCCGTTGTTCCTGCTCTTGCTGGTCGCGATAGATATGAGCCTTCCACAGAACGCTGATACGGAAATCCTCCAGAGGCGCGCGGTAGGCAATCTTGCCGTGATCCCGCACGGCCCAATCACCGGATTCGTCGTCTTCCGGAGCCAGTTCGGCACTAGCGCTGACCAGACGCGTGCCCTGATCAAAGGGGCCGACCGGCTCGACCTGATGGAACATGCCGTGGTTGTCGCCGAGCAGGGCGGTGTTGGTCATGTTCTCGCAATGGCGCTGGGGCGGGGACGCAGGCCCGTCAGGCCAGTAGAGCAGGCCGCCGCCATCCACATCATTCATCCACCAGATCGAGGTCGCCTGCCGGATCGTCCAGTCCTCGAAAAGCCCCGACCACAGCATCGTGCGCAGCAGCCACATGGGGGTGTTGGTGCGATCGCGTCCCTCGAACAGGGGGTTGTCGGTATGCGCCGGGCCGCTCTCGGCCAGACACGCCATGAGATTCACATAGAGCGTATGCGGGATGACCACTTCGGCCTCATAGAACTCGCGCGCGGCCGCGGTCACTTCTTCGTGCAGCATGAAGAGGTCGGCTCCCGGAACCGCGATATCACCGTGCACCCAATCGTTCTGAAACCACATGGGGCTGGTCGGTTCCTGCTGTCCCTGTTGCGGGCGGAACCAACCGCCCAGGGGCGTGTATGGCGCGTTCTGGCGCAGCAGCTCGTGCACCTGCGGGGTGTCCGCGATGACATCCGAGAGCATGATGGGTGGCTTGGCGTAATGCATGAGTGCTCCGATCTTTTTGTTCTGATCTTTTTGTTCTGATCTTCCTGTTTCGATCGACTTGTCCGGATTTTTTCCGGCTCCTTGCCTAATGGTTCCACCAGGGCCGGTCGCCAAACGAGCGCAGGTCCATTTCGTGGGTCCAGGTCGAGCGATGCTGTTGGGAGAGATGCCAATAGGATTCAGCGATCTTCTCGGGCAGCATCAGGCCGTCGTGTTCGCGGCCGCGGGTAGCGCGCAGTTGCTCGAACATCTCGGGGCCGAGCATCTTGCCGAGTGTGTCCGGCGCATCGACCGCGCCGTCCAGAATCACGTGCGCCACATGAATTCCCTTGGGTCCGAACTCGGCATTGAGCGATTGGCAAAGCATCCGGCGTCCCCCCATGGCGGCGGCATGGGCGTGTTGTCCGGCGTTCCCGCGCACAGCGGCTGTTGCGGACGAGACCAGCAGGGTCCCCTTGCCGCGTTCTTCCATCAGCGGGCACACAGCCGAGGCCACCCGGTACAGACCGAAAGTGGCCAGTCGCCAGCACGTCTCGAATGATTTGGCCGGCGTCTCGGCCAACGACCGGTCGCCGATCTGGGCGCCGAGGTTGTAGAGCACAACTTCAATCGGGCCAGTCTCCTGCTCGGTCTGCTCGATCAATTCTTCCAGAGCGCCGTCTTTGGCCGCATTGAGCAACCGGCCGGACGCCGCAAAGCCTGCGTCGTGGATCTCGCCCACCATCCGGTCGAGGCCATCCTGATCCTGTCGGCGACACAGCACGCTATGGTAGCCACTGGCGGCAAAGCGCTTCCCGACGGTACCGCCGATGCCGGCGCCGGCTCCGATAATCAGACAGACTGGTTTCATTTCGATTGCTCTCCCGGTTTGTTTACATGACCTTAGTCCGGCAATCCGGTCGGCGGCAAGTCATGCGGTACCGCAAGTGCTGTCGTCCGGGTGTCCGGGTGTCCGGGGTTCCGAGAGGCCGGTGGGCGGTGGCCAGTGATTCAGTAATTCAGTGGTCCAGTAGTCCAGTAATCCAGTGACTCAGGAGAGGAAGAGCGAAGATGAGCCAGGAAGTCGCATTGATCGTAGGCGGTGGCGGGGGCGTGAGCGCCAGTTGCGCCCGTTTGTTTGCCAGCGAAGGCATGCAGGTGGCGGTAGCCGCACGAACCCCCGACAAACCGGCCCTGCAGACTCTGGCGGCCGACCATGGGGCTCGCATCTACCAATGTGATGCTGCCGAACCGTCCTCGGTAGCGCAGTTGTTCACCGAGGTGGCAGCCGACCTCGGCACGCCCCGGTTGGTGGTGCATAATATTGACGGGCGCACCGGGGACATCTTCCGCAAGAAAATTACCGAGGTCGACCCCGAGCGCTTCTTCGAGGTCCTGCGCAACTCGACCTACAGCGCCTTTCTGGTTGCACAGAAGGCAGCCGAGGCAATCCTCACGCTGGAGCCGGATGCTCTGGGCGCGCGCGGCACGATCATCTTCACCAACGCCAGTGCGGCCTTCAAAGGCTATCCGCTAAGCGGCGCCTTTGCGGCATCCTGCCATGCCAAATCCGGTCTGGCGCAGAGCATGGCGCGCGAGCTCATGCCCCAGGGCGTTCATGTGGCGCACGTGCCGATCGATGCTGCCATCGGCGTACGTCAGGAAGACGGCAGCCGCGGCCATTGGTTGGCCGGACCCGATACCAACGACAATATGGCCGATCCGGATGCGATTGCGACGGTCTACCTGCAGCTGCACCGCCAGCATCGATCCACCTGGGCGCATGAAGTCGTGCTGCGGCCATGGGTCGAGAACTGGTAGCCTCCGGCAGGCTCAGAAAAACGCCAACGCGGTCAAATAAATTACGCCGTTTACGGCAAGAGCGATGACCGAGTAGCCCATGATGTCACGCAGGTGCAGGCCGGCGATGGCCAGCACGGGGACGGCATAAAGCGGTTGGATGGCATTGGTCCAGACCTCGCCGATCGCCACCGCCATGGCGACCCGAGGGATGTCCGCGCCGAGCTGCAGGGCGGCCTCGGTCATGATCGGTCCCTGCACGGCCCACTGGCCACCGGCCGACGGGATGAAGATATTGAGCAGGGCAGCAGAGAAGAACGTCCACAAGGAAAGTGTTTCCGCATTGGAGATCGCTACAAACCCGCCGACAAAGATCTCGGCCAGACCCGAGGTCGCCATGATGCCCATCAGTCCCGCATAGAGCGGGTATTGAATCAGAAACGGGCCGGCGACCTTGGCGGCGTTACATAGTAGTTCGACATAATGGCGCGTGGATTCGGCAAAGAGCAGGCCCAGCACGACAAAGACCATGTTGAGCGAGTTCAGGTTCAGCGAACCGCCGAGATAGAAATAGCGCACCACATAAAACCCGCCGAAGAGTCCCAGCACCAGCGTGGCACCGCGCGTGTTCTCCAGCCATTGCGAGGGCGTCCGCGGTTCGGTGGCTGCGGTAGCTGTTTGCCCGGCCATCTCTTCGTCGCTCAGCCCGGCCGATACCGGCATCTCCTGGATCTCGTCATCGGCGGGCACACAGAGGCTGAGTGCCAAAGGCAGAAAGATCATGATCGCGACAACGATCAACATGCTCCACGGTGAGAAGATCGTGCTGTCCAGCCCGACCAGGCCGATTTTCTGCATCAGAAAATGGTCAGGCGTGTTGAGGATCAGCGGGATCGATGCCGAAAGCCCCTGCATGCCGATCACCGAGCCCGAATACCCGCACGCGACCAGCAGCGGGAAGTGAATGCGGATCCCGCGCTCGCGACAATTGCTCGCCACGATGCGCGCGAGCACCGCCGGCACAATCAGGCCGATCCCCCAGGAAACCAGCGCACAGAGGCCCGCGAGGATCGTCAGGCCGATATACGCCATGCGTGCTGACCGCACGGTGCCTGCGATCGCCACCAATCCCCGGTGGACGGGCCGGGTATGGGCGACGACATGGCCGAGCGCCAGGACCAGCACCATCTGCGCGGTAAAGCGCAGCAGGCTCCAATAGCCTTCGCCCCAGGCATCGACGGTCTCGGCGACACTGAAAGGTGTGAAGGCAACAGCTGCTGCCGAGCACAACATGGTCAGCGCGATGGCGATCACCAACGGATCGGGCATCCAGCGTTCGGCGAGTCGGACGAAAAATCCGCTGATCGATTGCAGCATTCGGGTAGGCTCCTTTGCCCTGCGGGTTGGTCAGCGCAGGGGCGACCGTCATAGCCCAGTTCGGGGAGTCGTCAAACGCCGGTCCGGATCTCGAAGAGGGGGTCGCCTGCAAATCGGACCCGCGTTGGGCCGGCGTTGGGCTCGCTTCGGACCGGTGGATCGCCGGACTGAAGCCGCCGCCGCGCAAGCGAGGCCGAGAATCTGAGGCGTCGGGCCTCATTGCGCTTTCAGGTCCAAAGGCTAGCGTTTGCCAAGATTCTTTCTGACCCGATGAGGAGAAGGCGATGCCCGATTTCAAATTATTGATCAATGGAAAAATGGTGGAGGGGGCCGATACCCTCGATGTGATCAACCCGGCAACCGAAGAGCTTGCCGGCACCTGCTCGCGGGCCTCGGAGGCGCAACTCAACGATGCCGTGGCGGCAGCGCGCGCGGCTTTTCCGAAATGGGCAGCGACTCCCATCGAGCAGCGCCGTGAAGCGCTCGAGAAGGTTGCCGATATCGCGATGGGCAACGCGACTGAACTCGGCGCCATCCTGACCAGCGAGCAGGGCAAACCTCTCAACGATGCTGTCACCGAAGCCTTCGGCTTCGGCGTCTTTACCAAACATTTTGCGGGTATGGATCTGCCGGTTGACGTTCTGGAAGATAGCGATACCCGTCGGGTGGAGGTGCACCGCATGCCGCTGGGCGTGGTGGGTGCGATCATCCCGTGGAATTTCCCGCTCGTGCTGATCGGTTTCAAACTGGCTCCGGCCTTGCTCGCGGGCAATACGATGGTCGTGAAGCCTGCGCCGACCACACCTCTGGCGACCCTGCGTCTGGCGGAACTGATTGCCGATGCTTTGCCGCCGGGTGTCCTCAATGTGATTGCCGACGCCAACGACCTGGGTGGTTGTCTGACCGCCCATCCTGATATTCGCAAGATCTCGTTTACCGGCAGCACGGCGACCGGATCGAAGGTCATGGCGGGGGCTGCCGCAACCATCAAGCGCATCACCTTGGAGATGGGTGGCAACGATGCCGGTCTGGTCCTGCCGGACGTGGATCCGAAAGAGACGGCCCCCAAGGTCTTTGATGCCGCCTTCGCCAACAACGGCCAGGTCTGCATTGCGCTGAAGCGACTTTACGTGCACGAGGATATCTACGAGCCGATGTGCGAGGAGTTGGCCAATATCGCGCGTTCCAAAAAAGTTGGCGATGGTGCTGCCGAGGGCACCCAACTTGGCCCGCTGCAGAATCGATTGCAGTATGAAAAGGTGCAGGCGATCATCGCGGACGCCGCCGAGAAGGGTACCGTCATTGCCGGTGGCAAGGCTGTGGATGGTCCGGGTTATTTCATCGAACCTACAATTGTTCGGGATATCTCCGCAGGCGCGCGTCTGGTCGATGAAGAGCAATTCGGCCCGGCTCTGCCGGTGATCAAATACTCGGATCCCGAAGAGGTTCTCGCGCAGATCAATAGCACCTCGGAAGGTCTGGGCGGCAGTGTGTGGTCCTCGGATGTGGATGCAGCACGTAAGCTGGCTGCTCGGATGGAGTCCGGGACCATTTGGGTCAACAAGCACGGCGAATTGGATCCCGGCATTCCCTTTGCCGGAGCCAAACAGTCCGGGATCGGCACCGAATTGGGTGCCACCGGGCTCGATGAGTTCACCCAGCGAAAGGTTCTGAATATCGCCCGCTGAGCCTTGCCTCAGCTGGCGCTGTTTTTTTGCACGATCGCCAGCATTTTCTGGGCCGTTTCGCGACCGGAGTTCTGATTTTGCCCGGTCACGAAACGTTGCTCGTCGTCCACGACCACGTGGGTCGCCAGCATGTCGCGAAAAGCCGTCTGGCTCTCGAAGATCACACCCGCCTTGCGAAGTTCGGTTTCCGGATGCTGCGGGGTGATTTCGATACCCAGCTCCTTGATTTGTTTGTCGGTCACGCCCGTCATGCGTCGTCCTGCAATCAGGAGGTCTCCCTGCCGGTCTTTGGCCTGGATCAGGCCGAGGGGGCCGTGGCAGACGCCGCCGATGACAGGTTCCCGGTCGGCGTAATAGGCCTCCGAGATTTTCTCGGCGAGGACATCCGAATACCCAAGGTCGTAGGCGGCACCCCAGCCACCCGAGAGGAAGATCATGTCATATTGGGTGAAATCGACGTCCGCGATCGGCAGCGAATTTTCTACCTTTTGCTGGAAGATAGGGTCTTCCAGATAGCGATCGTCCTCGGGCGTTCGCATAAGCCACATAAAAGATTGGGGTTCGATCGGGATGGCACCACCGTCGATGCTGGCGACGTCCACCTGCGCACCGGCATCGAGAAAGTGGTAATACGGATGCGTCATTTCCGATGCGAAGACACCGGTGGCCGGGCCGGTGGTCTCGCCGGGCCTGGATAGCGTGTCGTGGCTGGTGGTGATCACCAGCGCGCGCTTGCCGGGAGCGAGTTGTACTTTGGTGCCCCTGTACTCGGGATGGAGTCCGGCTTGATGAAGCAGGGCGGGTGCTGCAACGGCGAGAACCAGCGCCAGAGCGGCGAGTCCGCCGGCGATCTTCAATATCGTAATTTTCATCTCGGGTTTCCTTACGTCGTTGTGCGGGGATCTCTGGTGCAGCCTCTGTCTGATCTAAGGTCGTAAGTTTTGTCATTAAGAGTGTCAATATTGAGGTAGGGGCTTGGTGCAGAATTCCTGCGCGACCTGAAGCCGGGATCGGTTCGATCGAGGCGGCATGGATGTCGGGGATCTTCGCATTTTGTGAAAACCGTTCGTGCTCCAAGCCGGGGTGAATTAAGAGGAGTCAGGATGGGTCGTTTTCCCGAGTATTTTGAGCCGCGTTCGCTGCTGGAGGCCGCGCGGGCGATCGATGGTCTGGAGGATTTCGGGAACGACGATTTCCGCGAACCCATGGATGTTTTGGCCAGCTCTTTTGGGGAGGCGGCCCTGCACAAGGGCGGGGCAAAAGTCCTGCGTGGATCGATGGTGCGGAATCTTCGGAATCGACTGCGCCTGCAGGATTGGTGTCGTCGCCACCCCGACATCGAGGACGAGGTCATCGCCCAACCGATCGTGGTGATGGGCATGATGCGGTCGGGCACGACTTTGGTTCAGCGCCTTCTGGCTAGTGACCCCCGCCATTATTGCACGCAGGGTTGGGAAGCCGCGGAGCCTTCGCCGGCCCCAGATTGGAATCCTGCCGGGGAGGATCCGCGAATCGCGGCAGGCGAGGCCTACGAGCAGCAGTTGCGACAATTCGCACCGGATTATTTCTCGATCCATCCCTCCTATGCCCATGGCGCCGAGGAGGAAATCCTCTTTTTATCCGATGGGTTTCTCTCTCATATCCCCGAGGCTTCCTGCGATGTTTCGGCCTATCGATCCTGGATCAATGATCAGGACTTTCGACCGGCGTATCGTCACCTCCGTCGGACGCTGCAAATTCTGCAGTGGCAAAAGAAACAACGTGGCGAGACCGCCGAGCGTTGGGTGCTCAAGACGCCCGCGCATCTGGGGTATCTCGAAGCCCTTTTTGAGACTTTCCCCGATCTCCACATCGTGCATATGCATCGCGACCCTCTGGAGATCATTCCGTCCGGTGCAAGTCTGAACACGATCATCTGGCGTATGCATAACGACGATGTGGATCCCGCTATTGTCGGCCAGCAGTGGCTCGATCGTATGAGGTGGACGAATGATCGTGCCCTCGAGGTCCGCTCTCGCCGGCACGACATCGAGGCCCGCATCACGGACCTCTACTTTTCAGAGACCGTCCGGGATCCTGTCGGCCAGATCGAGAAGGTCTATGCCGACGCAAAGATCAAGTTCGCAGAAGCCGGCCGTGGGGCAATGGAGTCCTGGCTGGCCGAGGATCGCCAGGATCCACGGGCGGCGCATCGCTATCGCCCCGAGGATTTCGGCCTGTCGGTCGGAGGAATCGAAGAATCATTCGCCGCTTACAAGAGTCGCTTTGGTCTGCTTGCAGAGCCAGAGGGCTGAGCCCATCAAAATCACCGAGGAGTCCCCATGTCCCATCAGATAGCCACACCCGAACAGCACGAGCATGAACTGGCCGCATTGCGCCTGATCGAGCATCCCATCGTCCGCGAGGCCTACGACCGCGTCTTCCAGCATTGGCTCACCGAGATGGATCCATCTCCGGCGATGCGCGCGTGCTATGATTGGGCGTTTCGCGAGGTCATGTTCTCGGCCGCGATCTGGTCCTCGAACCAGGATCCCTTGCGCCCGAAGGTGATCGCCATCACCCGCCTCGAGCATCCCGTGGGCGATCAGACGGTCCCCGGTTCCAGATGGGGGATTGATAACCCGGATTCGATCTACCGGGTCATTCCGATCTCGGGTGGCGAGAAATACAAGATCCATGGTCGCGTTGCAGAGCGCCGCTTGACCGAGAATTATTTCACGCTCTGGGATCCGAACATGAATACTGTGGGGCTTCTTTCCGGCCACGATCTGGTGCTCAACGAGGATCGCACCTTTACCATTACCGTCGACAGCGATCCGGCAGATGGACGAACCAATCACATTCAATCCTGTCCGGAAGCCCATGAATTCTATATCCGGGACGTGATTCTGGACTGGGCGTTGGATGAGCCCAATGAACTCCGCATCGAGCGTCTCGGCGCCGAACCGGCGACCTCGCCGATGAGCGAGGACGAGCAGGCCGAACTCACGGCTTCCTTCATGTTGCGTTACGCAGACTTCACGCGCGGTCTCAGCAGCGGGATGTTGCGCGGCAAGCCGAATCGCTTCGCGCTGGCTTATTCTGCCGACAAGGGCGGAGCGCTGCGTAATCAGTTCTATGTCGGCGGACATTTCAATCTGGCCGAGGACGAGGTGTATGTCGTGCGCGTGCAGGACGGCGGTGCCGCTTATTTTGTGGTTCCGCTGGCCAACGTCTGGGGCACGACCATGGATATCGTGGATCGCACCAGCAGCCTCAACAAGGCACAATCCATACCGGATGGCGACGGCGCTTATACCTATGTCTTGTCTCCCGAGGACCCCGGCGTTCACAATTGGCTGGACACCTGTGGTTTGCACGAAGGCATGCTGACCTTGCGCATGGCTGAATTTCCCGACGGCAAGCCGCGCGATGATCTCGAAGCCCGCGGCGAGGTGGTCAAGAAGGCCGACTTGAAGACGTATCTTTCCGACACGACTACCTGGGTCGATGCGGCTGCACGCAAGCGGCAGCAGGAAGAGCGCGCTCACGCCTATCTCCGCCGTCTGCCCGAGGCGTCCCGATGAAGCTGCCAGCAGACGCCGTCTGGTTGATCACCGGATGTTCCACCGGAATCGGCCGCGAGGTCGCCACGCTTGCCCTCGACCAGGGCTACCGGGTGGTGGTCACGGCCCGGAAGCCCGAAGCGGTCGTCGACCTGGTTGTGCCGCATGGCGATCGCGCCGTGGGGGTGGCGCTGGACGTGACCGACCGGGCCCAGATCGCGGCGGCGGTCGCGGCCGCCGAAGACGCCTTCGGCGGTATCGATGTTTTGGTGAATAACGCGGGTTACGGGTACATGGCCGCGCTGGAGGAGGGCGAGGACGAGGAGGTCCGGCGGCTCTTCGACACCAATTATTTCGGTGTGGTTGACACGATCAAGGCCGTCTTGCCCGGGATGCGGTCGCGTGGTCGCGGGCATATCATCAATATGTCGTCCATGACCGGGCTGGTCGCGAACCCACCAAATGTCTACTACAGCTCAACCAAATTTGCGCTCGAGGCAGTCACCGAAGCTCTGGCGCAGGAGGTCGCGTCTTTCGGCTTGCATGTGACGGCGATCGAACCGGGTGCCTTTCGCACCGATTGGGGCACGCGCTCGATGAAGGAATCCGCAGCGCCGATCGAGGCCTACGCCGAGACGGTCGGGGCTCGCAAGGAATTGATCAAGGCGTTTGCGGACAAATTGCCCGGCGATCCGCGCCGAGTGGCGGATGCGGTCCTGCAGATCGCGCGTGATCAGGACCCGCCGCTGCATTTGCTGCTCGGGCAGGACGTGCTGGGTGCCTTTCGTAAAAAACTCAAAACGCTCGGCGAATCGATCGAGAAATGGGCGCCGGTTTCCAAGGACGTCAATTTTCCTCCTGATGCGGAGTCCTGATTCGGACACCCCGCGGGTTGGCATCATGGCCGCCGATCGGGTTAGATCTCACCCATGAGCACCTCGGAAGCAGCCGTGGATTCGCCGGCACCTCGCCACGTCGTTTGTACGATCTGTGACATCGGCTGTCAGATGCGCGCGGAGTCTGAAGACGGGCACCTGACCCGGATTCGCCCTCACGAAAACCCGATGTTGGCAAAAAACATTTGCTACAAGGGAACTGCCGCGCCGCATATTCACAATCACAAGGATCGCCTGCGCCAGCCTCTGAAGCGCGTCGGGGAACGCGGCGCGGACCAATGGGAGGAGATCTCCTACGCCCAGGCGATGGATGAGATCGCCGAGCGCCTCGGCAAGGTGGTGGCACAATATGGCCCCGAGGCTTTTGCCGTTTCCACCTCGGGCTGGAACACCCAAACCACTCATAGTCTTGACCGCAGATTCATGAATCTGCTTGGCAGCCCCAACTGGACCAGCGGCGTTTCGCTCTGTGCGGGGAATACCGCAGCCGTCAATCGGATGACTTACGGTTGGTTCCCGATGCCGGACTTCGGCAGCACGAATTGCATCGTCCTCTTCGGCCACAACCCGCGCAAGCATTCCTGGACACCGATCTACAATGCGATCAATAGCGCGCGTGCACGCGGTGCCAAGGTCATCGTGCTCGATCCGCGGATCTCGGATCAGGCAGAAGTCGCCGATTTGCACCTCCGCCTTCGCACCGGAACCGATGCGGCGATGTGCCTCGGTTGGCTCAAGGTGATCATCGACGAGAAGCTCTACGACGAAGATTTCGTCCGCGATTGGTGTGTCGGATTTGAAGAATTGCGCCAGCGAGTCGACGAGTACCCGCTCGAGCGCGTCGAGGAGATCACCGGTGTGGATCGCGAACTGATTGCGGAAGCAGCGCGGGTCTATGCGACCGCCGACGGTGCCGTGATCCCCTGGACGCCGATCACCGATCAGCAGATCTCGTCGACCTCGGCGATTCGATTACATTCCATCCTGCGTGCGCTCACAGGCAATCTCGATATCGTCGGCGGCGAGACGCTCGGTGGTTTCAATCCCGATTATATTCCCGAGTCCGAAATCGGCATGCACGATGCCATCGCACCCGAGCAGCGCGCCAAGCAACTCGGCTACCAGGATCATCCAGCCTATACCTACCGCGTGGCCGAGATGTTGCGCGAGCCCACCGAGAAAGTCTGGGGCTATCCGTGGGCGGATATTGTCATGGGCTGTCAGATGGCGAACCCCTCGGATCTTTTCCGTGCCATGGATACCGGGGACCCCTATCCGGTGAAGGCATTTTTCGCTCTCGGCAATAATGCGCTTCTGAGCTATCCGAACCAGCATCAGATCCACCGTGGCATGCTGAATCAGGATCTGATTGTGGCCCACGAGATCTTCATGACGCCGACCGCGATGTTGGCCGATTATGTTTTGCCGGGGGACGTCTTTACCGAGCGGAATCACGTGGCGGATAGTTGGAGTTGGACCACGCGACTGACCTTGTCACAAAAGGTTGTCGACCCGCCCGCCGAGGCCAGCAGCACCTTCGAGTTCTGGACAGACCTCGCGCACCGGATGGGCTTCGGAGAGCATTTTCCCTGGAAGACGCTCGAAGACATTCTGGATTATCGTCTGTCGCGCTCGGGGCGAACGTTCCGCGACTTCGAGGCGCAGACCTTTATGGAAGCGCGACCGCCGGAGTTCCGGAAGTACCGCAAGAAGGGGTTTGCAACACCGTCGGGGAAAGTCGAGCTCTCCTCCAGTGTTCTGGACGACCTTGGCTTCGACCCCTTGCCCTATCATCGCGAAGGTCCGACGCCGACCGCGGAATTCCCTTACCGGGTTTTCACCGGGGTCCGGGAGGACGCCTTTTTTCAGACCGGCCAACGCGGCGTGGAGGTCTTGCGCCGCAAATCTCCGCTTCCCAAACTCTTCCTGCACCCCACCGACGCGCAAGCCGAGGGGCTGTCGGATGGGGACTGGGTGCGGCTGGAAACGGAAAACGGACACGTCACTGCCTTGCTCTCGGTGCAGCCCTCGATGAAGGAGGGACACATCCGTGTGCCGCATGGGTGGTGGTATCCCGAGCTGCGCGGCCACGAGCCGCTGGCCGGCGCTTTTCTCTCCTCCGATGCGGTCCTCTGCTCGGATACCAACGACTTGCTCGATCACGAACAGGGGATCCCTCACTTCAAGGGCTTCCCGGGCCGAATTATGGCCAGTGAAGCGCCCGAGCATCTGCCGCGCATGCTGAATCGAGAGTAGCGGTGGCCACTCGCAGTGCTTTCACGCAATGGCGCGCCGAGAAGCGCTCCTGGCTTATGACCAACATCGCGAATCGCCTGTTTCGCAAGGGCGAGGGGGGCGTGGATGGTTTGTTGCGTCGCCGGATGGCACCCTCGCGGACCGATGCACCTCTGGATCCGGACCTCGAGCATCCGGACCTCGAGCATCCGGACGAATAGCATCCGGACAAAACGAATTCGCAGTGCACCTCCCCGGATTCGAGTGTTCCGAATCCCTGGCGTGGATGCCTGTTGGAGCCGGGTCGCTTATTCGAAGAGTTTGGTGGGGTCGCTCAGGTCGAGTTCCGTATCGCGAGGACTATCGTGGGTGTTGGCCGAGCCACCGAATTTGTTCAAGCCAAGTTCGTCACGGAATTCACCGGTAGCCGCACGAATCCGATCGTCGAGAGGAATGCCGGTGGCGTCGGCGATCCGCACGAGGCCATTGAAAATTCCAACGGTCGCGGCGGCCTCCACGAAGGCTTCGGGGCCGACGGCCTCGATCAGTGCCTGACGGGTAGCAGCGAGCTCGGTGCTGCCACGAGTTGCAGCCTCGGCGAACTCACGGAGCTCATTTCCGTGGGGGACCCCGCCGTCACCTTCACCGATGGTGCCGTTCAGATCCGCTTGCTCCCCGATGGCTTCGCTGCTCGCACGGAGCAGCATCACATGAGAGGTCGTTCAATAGAAGCATTCGTTGATCGACGAAACGCGGGCGGCCACCAACTCCACTTGTGGTCGACTGAGGGGTCGATCCCATACCAGAGTGTTGAAGTCCTTGGCGCCATACATCGCCCCGACCACAAAGAAAAAAGCCATCTGATCACCGGGCGCCAGACTGAGGGCCCGGGCTACGTTGGGGCCCGTGAACGGGTCGGTCATCACGACATGGGCACCGATATCGGCCAGACCATCGGGTCGGCTTCCATCGGGTTCCCCGTCACGCGGCGTCGGCATGGGTTCGTGGTCGATGCCCATCGCCTCGGCAAAGGCATCGGCAGCCGTCGTGAACGCCAGGATGCCGACGATTTCGATATACGCCACATCCCCCAGAACATCGATCATCCGGTGCGCCCAGGCGCGATCGATCTTGTGGGCGTCGGCGGCGATGGTGGTCGCCAACTCGCAGGCCTCCGATGTGATCTCGACCTCGGTTTCGGGCAGCTCTCGCATCCATGGTGGCTGGTCGCGTTGTGCGCGGGCGGCACGACCCAAGCTGGCCAGCGCGACTCGTTGGGCACCGGTGAAGCGGGCGCCCGGGCCTGCCAGTCGCTCCCATGCCATGGCGCGTGCCTGCAGGATATCCTCCCGGATCGGGATCTTCGTCATATCGGTTCCGGGCACACGGCGACTCTAAGCCGAGGGGAGGGGGCAAGTCCAGACCGCAAGTCGCGTTGTGGAGATGTGCCTCCCCGAAAAGTGCTACGAATCAGAAGTTCTCGACAAGCTCAGGGCTGCGCGGCGGCAGCTTTCGCTTGCTTCTGGACTTCCATCCCGCGCCAGGCCTGACGGATGACGTAGTCGCGAATCGCCGCACTTTCGTCCGGGGTGATGACGGATGCCGCAGACGGCATGCCTTTGCTTGCACGGATCCCTTCGAGGACGACGGTATCCCAGCTTTCCTGATCGTGCAGGTAAGGCGAGCCACGCAGGTCGGGCACCAGCAGGCCCGAGACCGCATTCAACCCATGACAACCCATGCAGGTATCCTGATAGAGGCGGTGGCCCGCAGCGATCGTCCGCGGGTCGGCGGTCTCTTCCGGCGGGCTGAATTCGACCCTTGGTTTCCACGCAACGGGCGGCAGCTTTCCTTTGGCCCCCAGCTTGAACGTCAGGACCCGACTGACGTTGGGTACGCTTTCGGCTTGTACGAATTCGCCAAAGACCAGGGCGAACGCACCGCCCCAGCCGACGTTGACCGACACGTATTGTTGCCCGTCGAGTTCATAGGTCATCGGTGCCGCGACAATCCCGGTTTGTGTGGGGAAATCCCAGAGCTCTTTTCCGTTGTCGGCCCGGTAGGCGACGAACTTCGCGTCCGCGGTTCCCTGAAAGACGAGATCGCCTGCGGTGGTCAGCGTGCCGCCGTTCCAGGGCCCCTGATGCTCGACGCGCCAGGCCTCCGATTGCGTTTTGGGATCCCAGGCAAGCAGGCGACCGCGGATCAGTGGGCGCATCGCGTTTCGCTCGGCTTGTGCATCGGGCAGACCACCGATGATGCCGTCGGTACCCAGATTGGCGCCGTCGGGGCGGTATTTGAACTCGGGCGCAGAAGCATAGGCGGCGGGGAAGTCGAGGACGGGGATATAGACCAACCCCGTCTCGGGATTGTAGGACATCGGGTGCCAGTTATGGCCGCCCAGGTAGGATGGGAAGACCATGGCAACAGTGCCATCCTTGTATCGGGCACCGGGGACTTCGACAGGGCGTCCGGTTTCCATGTCGACGTGGGTGGCCCAGGTGATCGGAATATAGTTGTTCGCCGACAACAGGGTGCCGTCGGTTCGATCAATCACATAGAAGAAACCATTTTTCGGGGCCTGCATCAGGACCTTGCGGGTTTCTCCCTCAAGTTCCATATCGGCGAGAATGATGTGCTGGGTCGCGGTATAATCCCAAGTTTCGCCCGGAGTCGTCTGGTAATGCCAGACATATTCGCCCGTGTCGGGGCGCAGCGCCACGATGGACGAGAGAAAGAGGTTGTCGCCGCCGCCGGGTGAACGGATCTGCTGGTTCCAGGGAGTTCCGTTGCCCACGCCGATATAGAGCAGATCCAGTTCGGGATCGTAGGCCATCGAGTCCCAGACCGTGCCGCCGCCTCCGCCGAGCTTCCACCATTCGCCGTTCCAGGTCTTGGCGGCCATCTCCATGGCCTTGTTCTCGAAGGGCAGCGAGGGGTCGCCGGGAACCGTGTGGAACCGCCACAGCATCTTGCCGGTGTCCGCATCGTAGGCGCTGATAAACCCGCGTACGCCGAATTCCGCGCCGCCATTGCCGATCATGACCTTGCCGCCTATGACGCGCGGGGCGCCGGTGATCGTGTAGGGCAGCTTCGGGTCGACGGTGGCCGTCTCCCACAGGACGTTGCCGGTTGCCGCATCAAGCGCGATCAGGCGTCCGTCGAGCGCGCCGACATAGACCTTGCCCTCCCAGACAGCCACGCCCCGATTGACCACGTCGCAACAGGTGTGCAGCGATTTTTGCTTGTCGACTTTCGGATCAAAACGCCATAGTTCACGTCCGGTGCGCGCATCCAATGCGACGACAATGCTCCAGGATGATGTTGCATAAAGAATTCCGTCAACCATGATCGAGGTGGCTTCCACGCCACGGTCGGTGCCGAGATCGTAGGACCAAGCGAGACCCAAGTCGGCAACATTCTCCGTGTCGATCTGGGCCAGCGGGCTGTAGCGCTGCTCGTCATAGGTACGGCCATGGGACATCCAGTTACCGGGCTCGCTGTCGGCCTTGATGATTCTGCTCGTATCGACCTGCGCAATCTCGGTCCGCGCGGCCTGCTTGCTCCGCCCGGCTCCAGGCGCGCTCGGGGATGCTTTGTAGCAGCCTGCTCCGAGCAGCAATGCGACAACGAAAATAATGGAAGTCTTTTTCCCCGGTTTCATATGCGGTGCTCCATGCGCTCGGCGAAGTCGGCAACAGGCCGCTCCCTTCCCGTGTTGATAGGTCAATCCGATAGGACTGTTCAAGCGAATACGGGATCTCGCGAGAAGAGTTCGGCCTGTCTCGCCCTTGCTTGTCGCGCGCCTCCGGTCAGCTCAGGAATGCCGCTACCTGGGCGGAGTCAAGGTATTCATCGATGCGGGTAATCTTGCCGTCTGCGTCGAAGTGCAAAAGGATGCAGATGTCGAGAACGATCTCTCGCCCATCTTCTCGGGTCATCCGCACGTCATGCTGCTCAACGACAGCATGCTCGCCAAGGATACGGCGAGGGTTTTCGTAGCCGAAGGACTTCAGCGATTCGACAAGGGCGCGCATCGAGGTCAGCAAGGTCCGCGCATCGACTTCCTCGCCGGAAATGTTCTGCCTCGCTCGACCATCGGGATGCACGCGCTCCAGCGCATCGGCCCAGTCGCGCCGGGTGATCGCGGCGAAGAAATCTTGCGTCAATTTTTCCAATGCATCGGGTGTCATCTGTTGTTGCCTCTGTTGTTGCCGGTAGTTTCGGTCTTGCGTTCTTGTTCAATCCAGATGGCCAAGGCGTCGAAGACGTTCGGCGAGTTCCGGTGCGATTGCTGCGTCAGCATTTCCGCGAGGGTCGAATCGTATCGATCGAGATCATCAGGGTATTGGGAGGCTCACCCGCGGTATTGCGCATCCAACCTTCGTCAATGGTGGCTACCTCCATCCCGGGTGAGGTTGGACACGCGGTCAGGAGCAGGGCGCAGAACAGGCTGGGCCAGTGCCTCATTGCGCAGTAGCCTTCCGAATCAAACCCTCCTGCACGACCGAAACGGCGAGGGCGCCGTCTTTCGTGAAGATCGAACCACGGGCCAGTCCCCGGCCTTGCGAAGCTGTCGGCGTGTCCTGGTCGTAGAGCAGCCACTCGTCTGCGCGGAAAGGTCTGTGAAACCACATGGCGTGGTCGAGACTGGCCATCTGCACCTCGGGATTCTGGAAGGTGCTGGCATGAGGCAAAAGGGTCGTATCGAGGAGCGTCATGTCGGAGAGGTAGGTCAGGATACAGGCGTGCAGGACCGGCTCTTCCGGTAAAACCCCATTGGCGCGCACCCATACCCGGTGGCGCGGGGGCAGGGGGCGGGCGCGGTCGCCAGGCTTCCAGTCCAGGTATCGCGTGTCGATGGCGCGCGGTCGGTCGTACCAGGCGCCCATTTTTTCGCGGTAGGGCGCCCAGCGGGTCCGGAAGTCGTCCAGCGATTCGGGTTCGGGGATTCCCTCGGGCATCTCGAATTGATGATCGTAGCCGGACTCGGGAATATGAAACGAGGCGGAGAGGTTGAATATTGGTCGTCCGTGTTGGATCGCGACGACACGCCGGGTGGTGAAGGAGCGGCCGTCACGCTGGCGATCGACCTCGTAGACAATGGGCGTGGTCGGGTCGCCGGGGCGCAGGAAGTAGGCGTGGAGGGAGTGAATCTGTCGCTCGGCCTCGACGGTTCGCGAGGCTGCGACAAGGGCTTGGCCGGCAACCTGCCCGCCGAATACTCGTTGCAGGTCGATATCGGGACTCAGGCCGCGAAAGATATTCAATTCGATATTTTCGAGGTCGAGCAGGCCAACCAATTCGTCTACGGCATCTTGCTCCATCGACGAAGTGTCGCATGCGAGGCGCGCCCGGGAAAGAAGGGGCGCATTGGTTCTGATTGTCAGGCCGGAACACTCGTGTTTCCGGCCATCCTCGCAGGCCTCTGCCGAGAATCTCGATCACGGAGATATTCTTCTCCGTTGGACCTTTTGTCAGTGGCCCGCGCTCAAGCTAGGATTCTCCTCGAGGCGACGATGAAGGCGACAGTTATGGATGGATGCGGGGTCGAGATCACGGATGTCGATTTGCGCAAAATGAGCGATGCCGTTGCCGATGATGTGCGGGGTCTTTTCGCAAGTCATGGGCTGGCGTTTTTTCGCGACCAATCGTTGAGCGAGAGCGACCATATAGCGCTGGCCGAGAGATTCGGCCCGATCAATATCAATCGATTCTTCCCGGCTCACCCGCAGTTCCCCGAAATCGCCATGGTGGCCAAGGAGCCCGAGCAGGAGGGCAATATTGGCGGGGGGTGGCATACCGATCACTCCTACGATTTTGAGCCGGCGCTCGGTTCGATTCTGGTCGCTCGAGAACTGCCGGCTTCTGGTGGCGACACTTGGTTTTCGAGCATGTACAAAGCTCATGATGCCTTGTCGGAAGGGCTGCGTGAGACTCTTTCAGGTTTGCGCGCCGTGCATTCGGCAAGACATATTTTCGGCACCCAAAGCCCGGATAGCGATGTGAAAGGCGATACGGGCATCAGCAATGCCGAGGCGGCAGATGCTTTGAAGGACCCTCGTCATCCGATCCTGATCGAGCACCCGCTCAGCGGTCGGAAAGCACTCTACGTGAACCCGGGCTTTACCATCGGGATCGATGGTTGGACGAGGCAGGAGTCCAAGCCTCTCCTGAAGTACCTCTACAGCGTGGCCATGAACGAGGACTTTGTAACGAAGTTTCGTTGGCACCCCGGCTCGGTCGCATTTTGGGATAATCGTGCAACGTGGCATTGGGCGCAGAACGATTATCACGGAATGCGACGAATCATGCACCGGATTACAGTTGAAGGCTGTGCCCTGCAGTAGCCGCCGGCGAGTTTACAATTGTGATTCGCAGGCATAGGGTTTGAGCAATGAAGAGACCTGCCGTTCTGATTTTGCTCGTCTTGCTTTCGGGCGCTGGCTGCTCCACCGACAGCGATCCTGCAGTCGAGCCGCCCTGCACGGGGAACCTGGTCAACCGTGATAGCGATGTCTGGCATATCCACGACCCGGCGATCGCAAAGGAAAACGGATCTTATTATATTTATTCCTCCAGCCCTCTGGGTTCGTTTTACCGCTCTGATGATATGCGGACATGGACGGAGTCCGGTCGGCTTTTCGATGCCTTGCCTGAATGGGCTTACGAGGAGTTGGTGACGCCCGATCATATCGGTGCGCCGGATATTGCCTGGTATGACGGGCAGTGGGTGCTCTACTACCAGAGTCATATCGGTGGCACTTGCAACGCAGGGACGGGGGTGGCGACCAACAAGACCCTGGATCCCGAGGACCCGAACTACGAGTGGGTCGACCACGGTTTACTCCTTCGATCGACCCCTCTTTTTGAGGGGATCGACATCATCTGTGGTCAGGATGAAGCCTACTACAACGCCATTGACGCCCATCTGTTCATCGATGTGGACGGCAAGCCGTGGATGGTCTTCGGGTCCACCATTGGCGGTTTGCTCCTTGCCGAGATCGATCCAAAGACCTTTGCTCCGACGCAGCATCCTCGAGATTTTGTGACCTTGGCCGCCCGCGATCTTTTGCAACCCGATCCGATTATCGAGGGGCCCTACATCATCCATCGCAATGGATGGTACTATCTCTTTCTATCGCACAATCGCTGCTGTCAGGGTGAGAATACGAAGTACAAGATCCTGGTTGGCCGCTCACGCGATTTGAAGGGACCTTATGTTGATCGAGATGGCGTCTCCCTGATGGAGGATGGCGGTACCGTTCTGATCGAGAGAGAAGGGACGATGATCGGGACGGGTCATGCGGACGTCTATTCCGAGGGCGGTTACGATTACCTCGTCCATCACGCCTATGATCGCGAGCGAGACTATGAGTCGATTTTGAATATCCGGCGCATGGACTGGGATGAGGAAGGTTGGCCGTCGGCCTGCAAGGCCGACGAATCCTAGGTGAAGCCCGAGCATGCAGGACTCGGGCAGGAGCGATTTCAGCCCTTCGGCTTGGGCGCCGCTTCCGATGTGACCCGGGCGATGCTGGGGTGTTCGGCCAGTCGCTCGAGGAGTTTCTGGATCTCGGGATCCTTTGCCAGTAAATCGATGCCGACCACAGCCTTGGCAAGCCCGCTCGCAATGCCCAAGCAGTAGAAGATGTAAAAATCGGCGAGGCTTATCTCGCTACCCGCTGCGTAAGGGGCACCCTGAAAGAGGCTTCGGATGGCAGACATTCCCTTGGGAAGGTCGGCACGAACCTGATCCTTGGTCTCGTCGCTGACCGGTTTGCCGAACAGTAATTCGGGCAGGCAGCGTCGCGCGACCAACTCCACGTCGAGCTTGCAGTGGCAGCAAAGTTCGAGAACCTTACCTGCGGCGAAAGGGTCGGCGGGAAGCAGGGCGGGTGTCGGGTAGGCACGCTCCAGAAAACTCGTGATGGCGAGCGACTCGGACATATATTGGCCGTCCACTTCGATATAGGGCATTTTCCCCATCGGAGATTTCGTCAGATAGTCAGACTTTTGCGAAGGTGGTTGTTTCACCTCCTCGAAGTCGATGCCTTTTTCAATCAATACGGCCTTGGTGAGGCTGTAGTAATTGCTCATTCTCAATCCTGAAATCTTGATCATTTTGCTCTCCTTCAAGCCCGCAGTCTAGAACCGGCAAGCACTCTAGCTTGGGGTACGGATTGCGCGCAAATCGCGAGCGTTCCAGTCGCGATTTATAGATTCGATCTTGCGAGTGAGCAATTTCGTTTGTCTCCTGCGGAGGCTGGACTTGGAGTGCGAAACCAGTCATTTGCTTTCTCATGAATCTGAAATTCCATGGCGAGAACTCCTGATGGCGTTGCATCCGATCGAGGCGTCTCCGCTGCACGCCCGCCGCGAACGAGTGTTCCTCGTCCTCGCCGGGATCTTTTTGGGTACGCTGGCGATGTTGAACATCTTGGGCATCCTGCGGTTTATAAAATTGGGCGAGATGGAAACAATGGCCTTCGGAACGCTGACCTTCGCTGTGGCCGTCGGTGTCCTGCCCTATCCAGTCACTTTCCTTTGCACGGACCTGATCTGCGAGCTTTATGGTCAGGCACGGGCGAATGCGGTCGTATGGACTGGCGTCCTGTTGAACGCCTGGGTGGTTTTCATCCTGTGGCTGGGAGGAATCCTGCCCGGTTTCGAGACCATCGATCCCGCCAATAGTCTTCCGGTAGCGGATGCAGCTGGCCGAGTGCCCGTGTTCTTTGAAGTCCGGAAGTTTGCGTTCGGAGCCGTAGCCGCATCGATGATTGCCTATCTCACAGCGCAATTCACCGATGTCTATATGTTTCATTTTTGGAAGAGGGTGACCAAGGGCAAGCATCTCTGGTTGCGCAACAATGGATCCACGATGGTCAGCCAATTGGTCGATAGCTCGGCTGTGATTTTGATCACATGGTCGCTCGGTGGCCTCGACGCCATTCTGACAGACAAGGCCCCGCTCGCGGTGCAGCTCGGGACCCTGATCTTCACGGGATATATGTTTAAATTCAGCTTTGCGCTGATCGATACGCTGCCTTTCTACTGGCTGACGGCCCGATTGAGTCGCTACCTCGAAATCGACCCGCGAGCAGATCACGCCGACTAGATCCGGGCTCCGAAGATAGGAGCGCCTTTCCGAGATGAACAGCTGGCCCTGCGCTCCATGGCCGATTCGGAGTCATCTGCCTCGCGGTTATTGGTTGTGGTCGCGCCGGAAATACCAGCTCGTTCCGGGGGCGGGGCATCCGGAACGAAACCTCTTTCGGGGCACCGGGGTTTTGTGTTGCAATCAGAGGAGTTGTTGTGCTCTAAATACAGCCAGTGTCTCCATTTTTCACATGGAAACCCGGTAGCGCAGGCCTCAGGGTTCGAGTTTTCTCACGCCCCGAGACGCCGTTGCCACGACTGAGCTGCTTGTCCATCCTGACAATCTTGGTCTTCGTGCACATCATGACTGTCGGGGCCGCCGCTGCCGAAAATCATTGTCTCTCTGCACTTCGCAAGGGCTACGCGAAGGTTGTCTCGATGGAGGGAAAGGAAAGCGGGCGATGCCTCGCGTTGGCCGCGAACGGGAGGCTTGGATTTCCGCCGACTCTCGCCGCCTGCAGCGCAAATGACCCCCGCGGCAAGATCGCCCGGGTTGCGGCGAAGGCTTTGGGAAGCGAGATTGCCGCTTGCCGCAGCGAGAGTCTGCCGGCATTTGCCGTGCCCGACCTCGATGGTGAGCCCTGGTCGCCCGGCAGCGGGGCGAGCTTCAGTGGCGCGATGAGCGCCGCGGCCGGGGCGCTGGATACGCAGTTATTTTCGGTCCTGCTCGGGGCAGATTTCGACAGCGCGGTGGTCTTGCGCCGATCGATAAATTTCCAGACGCCCGGGGCGCGTATCAACCCGCTCGCCGCAAAGTGCCAGGGTAAGGTGGTAACCACGGCACAGAAGTGCGTTGCGGCGAAGTTGGCGGCGTTTGACCAGTGCGCGGCGACGAGCCTGCGGGCCGTGGGCGACGGGTCCGCCCTGATCACTGATTGTATGGCCAGCGCGGCCGGTGGTCAGCCCGATGCGAACGGGAGTCTTCAGCGGCGCTGCGAAAGCAAGGTTGAAAAAATCGTCGATCGACTCTGCGTGCGTCGCAACGTCGATCTTGGGGCCACTTTTCCGGGCGTGAGCGGGTGTCCGGGAGGCGCGGGTGATTGGGCGAGCTGTCTGGACCAACGCATCGATTGTGCAGTCTGCGAATCGCTGGAAGTGGCAACATCGCTTGGAATCCCCTGCGATCTTTTCGACGACGGAGTCTTGAACCAAAGCTGCGGGCCGACCCCGACCGCGACGCCGACCGCGACGCCGACGCCGACGCCGACCCCGACACCGACGCCGACCGCGACCGCGACGCCGACCCCGACCGCGACGCCGACGCCGACCCCGACCGCGACGCCTACCGCGACGCCGACGCCGACCGCGACCGCGACGCCGACGCCGACCCCGACCGCGACGCCTACCCCGACCGCGACCGCGACTGTGACCCCCGCACCCACGCCAATTCTCGAGCTTGATCTCGAGGGGTTCCTCCCTCGGTCGGGTGGTCCCGGTTCGGAACCCTTCCAACGCCTTGCGGTTTCCGAAGAAGATGAGGTCAATCAGGGCATCGGAATCCGATATAACGGAGACGATGATGACGATGATGGCGTCAACGACTACGGCGACAATAGCGTCGCCAACGAGAACGATCTGATCGAGGTGGCTCTCACGCTCGCCGGACTCCCGGAGGGCGCCACCCTGCAGCTCGCACGGAGCGCCGCTTCATTACGGCTTTGGTCGAGCGCCACGAAGGGCAACGGTGTGCTTGTCGACGAGGCCTCGACCACGCTATCTCTCGCGGCTGGCACGACGACATTCTTTGCCGAACTCGTTGCCCTGGACGCAGCGGACCTGACAGTTTCGGTTATTGATACGATCAGTGGGAACGTGGTTGCGAGCGATGTCCTGCGCTTCCGCCCCTTCGCGAGCCTGGTGATCGGGCTCGACGGTGAGTTCCTCACGCCAAGCGATCCGCCAAGCGGTCTCAATTCGGGGATTGCCGAGATGAGCGTCGCCCTTCGGGCGCTCGGGTACGATTCTCATATGTATGCCGAGAGTGTGGTCGACCCGACAGGTTCCGGCGAACTCTACGACGAGATCGTCTCCGCGGTTCAGGATCGGGGAGTCACTGAAATTGCCTGCATTGGTTTCAGCCATGGCGGGGGGTCCTGCCATGATGTTCTCGCCAAGCTGAGCGCGGATGGTGTCGGGGGCTTCACGGTACCGTTTACCGCCTATATTGATGGAATTTCCAATGCGAGCGACCTCACGACTCTGGCGGAGGACCAGTTACCAATCGGCAGCGCGTATCATGTCAATTTCTATCAGACGAATATTTTCACGCCGCTGTGGATCTGGGGTACGTCGATCCCCGGCTCGGTGGTGGACGTCAATGTGAACAATACAACTTGGGGTGCAGGCGTACTGCACATTACAATTACGGAAGCCGAGGAAGTGCAGCTCGGGATCCTCGTGCCGCTGATCAACGAAGTCGCACGGTAATGACCGGCGTGTCCGGGGAATTCGCAATTCCCCGTCTGGATAGCCATGCTGAACACGATGAAAATTGAGAATCGTGTCACCGAGATGACGGGTACGGACTATCCGATTATTCAAGCGCCCATGGGATGGATTGCTCGTGCGCAACTTGCATCTGCGGTCAGCAATGCGGGGGGGATGGGGATTATCGAGACCTCCTCGGGCGAGTTCGACAAGATTCAGGTCGAGGTTGCGAAGATGCGCGACCTGACCGACAAGCCTTTTGGAATGAACGTCGCCCTTTCCTACGTGAAAGGTCATAATTTCATAGATTTCGTGATCGAGCAGGGGATCAAATTTGTCACGACCTCCTCTGGTAGCCCCAATGTTTGCACGGCTGTCTTTCAGGAGGCCGGGATCAAGGTTTTTCACGTTGTTCCTACCTTGGCGATGGCCCAAAAGGCGATCGATGTGGGCGTCGATGGTCTGATTGTGGAAGGTGGCGAAGGCGGCGGCTTCAAGAACCCGAGTCCTGTTTCGACGATGGTTCTGCTGCCGCTGATCCGATCGAAATTCGACGGTCCGATCATCGCGGCTGGCGGGATCTCCGACGGCATTTCCATGGCAGGCGCTTTCGCCATGGGAGCCGAGGGCGTCCAGATGGGAACGCGAATGCTTTCGTGTTCGGATTCGCCCGTTCACGAGAACTGGAAGCAGGCCGTGTTGGGCGCGAAAGAGACGGATACGGTTTTTCTCAATCAGGAATCACGCCCGGCCCTGCGCGCGTTGCGCACCGAGAGGACTGCGGCCTTGGCCCCGATGGGCTCCATTAACGTCATGGAGCATATGGCCTCGCTGCAGGACCTCTATTTCGGCGGCGATATGGAGGCGGCTATTCCGCTATCCGGTCAGGTCTGCGGTCGCATCGATGCCATTCTTTCGGCCGAGGAAGTCGTTCAGGGGACGATGGAAGAATTTCATCGCACGATGAAAAACTTGGCCCGGGCCTACGCCTGATGGGGTGACCGTCTGGAGAGGAAAGTGCGGGCCTCGAGCTAGAGTTCCGGCAGTCGATTCCGTTCGCGGACTACTTTATAAACGTCGCCAATATTCTCAAAGTCGACGGTAATAAAGTTGGGTAGTGCGCCCGATGTGTTCTGGCAGGTCAGGACGCGGTCCCTGAACAGGGGATTGAAGTTGACGCTGGTGGCGAGCGCGGTCGATGGCAGCGGGGCGGTCAGGAAGTGGTTCAGGATATGTAGTGGGTTGTCGGTCGACCCGCGATTGGGATCACACGAAAGACTTTCCGGTGTCGTAAAAGAATAATGAGTCTCCCATGCGTGTTGCCAAACGTAATGATGCCAGTCGAGGCTGGCATTCGAGTCGTCGGTAAAGACGACTAATCGCGTGTCCGCAGTGATCAGTTCCCGAAGTGTGGGCCAGGGGTCGCCGCTATTATGTGCGTATACATGGGCAATCAAGCCACTGCTGGTGAAGTCCGCGAGCATATCGGCCTCGCTGATATAGCTCTCGAAAATAATCGAGAGGACTTCGTGCGGGTGATTGTCCAGGTAGGTCGTTAGTTCGCTCAGGCCGGTATCGAGGGGCTTCTGCCCGGTGATATCGCAACCAAGCCCCGGTACGATTTCGCCGCCGTGGCAGAGGACCGCATCGCCGCCCCAGTACCATGCGTCCAGCATGAGAGAGCGAATCCCTGACCCCAATTGAGTAACGGTGGTCGTCTCGTTGTTCGGAGCCAACCATCCTTCGGTGTTATTGGACATCGCGTTGTGCGAGGTCGGGAACACCACTTCATCAAATCTGCGGTCGCATAGAGAAGCTGCGCCATTGCACTCGATGCAGCTCTGATTTGCGGCTCCGTCGTCGAAGAGATCACAATCGCGCATCGACAGATCATGTGCGTCTGTCAGCTGAAGACAGGCGCGGCATGCTGTTCTTTGGCCGAGGCATGCCGCTTGATCGCCAGCATCGGCACAGACGCCGGGGAGGGGATCAGCCATGCCGGGTAGATCGCATTTTCGTGCGAGGATTTTGCCGAGGCCGCTGATGGATTTCGCGATCTTGCCCTGCGGATCGCCAGCGACTTCGTCGAGACAGCCATTGACTGCGGCTGCATCGTTGACCGTGTTGGATTTCAAGCCGTCCTTGAAGCAATTGCTGAACTCTTGCAATTGTTTTGCGAATATTTTGTTCGTGCCTTTGGCGGCTGCAATCTGACACCCGGCAAGTTTGGAGTCATTCGCTTTGGGAACGACCGCGCTGCCGACGTTGTTGCCGAATAGATCTTGCGCGAGCCCGAGTGATTGCTCGGCGGCCGCTCGTCCGATGTTGTCCGCGGTCGAGAAACCAAACGACGGATTCGGTGAGCACTTCGTGGCGGCGATGCTCGAGACTCGGCTGCGAGCTTTCGGCACACGCGAGGAGGGCCCTCCGAGCAGGCAGTCATCTGCTTCCTGTGCGGTCAGGCCATCCCCTTCGGCGGGATCATATTTCGTTCGATCGAGAAGGCAACGAATGCTTTGCGCGTTTTGAACTCTGGCGACCTTGACTCCGGCAAGACTGGTCTTGAGGAGGCAGGATGCTTCTTGTGAAAGAGGCCCCGCGGTTACCGGTGAGGCTGCCAGCAGGATCGCTAGGGTGCCAACAGAGAAGAGAAACGTGCGAAAATGATTTTTCATGTGGACCTCAAGGTTAGCCGCCACGCTATCGCCAGCGTGGCATATCGCGCAAGAGTTCTATTGCGTGATGCAGTCAAGAGTTTTTTCGATGAATGCCCTGCGAGCCTCCGCCGAAGGCGGGGCGTCGCTCTGCAGTTTCTGAGCGAATTCAAAGAACTTCATGAAGGCTGAGGTTCCGTCGCATTTTTTTCGTATCTGGAGCTCCGAATTCTTGTCGAAGCGCTCTGTCCAGCTGGTGCGTACATCCTGCCAAAAAGGAGCTGTCGCTTGCCAGTATTCGTCGGCGGCACGGAAGTCGAATTCGGCGAGAGGCTGGTAGCGGTTCACACCGACCTCGCGTGCGCGCGTGATTTCCTTATCCCCGGAGCCGGCTGTTTTCAGATTGTCCTCCTCGTGCACCCAGCCGAGGGGCAGGATTGTGTGGCGATTGATTGCCCTCAGGTTGTCGTAGTCGGAGCGAACACTCCTTTCGCGGCGAGGAAGCGGTCGCAGGGTCGGTCCACTCGTCCACGAGGAGAAGGAGGGGGTATGCTGCCACTGCCCGACGGCGGCATAACGCGGACTATCATCGACCTGGAAAACAGACTGGCTCCAACGCCCCTCGCGTTCTTCCGCAGAAAGGTCTGCGCGGGCCCACAACTCGCCGCCGCGGTATTCGTAAATATTTGCGGGTTGATAGGCCCAGTCTTGTCGCCAATGCTTTTGCACAAAGGGTCCCTGACGCTTGCCGTCGGCATCGACGACGTACATCTCGAGGATATGCTGAAGGGATATGAAGTCCTTGCGATCCTCGATGATGTAGACCTTTTCGGTGGCCCATGATCGATAGGGTTTTGCGGGTTCAAAAGGCGGCTCGAAAACAACGGTCTCCAAAAAGTCGAACGACACCCGGTATTCACCAGCCATTGCCAGAATAGCCGCTCGGTCACGCTCGAGTGGCGTGGCGTCGGTTCGCTGGATGGCCTTCCAGGACGTGGTGGCTGCCGTCTGAAGGGCAACCTTTTCTCCCCGGGTCGTTCCGCCGCGGGGACTCATGTCGCTGGTTTCGATAAAGGGCCAGGCGAAGATATACGGAGCGTCTGCTGTTGCTGGCACGCGTGCGTTCTGAGCGGCGCACGCAAAGCTGAACGTGCAGCTCAGGAGAATCGGCACAATGGATCGTGGGAAGTTCATGCTCCAACCTGAAGCAAATGGGAACTTCGTTTGCTCGTAACGGTTTCGTGTTTAGTTCGGGTCTTCTTCCGGGAAGTAGACGGTTACCTGAGCGGTATCCCGCAGGAGGTTTACGGAGCCGACCGAGACCCGCTGGATATTGATTCCGGTTCTGGTGCGCAGATCCTCGATCAAGGCTTCTCGATCGTTGCGTCGAATGATGTCCATATTGTCGTAGGTAACGACACGGCTCTGGTCCCGGCGGAACATGGGCAGGCGCTCGAGCATGGCGGTCAAAAAGACGATCGAGCCATTAACCAGCAGCAATTCGGCGAGACTGACCTTCTTATTGGCCACGGCATTGAGAATCGCCAGGCCAATCACCACAAACATATAGGTCAGGTCCTGTGTCCGAATAGCTTCGGTCCGGTAGCGCAGGATGCCAAAGACGGCGAATAGTCCCAATGCGAAACCCAATTCAATCGGGACTTTACGCAGAAGAAAGCACAGCGCGAAGGTGATCGCGTTGAACATGAAATACGTGAAGATGTACTCGTTCTTTCCGTATCGCCGCACGTAGACGCCCAGAACAATCATGGCCGTGAAGGCCAGGTTCAGAGCGAGGCGAAGCCCTAGTCGTGCAAAACCGGGGAAATCGAAAAAGTCCGGGTATAAGCCCAAGATTTCAGTCATTGTGCATCCTTTGGAGGGAGCGAACTTTCGGCAGATACCTTTGCATCGGAACCGAAGGGAGCAGCAGAGTCGCTGCTGTACAATATTTGCTGATCGACACCGGCAAGACATGCGCTTGTCGGAGCGCGAGCATGACAGGCGAGCGCGCCCGGAACCGGTCCTGCTTGATCTCGGCTATTACCGCACCGGGAATTCGGGCGTCGTCGGATGATTTCTGAAAGGAGAGGTCGAGGTCGAAGGTGGCTCGTTCCATGGTCTCGAGGCCGACCAGAGTAATCCGATGGAAGTCGGTTCGGAGGCTTGGCTGGAGGCTCTCGGCAGCAATCGGATTGTGCTCGTTGATGAAACTGCGTTCGTTGCGGCCGATCGTCTCTTGCAAGAAGGGAATCTGCTGCCGGGCCTTGATCGTTCGGTTGGCATTCGTCTTGTTCTTGATTTCGAGATAGGTCAATTTTCGATCGAGATAGTGACGGATCCGTATTTTATGACGCGGTCGCCTGCCACGGTGGTGCTCGCGGAGGCAATCATAGTTCCGAGTGTCGAAGTAGAGCGTCTTGTATTGGGCGGCTGTCGCTCCTTCGGCCGTCAGTAGCGCGTATTTACCGTGAACTTGGCGCAGGACTTGATGCAGCGCGTCGGAGTTGAGGATGAATTTCGTGTCCACGCGCTGGAGAAGCGCCCGCTCCTCCAGCAGGGCGGCGGTTGCTTCGGGGAATCGCCCCAGAGTTTCCGGCATCCAGTCCGGAAGAGCGGTTTTGGTACTCGTCATGAGGTTCCGAGAACGATCGCGACAGTCCTGCAGGTGTGTACGCAGGCGCCGTGGCATGTGGTTTGTGTGCGATCGGTTTGCATAACGCGAAAGTTGCGGCTCGGGAACAGCCCTAGTATTCCAAAGATAGTACCTTCATCGCAACTCCCGCGTTTTTACGTGGTTGCCTAAAGCAAATCGAGTTCTCAATGCCGCATAATGTTCAACGATCCAATGTCTTTCTTTTTATTTTTTCGCTTCTTCTCGCCGCTTGCGGCCCGGGGCAAGGTGGTGCGCCACCGACCGTTGGCGACGGATCAGGCGACGAGGGGGCCTACCTTTTTGATGACTCGGTTGTGAGAACATACTCGATCGAGGTGAGCGATGAAAATCTGGCGTTTCTGGATTCTTCGCCTGCTCGTGAGGAATATGTGCCGGGAGCGCTGGTTGTCGAAGGCGAACGGATCGACGCTGTAGGCATTCGCTACAAGGGCGGGGTCGGTTCTTTTACCGGATGTGTTGGTGGTGGGCCCGGCGGGATTCTGGATGTTTCGGGTCCGAAGGTTTGTCCGAAGCTGGGCATGAAAATCAGCTTCAACCTTTATGTCGAGGGGCGTCGTTGGAAAGGGCTCAAGAAGCTTCAATTCCATGCCATGAATCAGGACCCGAGCTATATGAAGGAAGCTCTCGGGTACCAGATGTTTCAAGATTTCGGTGTCGGATCTCCCCGAACAGCTTTCGTCAGGCTTGAGATGAACGGCGAGTTCTTTGGCCTCTTCATCCTGATCGAAGAGCTGGACAGCACCTTCACCGAATCCCGCTTTGGAGACATCGAGGGCGGCGAAGGGAATCTCTACAAAGACTATTGGCCCGGACGGCCCGATTTGGCAGAGGGAGCCATCACCGGGATCCGGCCTGACGTGACCCTGAATGGATCCTTGCGCACCAACCGGGAAGAACCAGGGCTGAATCACGATACGATGGTCGGGTTTACTCGCGAATTTCAGGAAGCGCTCAAGATCAGTGAAGAGGCGGTCGACGCGGTCGTCGACCGTTGGATGGACATCGAATACTTCCACAAATACATTGCTGTGGACCGGGCGCTGGAAGCCAACGATGGGCCACTGCATTTCTTTGCTCCAGGACCGGTGGGGTCTGAGTATACGGGGATCGGCTGGAACCATAACTATTATTGGTACGCCGCCTTGGACATCGCCATTCTATGGCCCGTGCCATGGGATCTGGATCTCACGCTGGGTGCCGGAATTACCGATGCCTGGATCCAGGATGAGTGGAACGACCTTGAGGCGCCGTGTCTTCTCAAGGCGAATATCTTGCCATTTTTTCCACCGAGTATTCCCCCCGCCTGCGACGAACTGGTCCGAAGTCTCGCGAGGCGCGGAGCAGCCTATCGCAAGGTCGTTGTGGCGATGCTCGAGGGGCCCTTCTCGGATAGAGTTGTGCTTGGGAAAATAGCTCGCTGGGAGGAACTGCTGGCCCCCTACGTGGTCGAGGAAGTCGAGGCCGGGATCCGACGAGGTCGAGGCAATCTGGCACGATGGCAAGGCGAGGTGCAGCGATTACGTGACCATTTGGCCACTCGACGTGTCGAGATCGCAGCCAGCATCGACTACTGAAGATCCGGAACAAGCTATGTCCGATAGATATTTCCCGCTCAAATCGATTGCTTTTCTTTTTTTTCTGGTGCTTTCCGCTTGCGGCCCGGGGCAAGGAGGCGCACCCCCGAGTGTCGGGGACGGCTCGTCGGACGAGGCCGCATATCTTTTTGACGATTCCGTTGTGCGTACATATTCAATCGAGTTGAGCGAGGAGAATCGTGAGTTTCTCGATGCCGCTCCGGCTCGAGAGGAATACGTATCCGGTTCAATTGTTGTTGATGGAGAACGGATCGGCCCGGTCGGCGTCCGATACAAGGGCAGTGTGGGCTCCTTTGCCGGTTGCGTGGCCGGCGGGGCCGGTGGGCTTACGGATGTGTCAGGGCCGAAGGTCTGCCCGAAACTCGGAATCAAGGTCAGCTTTAATCAATTTGTGCAGGATGGTCGCTGGAAGGGCCTCAAGAAGCTCCAATTCCACGCGATGAATCAGGACCCCACCTATATGAAGGAAGCTCTGGGGTACTCGATGTTTCAGGATTTCGGAGTCGCGTCGTCGCGGGTCGCATTCGTACGGTTGGAGATCAACAACGAATTCATTGGCATCTTCGTCTTGATCGAGGAGCTCGATAGTCGCTTTGCCGAGTCCCGTTTTGGTGAAGTCGAGGGTGGGGAAGGAAATCTCTACAAGGACTTCTGGCCGAGTCGCCCCAGTCCGGAAGCGGACTTCATTAATACGATCCGAGCGGAATTCGGGGCGGGTGTAGACACGGCTATTCGGACCAACCGGTCCGAAGCGACGCTGAACCACGACGTCATGTCCGGCTTTATCACCGAGTTTCAGGCAGCGCGGGCGATTGGCCCCGATGCGGTCGATCGTGTTGTCGATCGCTGGATGGACGTCGATTATATCCTGAGATATTTTGCCGTCGATCGAGCCCTTGAAGCGGACGACGGTCCGATGCATTTCATCGCTTTCGGTGCGGCCGGCGATCCCTACAACGGGCAAGCCTGGAATCACAACTACTATTGGTACGCCGCGTTTGAGGAAGAATTCCTCTGGCCGGTCCCTTGGGATATGGACAATAGCCTTGGCTCGCCCCTCGTGGACTCATGGGTGGATGTCCCCTGGAATGATCTTGATCTCGAATGCGTACTCATTCCCCATTCGGTGGGCTTCCCACCGGTGCCTACAATGCCGCCGGCCTGTGACCCTCTGATCCGCAGCCTCGCTCGGCGGCAAGAGCCCTATCGCAAGATTGTGGAAGAAATGCTTGCAGGTCCGTTTTCGGAGCAGGTGGTGAACGGAAAGCTGGATCGCTGGGAGCAATTGCTGACGCCTCACGTCGCCGATGAGGTTCGGTTGCGAATCCGTCGCGGCAGCGATGTTGCGGATTGGCAGCGCCTGATCGAGCAGCTGCGAGAGTATCTGGCAATGCGGCGCGCGGAGATTGCAGCCACCATCAATTTCGTGGATCCTACGGGATCTTTCAAGCAGGACTCGGACTGAAATCCGAGATCGCAAGGAGCAGATTCATGAGAATCATCTCGCAAAAGCGAGTGGCTACGCCCGGATATGTGGCATTTTGCATGTCGTTTGTCTTGTTTTCCCTTTTTCTGGCACCGCCGGCAGCTTCCGCTGACGAGGTGCCGCCGCTGGGTGCGAGCGCTGACCTGACTCAGGCCGCCACGACGAAAGAGGTGGCCGCGGAGTCATCCACCGAAAAGTCGGCGGTGAAAAAGAAGAAATCAAAAAAAGGTAAAAAGAACGACTTCCGCGTCTATTGGAAGAACGGCGTTCGCTTCCGCAGCAATAGCAAAAACTTCCGGTTTCGTATTGGCGGCAGCATGCAACTCGACGCCGGAATTTTGACGCCGAGCAAAGCTTTGCAGCAGGAGTTTGACATTGACTCCTTGCAGAACAACGTGCGCTTTCGACGGGCGCGCTTGAAGGTCGAAGGGACGTTGTACAAGATCTTCGATTTCAAATTCCAGTATGGATTCGTCGACGGTAAGGACGGATTCCGCGACATGTATGTCGCCGTAAAAAAGGTTCCATTGCTCCAGCGGATTCAAGTTGGTCAGTTCAAGGAGCCGTTCTCTTTGGAGCGCATGACCTCCAGCAACAACGTGACCTTCATGGAGCGAAGCCTTCAGTCGCGCCTCGAGCCGCGCCGCAATCCGGGCATCGCCGCTTTCATGCATTTCTTCGACAAGCGAATGACGGCAGCAGCCGGCGCTTTTCGGATTGTCGACGACCTTGGGGATACCTTCGATAGCGGTTCCTCCTACAGCCTGGCCGCTCGTGTGACCGGTCTGCCCTGGTATGACAAGAAGGGCGAGCAGTTCCTGCATCTCGGCCTGTCCTACGCTTTTGATTTTCACAACGGAGATGAGATCCGGGTTCGCCAGCGACCGTCGACCCAATTCGGCCCCCGTCTGGTCGATACCGGAAAATTCATCACCAACGATATTACCTACCTGGATCCCGAAATTGCTCTCGTTCTCGGACCACTATCCTTCCAGGCGGAGTATTTGCATGCGTTCCTGAACCAGCAATATATCGGCGACCCGCAGTTCTCGGGATGGTATGTCGAGACCAGCTACTTCCTGACAGGGGAGCACCGGCCCTACAACCGGAAAAAAGCCAAGTTCAAGCGACTGAAGCCGATCAACGACTTTGGTTGGGGCGATGGTTCCGGTTGGGGCGCCTTTCAAGTTGCAGCGCGGTTCTCTCAACTCGATCTGAATTCCGGCGATATCGAGGGTGGCCGCATGGAAGATGTGACGCTCGGACTGAACTGGTACCTGAACCCGGCCGTTCGCGTGATGTTCAACTACGTCTATGGAGATCGAATCGACGAGCCGGGCACCGAGAACGTGTACCAGATGCGTTTTCAGACGGCTTTCTAGGAACTCTCGAAGCCTGCCGTGCGCGTCGCCGCGCGCGGCAGGCTCCACCTGCGTGCGTGAGCCACAGGGCTCGCCCAAGGTCCTTTGAGAGGCTGGCTGGCCCTTCAGGCCAAGCGCCCGGGACGTCTCGGGGCCGATGGGCAACGCTACTCCCCATCTGATCCCATCGTGGGGTGGTTCGCCATGCTTTTCGATGGGATATAAGACTTCGTCATGCGAGTGCTGCGAAATTTGGCCCTGGTAATCGGTGGATTGATTCTGGGAAGCTTTTTGATTGGTTCTTCCGTTCTCATGGTCCGCTGGGTGCAGGTGAAAACCTTTCCGCAGCCACCGTCGACGGAACATCTGCCGCAGAAAGCGGCGTATCTGGACTCGCTGGGGGGTACGGACCTCGCGACCGCACCGAATATCGTGATCATTTTTTTTGATGATCTTGGCTACGGCGACCTCTCGATGAACGGTAATGCGTTGATCGATACGCCACGAATCGACACTTTGGCAGGTGAGGGCATTCAACTTACCAACTTCTATGCGCCGACGTCGGTGTGTACGCCCTCCCGCGCGGCCTTGCTGACGGGCCGGTTCCCCATCCGGTCAGGCACTCAGGGGCATGTCTTTTTCCCGGACGAGTCACCGATCGGGACGCTCCGGCGGGTGATCGGTGTGGGCAACGAACTGCCGGCCGACGAGATTACCGTCGCGGAAGCGTTAGGCGCAGCCGGTTATGCCACCGGCATGATCGGGAAATGGCATCTCGGCGCGCTACCGGGGTATCACCCCAACGATTTCGGGTTCGACTCTTATTATGGCGTGCATTGGAGCAATGATATGCAGCCGTTGCATATCTATCGGGACCGAGAAATCGAAGTCGCGGATACCACAGAGGTCTCGAATCCGATGAATGCCTTTCGTGATGAGGACGAGCCCTTCACGCGCGATCGCGAGGTAGATCAATCCCGGCTCACGCGACGCTATACCGAGGAGGCGGTGACGTTTATCGAGAAGCATCGCGACGAACCCTTCTTCCTCTACCTTGCGCATTCCTTTCCGCATGTGCCGCATTTTCCGGATCCGGAATTTGCAGGGCAGTCTCGCGGGGGACCTTACGGCGACGTTGTCGAGGACCTCGATCGTTCCACCGGAGCGATCGTCGATGCAATCGACCGGCTTGGTCTGGCTGAGAATACCCTCGTGATTGTGACCAGCGATAACGGCCCGGATTACGATGGAAGCCCGGGCGGATTGCGCGGTCGCAAGGGCGATACCTACGAGGGTGGGCAACTGGTTCCCTTCATCGCACGCTGGCCGGGCGTGCTGGGGGCAGGCGGTGTGATTTCCGGCATGAGCATGAATACGGACTTGCTGCCCACGATCCTTGGGCTAGCAGGAGTGCCACTTCCAGCCGACCGCATCATCGATGGCGAAGATGTTTTTGCGATGTGGCAAGGCGGAGCGACCTCGCCACACGAAGTGCTTTTCTATTTCCCGGTCTGGGGCGATGCCCCCGTGGCGGCGCGTGACGACAAGTTCAAATACCGTCTGGCAACCGGTCAAAGTGGTCGGTCCAAGCCGACGCTCACGGCGCTGGGTCAGGACCAGGAGAACCACAATCTCATCAAGCGTTTCCCGGAGCAGGCCGCCAGGCTGTCAGAGCAGTTGTCCCGCAGGACTTCCGAGCTGGAAGCGAACCCGCGTGGTTGGCGATAGACCCCAAGCCGCGCGCGGGCTCCGTTCTGTCGCTGCAGAGTGTATCAAAAAGTATAGGTCAACTCGGCGCCGAATGTCCGCGGGACGCCATAGCCTTTGACGATCAACCCCATAGGTCCGACGAGCGGTACGGCACTGTTGACGTATATCTTGTCCCCGAGGTTGCGCCCCCAAAGGGCGATTTGCGCCTGGTTGTCGAGAAAATCATAGCTCAGGCGGGCATTCACCAAGCCATAGCCTCCTTGCCGGGCGGCGGGGATCTCTGGTTCGGCAAACCTCTCGGCGGCTCGGTATGCCCACTCGATGCGTGGTGTGATATATCCGCTCGCCCAGGCTGGACCTTCTACTGGAATCGAGTACTGCCCGGCGAGAAAGGTGTTGAATTTCGGCGTACGGATGAACCGCTGGCCGGAGCGGTCGAGAGGGTCGCTTCCGCCGCGTGCATCAACGGCATCGGGAAATTCGTCGTAGCGTGCGTCGAGAGTGCCGACGAGCCCACTGATTAAAACGCCCTCGATCGGAATCCATTGGAACTCGGCCTCGACACCCTGAATGGTGGCTCTGGCCGCATTCTGCGTCAGCAGCCTTGTCGTGATTTGATCGTTGGCTTCAAGAATAGTCTGGAAACTGTTGCGCTGGATATCCTCGTAGGAACTCTGAAACAGAGATAGATTAAACGTCAGACGCCCATCGACGGCGATGGTTTTGGCGCCGATCTCGAAGTTGTCGAGGCTCTCGGGTCCGTAGGGAATCAGTCCGTCTTCGGGCGATGCGGCAAGGGCGGCGTTGAGACCGCCACCTTTGAAGCCCCGGGCCCAGGTGAAGTAGCCCATCAAATGGTCGATACCGCCCCTCTCCAGAATGGGCTCGGGCGCGAAGAGGGCGAGGCTGGCCATCGGCGACCAGGATGAAAAAGAGGCCTGCCCAGAGGGGTCCAGAGTGATTTTCCCATCTGGCTCAGTGGCGAAGTTGCGATTGATTTGTGACGCGCGCTTCTTGTCCTCGGTGTAGCGAAGGCCCGCGGTCAGACTCAACCAATCCGTGGGCGCCACGGTGCTCTGGGCGAAAAGGGCCCAAGTGAAATTATTCGTGAGGATCTGGTTAGCCGTTTTCTGGTTGACGACAGGGACCGATAGGCCGTTGGTCCGGTCGGCGCTTTCCCAGAAGAAAAATGCACCTGCGACCAGATTGATGCGATCTTCCCATGCTGTGGCCGCCAGTTGGGCTTCCTGCTGGATTTGCTGCGCCTGGCCGGCTTCACCATTGACTCCGCCACCGCCAAAGTTGGCGACGCGAATGACCGCGAATTCCGTTGCATCGACATCCAGCATGCTGGGGCTGAGCTGCCGCCTCCAAGAGGTGATCGACTTGGCGACGATCCCCGAGAAGGGCCCCGCGTCGCCAATCGCCCAGGCAATATTGGCCCAAGTTCCCCAAGACGAAGAGGCCGCGATCTGGTTGACGTTCGCGGCAATCTCGTAAGGCTTTGTGGAGTTGCAGTTGTCCCAGAAGCCGGGCTCAAGATTTCCCAGGCCGCTGCGCTGCACTTCAACGCATTGTCCAAGGGGGTCATGAACATGATCCTTGAACCAGCTTCCGGTTATATCGATCGTGATGTCCTCAGTGGGCAGGAAGCGCAGGGAGCCGATGAAGCTCAACCCATTTTCCTCGCCCCACCAAGCGTCACGTGTCTTGTTGTAGACGTAGCCATCGCGATTGCGGCTGGAGAACGTCACGCGGGAAAACAGCTTGTCCTCGAACCAGCCGATGTCGATCGGGACGTTCAGGCTGACCCGTGTTCGAATGGCGCCGAGGTTCCCGGGCCGGACTGAAATCAAGCCACTCAATTCGTCGCTCGGTTTGATCGTGGTGACGCTGACCGCACCGCCGACAGTATTTTTTCCGAACAAGGTTCCCTGCGGACCCCGAAGGACCTGTACGGACTCAATATCGACGACATCAAAGATCGAGGCTTGGGCGCGGGGGAGGTAGACGCCGTCGATGTAGAGACCGACACCCGGGTCGAAGGCCACGCCCACGCCTGGCGTGCCGACGCCGCGGATCGAAATCTGAGCTGCCTGATTTCCGGCGCCGGTTTGGATGGTCAGGTTGGGGGAGAGTTCCTGAATTTGGTCGATTGTGGTGATGCTGGAGTTCTCGAGGCTGGCTGCCGAAATCGCGGTGATGGCAATCGGTGTGTCTTCAAGAAATTCTTCTCGCTTGCGCGCGGTGACGACGATCTCTTCAATTCGGGAAAGAGACTGTATGGCCGCAGGCGCTTCGGACGCGCCGCTGGCAATCGCTCCGTCATCTTCTTCCATGACTGAAGGCTGCACCGGCAGGGAGCCGAGGACGGCCGCGGATTCATCCTCCGTGCCGGTTGCGATCCCGCTTCCTGAAAAGACTGCCAAAATCGACAAAAACATCCCAGTCCTGAGTTGACGCATCATGGTTTTCTCCTTGAGCGCGCATTCTTATCGCGATCAAACTTGTGGTTCCAGAACGGCGCCGCATTATTCGTGCGGTCGTACCTTCGGCCAAAGCTGTCCGATCTTGCTCGAACGCGGCCAGTTTGGCACCCGGCGATGAGGAGGGTGGCAGGTCACCGGTGGCGCGAAAATCCCGTTCCAGAAACCTCTGGATGGCGCGTAAATTCCATGGTTAGAAAGATTCCAGCATGGAACTCGATTTTGAAACAGTCGTGGTGGGTGCCGGCGTCAGCGGAATTGGTGCGGGCATTGAACTTCTGAAGAACGATTTTGATTCGTTCGTCATTCTGGAGAGGGCGCAGGACCTTGGTGGCACCTGGCGCGACAATTCATACCCCGGCATTGCTGTGGATATTCCGAGTATTGCCTATTGCTTTTCGTTCGAGATGGACCATCCCTGGTCGCGGACCTATGCTCCTGGCGCCGAAATTCAGGACTACCTCCGGCACTGTTCGGAAAAATACGAGATCGACAAGCATATCGAGTACGGGGTTGGCGTCTCGAAGATCGAATTTGATGCGAAGACCAATACCTGGACCACGCAGGCCGATGGCGGACGTGTCTACCGGTCGCGGTATGTGATTGCCGCGACAGGAATCCTCAGTCAGCCGAAGCTCCCGGAGATCGAAGGCTTGGAGAATTTTTCCGGTAAGTCGATGCATACCGCCCGGTGGGATCACGATCACGATTTGGGTGGCGAGAGGGTCGGCGTTATCGGTACGGGAGCCTCGGCCGTTCAGATTGTTCCGAGCATCGCCCCCGACGTGGGACGCCTCGCCGTGTTCCAGCGTACCCCGATCTGGGTCGGACCGAAGGATGATGAAGCGATTGCGGCCGAGGATCGAAAAGGCTTCCGCTTCAGCCAGATGGGATTACGGGTTCGACGATTTTTCACGGAACTTGGTTTCGAGATCGGAACGTACCTGGTCGTGAATTACCAGAAGCGAAAGTCGTTCGTTCGCCAAGGCGAAGCGCGATTGGTGAAATACGTTCGTCAGGTGGTGAAGGATCCGGCGCTGCAAGAAAAACTGCTTCCGAACTATGGTCTGGGTTGCAAGCGTCCGGCATTTTCGAATGAATATCTCCAGACCTTCAATCGAGAAAACGTGGATCTGGTTACCTCGGGGATTACTCGGATTACCGAATCCGGGGTGATGACCGATGACGGCGTGCATCATGAACTGGACACCTTGATCTTGAGTACGGGTTTCAAGACCTTCGAGAAAGGTAACGCGCCCAGCTTTGAGGTGGTTGGTCTCGACGAAGTGGAGCTTGGCCAGTTCTGGCACGATAATCGATACCAATCTTATGCCGGTATCGCGGTGCCCGGGTTCCCGAATTTCTTTCTGACCGTTGGGCCTTATTCGGGCGGCTTCAATTGGTTCACGATGTTGGATGCACATTTGAAATACATTTTGCGGTGCATGCGCCGGGCGCGTTCGGGGGGCACTTCTCGTGTCGAGGTGCGGCGCGAGGCCCATGACGAATATTTCGAGATGATGCTCCGCGAGGCCGAGGATACTGTCTTCAAGGATCCCGCCTGCGTAACGGCCCGCAGCTATTATATTGATCGTCATGGAGATGCCTCTGTCGGGTTGCCGAGAACGCCCTGGTGGAGGGCGCTTCGAGTGCGGTTCTCGAACTTGAATGTGTTCCGATTCGAGAGCTGACCTGCCTGCTAGATGGCGATTTCGGCGTGCCCGTCGCGTTGGGAGCATGCCCCGATGGCCGTGATTGCGAGGCCGAATGCAAAAACTCCGGATATTCGGTCGCTCAGAGGATTGAATGGTAAAACAGTCGAGCGCAGTGGGTCAGGGTCGTGTTACGATTTGCAAGAATCGAGACCGACTGACCGGTCGGGACGTCGAGCAATCGTGGAGAAAGTTCTATGAGATTCTTGAAGTTGAGAAACATTCTATCGGCGTCAGCCATGGTGCTCGTCGTCTCGTCTTGCGGCGGTAGCAGCGACAATCAGCTGACGCTTCAGGTGCCAGAGGTACCAGAGGTGCCCGACAACCCCGTCGAGCCCGTCGAGCCCGAGGTCCCGGCCGAACCTGAAGTCCCGGAATCTCCGGAATGTGCCGGCGAGGTTTATGCCAGTACATTCGATGCTGTCCAGAAAGTCATTTTCGACCGTTACCAATGCGTGGGTTGCCATAGTGGCGACAACGCAAGTGGCGATCTGGATCTCACGCCGGAGTTCGCCTACGAGAATCTGATGGAGGTTCCTTCGGTGGGCTCGAATTTTGCGCGGGTGTACCCGGGCTCTCGCGAGCGCAGCTCCTTGTGGCTCAAGATGTATGGTCACGTCGATCCCTCGATTACCAGTCTTGCCTTGATGCCGCCGTCCGGTCCTGTTCCGGAGGACTGGGAATTCGAGCTGTTGCGGCAATGGCTGGTCGCTGGTGCGCCGGAGACCGGCGTGGTTCTGGGCACGGAGGAACTGCTGCCCGGTTGCCTCTCGGAGCCGACACCGCAGAGCATTATTCCACTCGAAGCCCCCGAGGCCACGGAAGGCGTGCAATTTCAGATGCCCGGCTTCGATCTTTACGCGGCCTCCGAGCGAGAAGTTTGTTTTGCGACCTACTACGATCTCCGGGATGTCGTTCCCGAGGAATATCAGTCCGAGGACGGTCAGGTCTTTTATTTTGACGGTTGGGAAGTTCGCCAGGACGCCCTCAGTCACCACCTGATTGTCTTTTTGCCGGTTTCCGAGGCCGGAGAAGTGACACCTGATGATTTCTCGAACTGGTCGTGTGCCGGAGGGGATCGGGCGGGCGAAGTCTGTGACCCGCGCGAACGAGAGGCTTGCGGTCTTCGCGGGTTCTGTCGCACTCCGGTGGAAGACTCGCTTGCCTGTAATAGCTACGCTCCGGTGTTGACCCGCCAATCGCTGGCGGTTCAGCAGGCGCAATCGACGCAGGAATTCTACCCGGGAACCTACCGGGAGTGGCCGCTCGAGGGCGTCATGTTGTGGAATTCTCATTCCTTCAACCTGACTGCCGTCGACCACATTCTGCGTGGTCGATTCAACCTTCGATTTGCTCGCGACCGGTCGTATCCGCAACTCGAGGCTGGCGGATTTGATACGTTATTCGGAATCCCGAGGCTGATCGGTGAAGGGGCTGCGCCCTATACCGAGCAGGTTCTTTGCGAGCGCGCCGTATTGCCAATGGGTGCGATGGTGACGGGGCTGTCGTCCCATACGCATAGTCGGGGTAAACATTTCTGGTACGAAATGCCCGATGGCACGCATATCTATGACAGCTACATCTACAACGATCCCCTGAACTTGTTTTTCGACGAGCCCATGGCGTTTCTCGATCCGGACCCCGCAGAGCGGACACTGACCTATTGCTCGCTTTTTCGAAACGGAGTGGACGAAGACGGAAATCCTGTTCCGGACGAGGTGACGCGCGCGTCGGATATCGAATACGCGGTTCCGATCGGCAGATTGGGTCCCAATATCGGCCTTTGTGAACCGACGCAGTGTGTGAACGAGGGGATGTATGAGGTCGAGTGTGATGATGGAGTTGCCAACCAGGCCGGCGATGATGCCGCCTGCGACTCGTCTCCGGGTGCGGGCGATGGTAGCTGCGATGCCTGCTCGATCACGGGTGGGGTTACCACCGGAAACGAGATGTTTGGTGCACAGATCTGGTACTTTATTGCAGAAGGCTATCCGAATGAGCTGGTAGAGTTTCCCGACAGCACCTTCATTCCGGGGATCATCCCGGGTATCGGGCGCTGAGCCGTTCGCAAGCTGAAATTCGTCCGTTGCGACCGCATCGGGCTCTTTTGGAAAATCAAAGCTGAGGGGATGATACGATGGCGAAGAACAACGAAGCGGTGGAAGGTCTTGGGCTTCTGGTCTTGAGGTTGGCCGTGGGCGGGATGATGCTCACGCATGGCTTGCCCAAATTACAGAGGCTGTTGGAGAAGCCTGACCAATTCCCCGACCCGATTGGCTTGGGTCCCGAAGTGACGCTGGCGTTCGCGGTATTTTCCGAGGTGATTTGCGCGGTCCTGATCATCGCCGGTGCGGCCACGCGACTGGCCGCGATCCCGCTTTTGATCACCATGCTCGTGGCGGCCTTTGTGACCCACGCGGGCGACCCCTTCAATAAAATGGAACCCGCTCTGCTTTATGGATCCTGCAGTCTTGCTCTGGTGCTTACCGGTGCGGGCAAGTTCAGCGTCGACGGTTGGTGGAACGGTCGGGGCTGAGGTCTCAGGCGTTGACGCGCATCGCGCCGAGGAAATCCATTTTCCCCAGATCAACGCCGTCCATCCGCAACAGATCGTATCCTGTGGTGGCGTGAAAATAGAAGTTGGGAAGCGAGAAGCTCAGCAGGAAGTCGCTGGACTTGAACGGAATTTTCATTTTGCCCAATTCGAAGACGACCGGATCATCCGCTCTTGCGTTGAAGGCATCCGCGTCGATCGCGTTGACAGCTTCGGTGGCTTCCTGCACATGCGTCTGCAGGCCGGCCAGATCAAAGGCGAGTGAGAAGTCCGGCGGACCGGCCTTGCCGGTCTCCAGACTTTTCAATGCATTGGCTGAGTGGTGTACGACCGACACCACCTGAAAATGCAGCGGCAGCATATCGTCAGTCAGTTTCAGGTCGACCGCGACGTTGGGGTCCCTGCCGATTGATTCGTAATGGCTGCGGCCTTTGGCCAGGTAATTCTCCACTACGGGCAGGAGTTGTTGGTAGGTTTTCACAACGGCGTCGTAGATCGTGATCTGCATGGGGTGACTCTAGGGGTTTTGCGGCGGATGGCAATCTCTATGCGCTGTTGCGGGTTTCTCCGAACGGATCTTGCAGGTTCTCTGCGGGGTTGGGCGATCGGCTTATTTTTTAAGCAGTTTTTCGGTTGATTTCCTCATGCAGGTGCAGGGGAAAAACCTTGCATCGCGGAGTTCCAGAGGCGAAACTCTTTCTGTTGCCAAGGAGGCACACCATGGAACCAGCACAGACTGAATCGCAATCACCAGCCAAGCGTCGTCGCTACCACGACCGGGCCGTTCGACCGAGAGCAGCCTGGCGGGCTCTCCGTAATTTGATGCGGGACCCGGATGATACGAGCCAGGTTTTCGAGATTATTGATTCTCTGGCAGGGCGTTCGTTCGAGAACTCCTTCAAGCGATTCAGACGCTCGCCCAACGGTCCGCGTCTGATCGAAGAGCAGCCCGATATCGTCACGCTCCTGAACGATCGAGACGCACTGGGCGCAATGCCGGCCGGAAGTCTGGGCCGCGCCTATCTCGACTTCGTGATTCGGGAGGAGTTGACCCCGGAGGGGCTTTCCTCGGCCAGCAAAGAGTTCGATCAGGACCCTGCAGCGCCCAAAGGCGCTTATTGGTTCGGAGCACGACTGCGCGACACCCATGATCTGCATCACGTGTTGACCGGCTACAATCGGGATCTGGTGGGCGAGGCCTCGTTGCTCGCTTTCACCTGGGCACAGACCCGCAATCGCGGGATCGGAGCGATCGTTCTGATGGCCTATATCCGATCGGGAAAAGACAACCCGTCGGCTCGCACCATGATCCGCGCGGGTTATCGCCGTGGCCGCAAGGCAGCGTGGTTCCCCGAGCAGGACTGGGAGCAGTTGCTCACCCAGCCACTCGAAGAGGTTCGTGAACATCTGCGCCTCGGCGATCTGCCCGCTTACGACGAAGTGCGTTCCGAGGGCGCACCCGCGCTGGCCTAGCTGATACCCGACGAAAGGTCTCGTACCGCCAACATTTTTGCGGCGCTCGCGAACACACTCTGGAGGTCATGGGCATGGCACGCGTGCTCGAGATCCTGACCCATGGTCTGGTTCGATCTCTGTTCGGCCATCATGTGATCGAACGCTCGGACGGTATGGTGGAGGCGGCGGTGGAGTTGCTCCGCGCGGGTCTCTCATCGCCCACACTGAAGTTGCGTCGAAAAGGTAAAGTTTCATGAAATTCGGAATCCGTATTCCTCCCCCGCAAATGGGCCCGATCGGTGACCCCGATTTTGTCGTGCGCTATGCGCAGTTGGTCGAGTCTCTGGGGTTCGAGTCGCTATGGACGATCGATCATGCGGTCATGCATACCGAGTATGACTCGCGCTATCCCTACAAGACCACGGGTCGTACGCCCTTGCCCGCGGACTCCAATATGCCCGACCCGCTTCTGCTGTTGATGTTTCTCGCGGCGGCGACGGAGAAGATCCGATTGGGTACCGCGATGTTGATCTTGCCGCAGCGCCATCCGGTAATTCTTGCCAAGGAGGTCGCTACGCTGGATCAATACTCCAAAGGTCGCCTGACGCTCGGGATGGGAATTGGTTGGGTGAAGGAAGAGGTCGAGGACCTGGGACAGGACTTCTCGGACCGCGGCCGCCGCGCGAATGAGTGGATCCGGGTGATGCGCGCGCTCTGGGCGGAAGGCATATCTCATTTCGAAGGCGAGTATTTCAATTTCAAGGGCGTGCTCAGCTATCCCAAGCCGGTGCAGACCGGGGGAATTCCGCTGATGATCGGCGGTCACAGCAAATTCGCAGCGCGCCGGGCCGGGCGGTACGGTGACGAGTTCTATCCCCATTGGTCCACGCGTGGGCCCGATGCCGAGGAACTCGGAAAATTGTGGCCGGTCGTGCAGGACGAAGCGGAAAAGGCCGGTCGCCCGCGTGATGCTGTGAGTCTGACGCTGACCAGTACGAGTGATGCCAAAACGGCGCTGGCGACAGCGGAGTTTTGCGCCGAATTGGGTGCCGAGCGCGTCGTGGTGCTTCCGCCCAAGGGCCGCCTTGACGGATCCTTGCCCGATGAGTTGGCGCGCTTCCGCGAAGAGGTGATGGTGCCGCTGGGTAGCGAGGGCGCGAAGTAGCTCTCCCAGACCTCGGCGAATGCAGGATTGGAGAATGTTGGGCTGGTAGAAGCGTTGCGCTTTCGCGGCGGTATGCGCTTCTCGGATCGCAGCGTAGCCGCGAAGAGCACCTCGAAACTCCATTTTCGCGATTCGCCTTCGCGGAAGAACGCTTGGGTCTCCGCCTGAAGTCTGACGAGTCATTCGGTGGGCAGGGTAGCGTCACGAAGATGGAAGAAACCGGTTTCGAACAACCCCTGGCGCAGCGTCGCGCGATTGTTCGAATCGTCGAGGGCTTGTTCGCACGCCGAAGGGCAATCCCCTGCTGGCTCTCGAGAAGCCCGTCCGAGTATTCGCGTCTATGGTGCGAGCATTCGCAATGCGAAGTCGACTTCGTCCTCGCCGCTGGGGTGCTCGATGCCCAGAACGGGGGCATAGAGAAGGTGCTCAACTCCGACTTCGCGGGCGCGGTCCGCGATCGTGGTTGCATGATTTACGTGGTGAAAGAGCAGGGCCACGCTGGTCGGGAATTCATTCGGTTGGTTCTTGTTGCGGACGAAAATGGGGGGGTCGTCTGCTGTCAGAAGTGCGAGCATGTCGACACGGGCCCGGTAGGCCCGAATTTCGGGCGAATCAAACTCCTCGAGTTCGGAGATGCCGTAGAAACCGAGAAGCCGTTTCTCGAGTCCCAGAAGCTTCGCACCCTCGAGAACGCCGATGCCGAGATCGGGAAATACATCCGTGCTCCATCGGGCCACGTCGTAGGTTGCCTGCGTCTCGAGCAGGATCACGCCGCGGACTCGCGTCGATTGCCGCAGGACCGGGTCGGTGCGAGAAGGTTCGGCGAGGTCGTCGTTTGCGCCGATCCAGAGGCTCATGCCGGCGCCGGCTGAAGCTCCGACGAGCACGATGCGATTGGGGTCGACGCCCAGTTCCGCGGCATAGCGGCGGATGAATTGAACAGAGCGGGCTCCGTCCTGCAGAGGAGTGAGTACGCCGACACCCTCGGACCGGTTGAGAAATCGGTAATCGACACTCGCGATCGCGACTCCCATGTCAATCAGTCTCTCGATCCGGGCAGCCCAGCCATTGGCCCACGCCGACGACCGTGAACCACTGGCGAAGCCTCCGCCATGAAAGAAGATCACCAGAGGAGCTCGATCCTTGTTGTTCGGGAGGAGAATATCGAAGAGGTTTTTCTCGTCGGAGGGGCCATAGGCGATCGCTTCATGAAAGCTGGCATCAAGTCCGGAGAGTGCTTCCGGGAGTGCGGTCGGCTCGGTCAGGACCGGCTGTGAGTCGGAGTCCCCACAGCTCGCGATCAGCAAGAGGCTGAGGGCAATCAGGAAACCGGCCGGGTGCCCACGACCGCTACGATCTGCTCCAAATGCACTATTCTTCATATACTTGTTTTGTCGTTCTGCGCGATTGAGTGCAAGACGGGAAATCGCGAATCCCGAGCGACAAGATTCCAGTCGAAGCGGATCAATCGCTCAGGTAAGGGTCCGAGGAAGCCGAATGTCGGACAAGATCAGAGCCTGGCTCTTCCGCAGAGCTTCGTCGCAGGGGTATAAGCGGACATGAATCATCTCCATGGAGCTTCTGCCTCCTGCAGGTTTTGCTCCCCTTGCGAGCAGTGTGCTTCCGGCTCAGCGGTTTCGCCAGGCGGCGAGGCTTGCGCAGTGCAAGCAGGGGGTTCCAGTGATCGAAGACTATATTGAACGGATCCGGAAGGCGCGCGTTTATGACGTAGCCGAGCGCACGCCACTGGAACTCGCGCCGCGGCTTTCGGAGCGTCTTGGGAATCAGGTGCTGATCAAGCGTGAGGACCTGCAGTCGGTGTTCTCCTTCAAGTTACGGGGCGCGTATAACAAGATGGCACAGCTGACGGAAAGACAGCGTGCCGATGGTGTAATTGCTGCCTCTGCTGGCAATCACGCGCAAGGAGTGGCTCTGGCCGCGCAGAAGCTGGGACTGCGGGCACTGGTCGTCATGCCCACGACCACACCTTCGATCAAGATACAAGCGGTCCAGGCCCGTGGGGTAGAGACCATGCTCGTGGGCGACAGTTACGACGATGCCTATACTCACGCTCGGAAGCTGGAGTCAGAGCAGGGTCTCACTTTCGTGCATCCATACGACGACCCCGACGTGATCGCTGGCCAGGGCACAATCGGAATGGAGATCCTGCAACAGCACCGCGGGCCTCTTCACGCCGTCTTCGTCCCGGTTGGAGGCGGTGGTCTCATCGCAGGGGTGTCGGCTTACGTAAAACATCTCTACCCGGAGGTGAAGATGATTGGTGTGGAGCCCGAGGATGCGGCTTGCCTGAAGGCGGCTCTGGATGCGGATACTCGCGTGACTCTCGACCGCGTCGGCTTGTTTGCCGATGGAGTCGCTGTCCGACAGGTGGGGGACGAACCATTCCGTATTGCACGCGAGACCGTGGATGAAGTGGTTACTGTGGGGACTGACGAGATTTGCGCGGCGATCAAGGACTCCTTTGATGACCTGCGTTCCGTGGCAGAGCCCGCTGGAGCCTTGGCTGTCGCAGGGATCAAGCGCTACGTGAAACTGAAGGGCATTCGCAGGCAAACACTGGTGGGGATTCAGAGCGGAGCGAATCTGAACTTTGATCGCCTCCGTCACGTTGCGGAGCGCGCGGATCTCGGTGAAGCGCGCGAGGCAGTTTTCGGCGTTACCATCCCCGAGTGCCCGGGTGCCTTCGAGTCTTTTTGCAAGATTCTCGGCGCTGTCCCTGTCACCGAGTTCAACTACCGCATCGGCGATCTTGAGCAGGCACATATCTTCGTTGGGGTCGGTTTGCAGCGTGGCGACGAGGAACGCGAAGAGATTCGAACCAGGCTGGAGCAAGCCGAGTTGCCGGTCGTGGACATGAGCCAGAACGAACTCGCCAAGTCGCATGTGCGCTTCATGGTTGGCGGCCGCGCTCTGGCGGCGCATGAGAGACTCGTCCGCTTCGAGTTCCCGGAACGGCCCGGTGCGCTCCTGCAGTTCTTGCAGGCCATGGGGCATCGATGGAATATCACTCTTTTTCACTATCGGAACCATGGAGCCGCCTTCGGGCGCGTTCTCGCGGCCATGCAGGTGCCAGATTCCGAAACCAACGAGTTTCATGGATTTCTCGATGGCGTAGGTTACCGCTGGGTCGACGAGTCGGACAACCCGGCCTACCAGCTCTTTCTCCGCTGACGAGACAGGCGGCTATCGCCTCGTTGCATCTATTGTCGCAACAGTTCGCGACCTTCTAATGTTTCTGGAGAAGGGGTGTACCAGATAGGACTGGTCCATACGCGTTCCTGGATGATGGGCGCGACGACATCCGGGGGCGGTACGCCCAACGCAATGGCGTCTCGCGTGCTCCATCGGCAAACCGGATTTTCGAGGACTCGCACATAATAGAAGGCTGGAACCGATGCATCGAAATCCGGGTCTTTCCAGGTGGCCGCAAGAGTAGCCGCTCCCTTGTCGGACGAAATCGCGCAGGTCCTCAGGTCGACTTCGGCTCCATTGTTCGGGCAGCGGTGCGTGTTCGGATCGACCTCGCCGCCGTCGGAACAGGCGACATCGTAGACCTTCTCCATCATCTCGCCGTCCTTGGTCCATCCTTTGATAATCTGGATGCGTTGGAGCGGAGCGCTATTGACGTCCCGGAGGGCCGAGACCGCGAACGTCGGCGCACTCGAAGGTTTCTTGCCCGCCGCTTGTGGGTTGAGGTCGCCCCCCATGGGCACACCGGTCGCGTAGGCTTGTTGTACCCAATTCGGCTGCGCTGTCAGTTCGGTCTCGAAATTCCACCCTGCAAAGAAACGCGGTACGATCTTTACTCCGGAGGAAGCGAAGGTTTCCTTGCGTCGATGGCTGCAAAAATTGCGTCCCGATGATTGCCCTCGGCCCAAACCCCCGTGATTCCGCCGGCTGACAGCCGAGCATTCAGGTTTTTGGCCGCACCCGCGAGGGGAATTGTGCCGGTCATGCGGTCTTCCGGTGTGGAGTCGAGTACGGCAGGCCCGCCGTGATAGTTGAACTCCTCCCATGTATGCGTCGAGCCGTGATCATCGCCGCCTTCGAGCCCGAACTTCAAGGGATTGGCTCCAATCGTTTCCTGAAAACGGAGTCCGGACTTGTAGGCCTCGCGGACATATGAGGTCTTCTGCTGCTCGATCCGCTGCCAGCTGTAGAGACTGAAGGGTAGCAACTCGAAGTCGGCAAACTCATCTTCGGGCGCAAAACTGGGCATCGTCTCGGAGGTCCCCTTGAGTTGCATCATCTCGAAAAGGGGCTCGTTTGCCATGCGCCGCATGGCGTATTCGGCCGAGATCGGTGCGCCCCAGGAGTCTACGGGTTGGAACATCCGACCATTGCTCATATTCCCATTATGGGGAATGGCCAGATTATCGTTCCCTCGGGCGCGCTCGTTTTCCAGGTAGGTCCAGAGGTCTTCGGGCTTGGTGGAATCGATAGCGGAGAAAGGCAGGTCGGGTACCTTTTTTGCGTCACGGAAGATGACGTTCCGATGCAGGTTCTCGCCGTTGGGCATCGAACTCCACTCGAATGCGGCAAAGGTCGTGAAGGTCCCGGGTTGGTAATATCTCTCCGCCAGTTCTACCAGCGCCTGCCAGATGGTTCGGGTGGAATCGTTGTTGTACCCCTCGGGGACGACGCCGGTTCCAGCAGCGGTTTGCAACGCATTCAGAAACCGGGCCCCACCTGCCTTCTGATCCGGGTCGCGCAGATCTTTGCCAAGCGACGTCTGGTAGAGGGTAGTTGCCGGGTCGCTGGCAATCTGCGCAATGCCGATCATCTCGGCATGGTCGGTCAGCATGAAGAAATCGAGCGGAGATTTCAGCTGCACTTTGTAGCCACCAACGTGCTCCACCTTATCGCCACGTGCGAGCCTGTAGGCAGTTTCCGGAGGAAGGCGATTCCCGAACCCGAATGCGTCACTCGAATATGCCGAGTGTGCATGCGTATCTCCGAAGTACACCCTGCGGTCGACTGAAGTGTCCGCGGCCAATGCGCTCGAGCCCAAAAGCGAACCGAACGCCATCGCTCTCAAAGCAGCGGTTCGTAAAGCGCTGAGGGGCGCCATTTTCGATAGTTGGTGATACCAGTCTGCGAACATGCCAGAGCGAGGCGCCCGGCCCCTGTGTCAGAATGCATCGCTGAAGTAGAAAATAAACTTCGCAGGATAGCAAAGAGATTGTGGCCTTGACCTTCCAGATTGACCAGGCAGCGGCCGAACGGGATTTTTCCTCGTCACCGTTGCGGCTGTTCTTTTCGGGAAATTTCGGAAAGATCGCCCGGGCGGCAGAAACGGCCAGAAAAGCACGGTAGGACCTCTGGCCAAGGGGTGGCGAGGGATCTAAAAAGAAACAGGATGATCGATCTCGGAGACAGGGGCCTGCTGCTCTTTGATGGAGACTGCGGGGTCTGCAGCAAGCTTGCGGAGTGGGCCGCGGAGCGGGACGGCGGTCGCTATTTTCGCGTCGAGCCCTATTTCGAGTTCAGCGAGGAGCAGCTTGCGCCGTATGGGCTCAACTGGGCCGACTGCACGCGTGCCGTTCAGCTAATCACTTCGGAAGGCAAGGTGGTCGAGGGTGCCTTCGCGGTGAATCGATTCTTGTGGAGGCTGCCGCCTTTCAAGCCGCTGGTGGTCATTCTTTACCTCCTCTTCCCGCTCATCGGTATCGAGATGCTCGGCTACGCCATCGTTGCCCGGAACCGTCACCGCATCAGCGCCGCGCTGGGGATGAACGAATGCAAGATTCGTACGGCCGAGGACGTTGGCGCACCGCCAGCGGTCGACGATCACTGAGCGTCCGGCCTTGGTTGCGCCACGGGCATCTCCGAAAGCAGGCATCTGCCGGGGTGGTTGGCGGGCTTGAGCTTGACGAAACCACCGAGGTTAGGTCAGAAGGGGCGTCTGTGGCGTCCGCCCCGACCTGCAGCTTTGGGCGCAATTGTTCCTTGGACAAGAGAGAGAGAATCATGAAAACAGTTATCGCGAGCTTGCTGATCCTGTCGGTCATTCCATTGCTCTGTGCGTGGATTGCGGCCTACTACAAGCAGAAGCAACTTGGGAACGTTGACAATAAGGAGCCCCGCATCCAGACGATGCAACTCACCGGTCCGGGTGCACGGGCGAGTGCGGCGCAAGGCAATACCTGGGAGGCTCTCGCTGTCTTCAGTGCCGCTGTTCTCGCCGTCTTGATCAGTGGTGCCGATTTGGAGAGTATCTCGACCCTGAGCACGATCTTCGTGGCTCTGCGTATTGCATACGTCCCGGTCTATATTGCGGATCTGGACAAGCTGCGCTCGCTGATTTTTCTCGCCGGATTCGGTATCTGCATGTACCTGTTTTCGGTGGCGCTTGGCGCTGGCTGATCCTGCAGGTGTCTGGCCGCTGCCTGTGCGGCCCTGAACAGGGAGGCCGACTCCGTCGTCTTGTGGGAGCGGCCTCCTCCCGGAATCGGAAACGACATTCATCCGGGATTTCGATTCCAGGCCATGATTGCGCACACCGCCCCTGATATTTTCGCTGGAGCCGGACCGATGCCGGGAGCGGGTTGGAGGCCTTTTACGGGATGCGTTTCCAGACCCGCTTCTGATTCGAGAGGATGGGGCCGGGTTCGAACTGCTCGTCAATTTCGAGCAAAAGTAGCCATGGTGTCGCTGTTTCAGGGTAGTAGAGCGCTTCGATCTTGAGATCACTGTTGAGGAGTTCGCGCAGATCTCGGTTCGCGCGAACCTTCACCGCCGGGAGCCCGGCCTCCCAGGATACGATCTCGGTTGCCGAGGTCGCCACAATTCCCGAATCGGGTAGGGCCTTCCTTAGTTCACGACGCTTTGCTTCCTGCGTGAGAATCCCTTCTGAAAAATCTGCGCCGAGCGCAATGCGGCCCAGACGCGCATAGTCGGCCATTCCTGCCAGGAAATAGACAGCGGCCACGCAAAGCACCGCGCGTGTCGCAAATCGCCTCGCGGCGAGCGAGGTGTGGTGTCCTCGCAAGCGTTCCACCATCGGCAATGCCTGCTCGACCAGCAGCACCCACAATCCGCCGATACCCAACAACAACACCATCGGGACAAAGCTCGAATAGAAACGTCGTTCATGGTGCATCAGAGAGAGCAGCAGCACTCGGAGCCCGTAGGAGGACGCCAAGAAAATCCAAACCTGTCGCCTGCGATGCTTTCCGACCCAGAAGATCGAGGCTGCGGCCGCGAGGGCAATCCAAAGATGGCCTTCTCCGGCAAACAATTCCGGCCTTTGAAAAGCGTAGGTCCAGGACGACAGCTTCCCGGAGATCATGCCGATATTCTCGATCAACTGGTCAAGGAATGACGACGTAAGCCGGCTTGCATAGGGGTCGGTGCCCATTTCGGACGCTCGGAAAAGATTCCGGTCGATCGAGAGCATAGCCACCGGCTCACCAGTCACGGTCAGGTTCCGTCCGACCCAAGGCAGGACCAGTGCGGAGAAACCGAATACGATGCCGAGGGTGGATCGCCAGAGGACTCGCCTGTGCGAAAAAGCCAACGAGACGAAGGCTGCAGGGACCAGCACGAGCAGGTCGTACCGCAGCAGGAAGGACAGAGCGAGCAACAGCCCCAGCAATACGGATTGCTGCAGGCTGCGGTGTGCGGAGAGCAGTGCCCATGCGACCGCAACGATAAGGGCGGCGGCCCAAGTCTCTAGTAGCCCGGAGAATACGAAAAAAATCAACCAAGAGTTACAACAAACGGCGAGGCCCGCGATCAGCCCGGCCACGGGTGAAAAAAGTCGGGCCCCCAGGGCGGTAACGCCGAGCGCCAAAAAGACAAACCCGATGGCACCCGTCAGGAGCACCCCCTCGACGGTCGGGCCGGTGAGATGAAAGACTGCGGCATATAGAATCGTGATTAGGGGAAAGCGGGCCACATTGGGCCACGGTGGCGTCAGAGGAACGCCATGACTCTCGTACCAGGAGAGTATGTAGGGGTAGGTTTGTAGAGAGGTGAAGCCTTCCCCGCGATAGAGTTGACGCCCCATCTCTGCGTAATGGAAAGCATCGGGAAAGTTCAAAGTATGGGGTGAGAGAATCCACAGCGCGGCCATCTCTAAAATCGCGAAAGCCCCGACAAGGCCCGTGACTTGCCACCTCCGCTTTCTGCGCCAAGGTATTTGGATATCGGTGGCCATCGCAGGTGGATCCTCGCTCGAATGAACTTGACGGTCAACTCAACATGATGCCGGGCCTCCTTTGGCTTCGCAGCGGTGCGGCTTGTCCCGCCGAACTTTTGTTGTTGTATTTCGCGCCGGATCGATGTCGAGCGATCCTTCGCGGCTGGCGAGGTCGCCCATGGCGGGCTCCTCGACGGATAACGCCTCGATCCCGTTGACCAGGGTTGTCTCCGCAGGATAGCTAGAGCCCATGCAGGCAGAAGAGAAGGACCTTCGAAGCAACCCCGGCGATATTCTTGGCTGGCCGGTTCTCAAGATCGACTACCCGACGGCAAAAGAGAATATCGCAGCTCTGCTTCCGCCCGGTCTGGAGCCGAGCGCCACCTCGAACGTGCACCTCTCGATCTATTGCTATCCGGTCCCCGACGAGCCGGAATTCGGCATCGTGATCGCGGTCGATGCGGACTATGAGGGCACGCCTGGTATGTACACGCTGGGCTACGGGATTGATCAGGAGTCAGCGATCTATATCAGCAAGGATATGAACGGGCAGCCGAAATATCCGTGCGATATCGAGTTCTTCCGTCTCGGCGATTCCGTACGCGCTCGTTGTTCGCATCAGGGATATACTTTTCTTGAGTACCGCGGGAAAACCGTTGGCGAGGCGCAGTTGCCGGCCGAGCAGGTCGAGCGGGAGTGGTGGATCAAGGTTTCGCGCGCTGTAGGCGGCGCGGAGAAAGCTTACGATTTCCCACCGCATATCGTACAAGTGAAGACGGATTACCAGCCCATCCACCGCGATACGGTCGAAGGGGAGCTGCGTCTGTTGGAAAGCCCCTGGGATCCGATCGCCGAGCTTTTGCCGAACCACGGCGAGGCGAGCGCCTGGCTCTCGACGGCCATGCCGACATCGCGCGATATCACCATGGAAGGCAAGCTGGACCCCGACGGTTTCTGGCCGTTTGTCGACACGATCGGGAGTTCGCGCTGGCCGGGTAGCGGTGGTGGCCCCCGGCCCCGAAGCTAGAGGCCTGTTCGATGGCGAAGGGAGCGATTCGCTCATTCGATTTTTTTTGATCGGGTTTGGGACCCCGCGAGCATGGCCGGGATCGCCGATGGGTTCGCGTTCCTTCTTCCCGAAGACGCCTCGTTTGTCACTGGTTCGGCTGCGATGGTGGATCGCGGTCATGGAGCGATCCCGGTTCGAGGGGATGGTGTGCGCGCCAGCGAGTCGTTGATCTGAAAAAGAACTTCCGGCCGCCTGGTCGGGAGTTGACGGTCGGCACCAGTCTGGGGCAAAAGAACTTTTATCAGAGCTGTTTTGAGCCGACCACCGATGTGTTTCGGTGGCGGCGATTTCAGGAGGAAGCATCGTGAAGAAATACCGCGTGATTGAGTGGGCAACGGGAGTCGTTGGCAGTGCTGCGTTGAAACGCATCATCGAACACCCGCAGCTCGAGTTGGCCGGGGTTAAGGTCTATAGTGATGAGAAGACCGGCCGGGACGCCGGCGAACTCGTCGGTCTCCCCGCGACCGGTGTGCTGGCCACTCAGGATGTCGATGCGATCCTCACGGCTGATGCGGACTGCGTGATCTACTGTCCGATGCCATGGGATCTCGACGAGATGTGTCGGATCCTCGAGTCCGGCAAACACGTGATCACGCCTTGCCCCTATTGGTTCCCCTGGAAGCAAAACCCGGAAGTCACCGCGCAGATCGAAAAGGCATGTCGCACGGGTGGCGTGAACCTGCACGCGTCGGGCTGCAACCCCGGCGGCATCGCCGAGCGGTTTCCACTGACCTTCAGCGGATGGTGCAACCGTATCGACCGGATCACGATCACCGAATACGGAGACTGCCGCGACTACGCATCAGAGCCGGTTATCCGTGAGGTCATGAATCTGGGCAAGACACCGGAGACGGCCAAGGACAATCCCATTCAGGCCTTGCTGGCAAACAGCTGGTATGAGCCGATCGACATGATCGCCGAGGGGCTCGGTTGCGAGATCATCGACTATGAAAGCGACAACGAGTATGTTCTGGCCAACCAGGATATCGATACCGCAGCCGGGGTCATCGAGAAGGGGACGATCGCTCTGAACCGCAGCCGGCACGTCGCTCAGACCCGTGAGGGAACCGAGATTGTCGAGGAGCAGATCTGGTTCATGGATGATCTCCACCAGACCCGATTGGAGTCCAAGCTCGATATTCCGCGGGACTCGGGCTGGCGAATTCGCATCGAGGGTGATGTGAACCTCATCTTCGACGTGCAGATTGATGCGTCTGAGCAAAAGGAGCGTACCGCGCAGGGAATCCAGACCACCGGTTTCCATTGTGTGAATGCTGTCCCGCTGGTCTGCGACGCGCCGAACCCGGGCATGAAGACCTATCTTGACCTGAATCTGATCGCCGGTCGCATGGGGACGCACACCGAGCGCTGAGCGGAGCGGCGCCCCATGCCGACCGCGCGCCGACCGCGCGCCGACCCCATGCCGACTTCCCCCCGAGCACCGAGTGTCGTTTTCTTCGACCTTGATGGAACTCTGACCGATCCGAAGCCCGGGATTACCGGTTGTATCCAGTACGCGCTCGAGCGGCTGGGTGAGCCTGTTCCCGGGCAGGATGCGCTCGAGTGGTGCATCGGCCCGCCTCTGATCGACAGTTTCGAGAAACTGGTCGGTGTCGAGCGCGCCGGGCAGGGTGTGGATCTCTATCGAGAGCGGTTCGGTGATGTCGGGCTCTTCGAGAATCAAGTCTACCCCGGGATTCCTGCGGCATTATCCTCACTTCTGGAGTGCGACCTGAGACTCTTTGTCGCTTCCAGCAAGCCGAAAGTCTACGTGGATCGGATCCTCGAGCACTTTGATCTCGTGGCGTATTTTGAGAAGTCCTATGGCTCGAATCTTGACGGCACCAGAACCGACAAGCGCGAGTTGCTCTGGCATGCTCTGGCGACAGAGCGTGTCGTTGCGGCAGAAGCGATGATGGTGGGGGACCGAGGTGCTGACGCGGTGGGCGCCCTTCATAACGAAATGCCTTTTCTGGGAGTCCTCTACGGGTACGGTTCTCGTAAAGAACTTGAGCAGGCCGGCGCGACTCGATTTGCCGCGCGCCCGCGCGATTTGGTGGCTTCTCTTGTGGAGGGAAGCTGAAGGATCCGGCGTGCTCGCACCCGGTAAAGCAGGTAGGAGTTGCGAATGGCAGACGAAACGATCGAACTCGAAGCAAACGGCCTTCGTTTCCGTGCGCTCGCGGCAGGCGACGGCGATCCGGTCCTTTGCTTGCATGGATTCCCCGACCACTACGAGTCCTTCCGCCATCAACTCCCCATGCTGGCCGACAATGGCTATCGCGCCGTGGCACCGATGATGCGCGGCTACGAGCCTTCGTCGCAGCCCGGACGCGATGTTGCGGCCTATCATCCGATGCGGCTTGCGCATGATGTGGTGCAGTGGGCGCGTGTTCTGGGCGATGGCCGTCCGCTGCATCTTGTCGGGCACGATTGGGGTGCGGTCGCCGGTGCGCTGGCGTGTTTGCTCGAGCCATCGCTCTTTCGGTCCTACACTTCGGTGGCGATCGCGAATTTTCAGGCGGTGGAGGATGGCATCCGCAATCATCCGGGGCAGATCCGCAACTCCTGGTATATGGTCTTCTTCCAGCTGCGCGGACTGGCAGACTGGATCGTTGCGCGAAACGACTTCGCGTTTATCGAGAAGCTTTGGCGGGATTGGTCGCCGGGTTGGGCCTGGGAGCCCGAGGCGATGGCTTCCCTGAAGCAGACGTTCCACCAGCCGGGTGTGCGGTGGTCGGCTCTGGCCTACTACCGTGCGATGCTCAACCCATTTCTGGAGGATTCGAAACGAGTCCGAGAGCTGACCCGTGCCCAGACGCATGTGCCGACCATGGCGGTCACCGGTGCACTTGATGGGTGCATGGAGACGCGTCTGTTCGACTATCTCGACCCAGCGCTTTATCCCCGGGGCCTGCGGCGGGAGAGGATCGAGGGAGCCGGGCATTTCGCGCACCAAGAAAAGCCCGATGAGTTCAATCGATTGCTTCTCGACTGGCTTGGTGGGCAGACCTGACCCACGCCCCGCCCAGCAGGGTACAACCGGAGTCGTGCCGCTCCCGGCAGGTGGATGCAACACCAGGTGCCGGCATCGGACCAAGCTGTCGCGGTTGCGGCGCGGCTGCAGTGGCTGCAGGGTCTACCGCGGCCGCCGCGCTCCGAGTCGAGCCAGCGTGGCGTGTAGCCGTCCCAGATACGATACGGGCATGGTTTCGGGACCGCGCGGGGCAACCTCGGGCCAGCGAACCAGTTCCTCATGGGATACGCCTGCGTCATGTCGTGCGCATAGCTCCTCGGGGTCAAAGTCTACCCCGATCGGATTGGTCGCGAAGTCGGGCCCATGCAAAAACGCACTCAACGCTTCAGCGGTTGTGAAGTTGTCGACTTGAAGCTCGACGTAGTTCCCGTCCGGATCGCCGTAGTACATCGAGGTTGTGCCACCGTGATTGATGCACCATCGCGGCAAAATATCGGTGGCTTTGAGCCTTCGGTATGTGTGAACGAGCTCGCCGAGACTCTCGTACGTGAAGGCCACATGATCGACTGCCGCCAGAAAGCCGGGCCGAGTGAACAAGCCGGGCATATTCGCGATCGCGATACGGTGGTGTTCCTCATCGTAGGTGAGGAAGGTGACCTGATCGTTGGCGAAAACCGTCTCGGCTTCGAGTACCGTCTTGTACCATTGCACCATCGCGTCGTAGCGACTGGTGCGCATCACCGCGTGGGCGAGTCGGATTGGTGCGATCCGGCCGCGCTCGCGGGCCGGCTTGGGAAGTGCTTTCGGCGCGATCATCTCAGTCTGTCCTTTGGGGTGTGCGTGGGCCGATGCGGTTGCGCAGAACGCCAATCCGCTCGATCTCGAGTTCAACCTCGTCGCCCGGTTCCAGGAATCGCCAATGTTCGATACCTGTCCCGTCCCCGACGGCCCCGGTCCCGAAGAACTCCCCCGGGCACAGGCGTTCGCCCGCAGATGCCTCGGCGAGCATGCTCTCGAGCGAGTGATACATGTCTGCCGTGTTCCCCACGCCATGAGTCTGGCCGTTTACCCGGACTTCCATCCGCAGCGATGTCGGGTCCGGGATTTCATCGGCGGTCACGATCCAGGGGCCCATCGCGTTGCCTCCCTCGAAGTCTTTTCCCTTGCGCGGACCCAGCGCGCCGCCGCGCATCTCTCGGAGCAGGCGGTCGCGAGCAGAAAAGTCGTTATACACCGTGTAGCCGAAAATATGTTCCCTTGCGGCGCTTTCGCTGATGTCCTGGCCCGCGCGGCCGATCACGAGGCCGAGTTCGAGTTCGTAGTCGAGTTTGGTTTCCCGGAAGGTGGGCCAGGGGACTTCGTCCTCGGGTCCGATGACGCTGAGGGGGTTTCCCTTGTAGTAGGCTGGCGCCTCATAGAACTCACCGGGGATCTTTACGAAGCCAACGATTCCGTTGAGAGCAGCTCCCACGCGCCCGAGCCGCGCCTGGACGAGGGCATCGACAGATTGACGCATGTGTTTTTCGTAGACGCTGAAGCAGCGCATTCGGACGGGGCGCGGCAAGGGTGCATGAAGGCGCACCGAGCCGAGTTCGTGCACGCCGCGTTGTTCGCCGGTGGCATCGACTTTTTCGGCGAGATCGCGGACCTTGTCGAGAGCGGCTTCCCCGGCTTCGATCAGGGATTGCAGACTTGCGAGCTCGGGCGGAGCTGTCGCCGCGCCCGTCGTTGCGCAATACGCTTCGGGGAGCTGGGCGAGACGGCTTCCATCTCCCAGAAGAACTCCCGGCATCGCTGCCTGTCCGGGTGTTGTGAAAGTTGTCAGTTTCATGTCGTTGTCTCTCCGGGTCTCTAGCGGGAACCCCGCAGGGAACGCTGATCTGCCTTGTTCACGGCTCCGATGGCGTCGCGCCGGGGATCAGAATGCTGCCGAGAAGGTCCGCATACTCTTCAACGACCTCGGGAGAGCGTGGGTCCCGCCCCGAAAGAAGTTCGAATTCGGCAGCTTGCGCGAAAAGGCCCGCTGCCGTCATGGCCATGAATGTCAGAAGGGCGGGATTGCCTGCCACAGCTGCACCCGTTGCCTGGAGGCGTTGCAACTGGTCGCGCAAGCCCTCGAACATCGGCCGCACGTGATTGTCGACCAGCCAGTGCAAGCGCTCGCCCGGGCATCCTCCCTCCTGGAGCATGAAGCGAGGCATCTCCGGGTGGTCTGCACTGAAACGGATGAAGTCGCCCAACAAGAGTCCCGCACGTGTGCTCTCATCGACGTCACCGAGCCCCTCGAGCCGTCCCGCCAATCGCGTCTGCAGTTCTCCGAAGCCCCGTTCGGCAGCGGCTTTCCAAAGATCGAGCTTGCTCGAATAATGATAGGTCACGAGTTGTTGGGTGACACCGGCACGGCTCGCAATGTCGCGGGTGCTCGCCCCATGGAACCCAGCTTCGGAGAACGCCACCAGCGCAGCACCCTCGATGCGCTCGCGTGACACGAGCGTTCGCGCCTGAACGCGACGTTTGCGCCCGGATTGTCTCCGATCGGTTTGTGAAACCGACAGATTTTGGGCTTCTGGCTCATTCTCGGGATTTGAAATAATCCTGTTCACTTCACCAGTATTAGTATCGGAGGGCGCTTTTCGTCAAGGGGCGACGGGTGGGGTCTGTGGATATTCCAACCGGTGTTCGCTTTCGTTGGTTCCGCTTTGGTTGCGCGTTGTTTCCCTGTTTAGCCGTTTCCCCCGCTGCTATAGTCGGGCGCATGGTTTCCCGAAGAGGATTTCATAAGGTTGCGGGTGCCGGCATCGCGGCCCTCGCGTTCTCGAGTCGTGTCGGCAACGCCGCGGCGTCCGGTCCAAAACCGGCGCCGCTTTCGTCTGCTGGTAGCGCGCGGGTCTCTCTGGCGGCGTCTCGAGCCGGTGAGGCTTCGGGCAATGTCGCGACGGCGGTCCGCCGTGCGGCCGAGGAGGCGACCGATTTCGCATGGCTGAGCCGCGGTGATTCGGTTCTGATCAAACCCGTCTGCAATTCCGGCAATACCTTCCCGGCCACCACCGATCCCGCAGCTCTGCATGCAATGATCCTGCTCCTCAAGGAGAAGGGTGCCGGCCGGGTTCTGGTCGGGGACATGTCGGGCGTTCAGTTTGTTCGCTTCCAGAAGGATTCGCTCACCGGAAGTACGCGATCGCTGATGAAGAGTGCCGGCCTTCTGCAGGCGGCCGAGGAGGCTGGCGCGGAAGTTGTTGCCTTCGAGGAAGCCGGTTGGGATGGGTTTGTCCCGGAGAGGCCGCGCCAGGGACCGGATTGGCGCGGCGAGATCCTGATGCCCGAGGTCGTCGATCGGGTTGACCATATCGTGTTGATGCCGCGATGTGCTCGGCATGTGCTCGCCGGAAGCACCCTTGGACTCAAGGCCGCCGTTGGTTGGTGGCGTACCGATTCGCGGCTGGAATACCACCACGATGCCGGCTCCTTTTCACGGAAGACAGCCGAAGCCAATTCCGTCCCGAGTCTCCTCGACAAGCAGCGGCTGGTCCTGTCGAGTGGCACCAAGGTCCTGACCACCTTCGGTCCGGATCAGGGCTTTATCGCGGAACCCGAGGTCGGGCTGGTCTATGCATCGACATCCGTACTCGCGCACGACATGGTCTCTCTGGCGTGGTTGATCGAAAACCAGCAAAGAGCAACGCCGCGTTCCGCACGCGAGGGCTTCCTTGATGATCCGAACCAGAACGGTCTGGCGGTCAATCTGATCAACCGCGGCGTGACCTACATTCTTGGCGGGGGACTTTCGGGCTTTCTGTCAGCCGAGACGCTTGAACGCTACGACCTCGACTCGGTCTGGGATGATCGTGTGCTCCGCGAGGGGTTCCGGATGAACGGCGGTGTTCCGGACCTGGAACTGGCGGCAGCGGATCACGATGTGCCCGCGGAACTTCAGGCAAGGCTCGAGGCAGCAACCCAGTTGAGTTGAGCCAGTCCGCTTCCTTCCATGGGATGTGTCTCGCAAGGAAAACGAGACTGGAAGCGGGGGCGGCGCCGGCAGGATTTGGCTTGACGGATTTGCGGCCGGGGCTGTAGAAAAAGAGATGGTTCCTCGATCGATTTCTGAATTCAGGCGATTGATTCTTCATGCTTTTTCGGAGGGAGGCCCTCTGCGCGCCCCCGGTAGCAGGAGTGCGAGCGCTAGGCTATTTCTGGCGCTTTTCGTTCTATGTTTCGGTGCGGGCCAAGCTGAGGCGGCGCCGCTCTTCGTGAACGAATATAATGGCGTGCGCGATGACCGCTACCTCAACGGCGGCGACGAGATCGAGGATGACGACGGGGAGCAGGCGGCCGACGTTTTTCTGGGACGGATCGTCGGCAACGGTGGCAACTGGTTCGAATTGGTTGTTACCGCAGAGATCCTCGATGTTCGTGGCTGGCAGATTCTCATCGACGATGACGGCGGGTCGACGCTGGCAACTCTGACCTTTTCACAAGACCCGCTTCTCGCCACCCTCCAGGCCGGAACCATCATCACGATTGCAGAGGACCTGTTCGAAGACGCCAGCTACGATCCGGACGCCGGCGACTGGGGGATTCAGTTGACGGCGGGGTCGGCGGGGTCGGGCACCTACATCAGTGCAACGCCATTTGCCGTTTCGCATGACGATACCACGTTCGAGATTCGCAACGACAGCGGTTTGTTGGTCTTCGGACCCAATGGCGAGGGCGTCAATGCGCCTTCGGGGGTCAGCAGTCGCGAGGTCGGTGCTCTCGAGGCCGATCCGAGCGCCGGGGTTACCGCTACCTCACCGGACTATGACGATGGCACGTCGAGCACGTTCGGGGCTGCCAATGTTGTGGGCGGAGGCGAGACACAAGACTTCTCTGCACTACGCATCGGCCTCCCGGTTGGTGATCTGGACTTCGACGGCTGGGCCGACTGTGCGGACAATTGCCCGGAAGCGGCGAATATCGATCAGGTAGATACGGACGAGGACGGGTTTGGCGATGCTTGCGATGCCGATCAGGGATCGCCGGCTGGACCGGGGCTCCCCGCGGAGGGTTGCGCTGTCGAGGATCCCTTTGATCCTGAAGTTTTGATGCAGGTCGAGGTCTTCATGAGTCAGGCCGATTGGAATGCACTCCGCCTGGAGCCGCGGCCTTTGAACGAGCTTTTCCCCGCGACGTGTCCCAAAGCGCCGGCTGAGTCGCCTTTCGAGTTCTTTCCCGCCGACGCCACCATCAATGGCGTTACCATCACCAATATCGGCGTGCGCAAAAAAGGCTTTCTCGGTTCGGTCAATTCGCAAAGGCCGTCGCTGAAGTTGAAGTTTTCGGAATTCGAGGATGACCAGAGACTCTTCGGCCTCAAGCGCCTGACTCTCAATAACGGCAATCAGGACCCGTCTCGCATCAAAACGTGTCTCTCCTACAAAGTTTTCACGGATGCCGGAGTCCCGGCCCCGAGATGTAATTTTGCGCGTGTCCAGGTGACTCATGAGAACGGCACCGTGGATCTCGGCATTTACGCACATGTCGAGTCACTCAAGAGTGCCTTTTTGCGACGTTCTTTCGGTAGCGCCGACGGAAACTTGTACGAGGCGGCCGCGCTGGCAGACCTCGAAACCGACTCTGTCGGATTCTACGAAATCAAAAACAACGAGGACACCAACGACACGGCCGACATCTGGCGACTTGCCGACACGGTCACCAACGCTTCGAGCGACGACCTGCTGACAGATCTTGGGGACCTTCTGGATGTCGACGAGTTCCTGACCTTTTGGACGACCGAGGCATTGGTCGGGCACTGGGACGGCTACGCCGGGGATCGCAACAACAATTATATGTACGTGGATCCCGCTACCGGTTTGTTCCGGTTTATACCCTGGGGGACTGACGATACATTCGGTCGGGGAAATCCTTTCGGTGGAAACGAGGAGGTAGCACCGCTCATTTGGTGGGAAGGACGACTTGCCTGGCGCCTCTACGGCAAGGGGACCGTCGCCTCGGCATACCAGACAAGAATGCAATCGCTCTTCGATACCATCTGGGACGAAGCTGAATTGCTTGCCGAGATCGATCGTATGGAGGCTCTCATTACACCTTTTACCGGTGATATCAGCGCCCATACGGCCAAGATCAGGAATTTTGTGACCACGCGTGAGGCAAGGTTCGTCGCAGAATTCGCCGGGGGGCCGCCCTCGCGAGGGAACCCCGGAGAGCCACGCCCCTGTTTCGGCGGCACTAATTTTGGATCGCAAGTGGAATGTCCGGTTTGTGATTTTGAACGCGAGGATGAGAAGTGCCAGGAAGCGATTGCCAAGGCAGGCCTCGGTTTGGTGAAAAAACGCATGATCGATATGCGTCGGTGTCGCGAATTGCTGGGCAAGGGGGTTGGGTTGACGTTGGCGGACGGGGTGACCGTACTCACCGACCCGGAAGACTGCGGCGAGGAGCTTCGTGTGTCGCAGTCCACAACGAAGCTGGCCATAAAGTCTCGCAAGAAGATCGCGGCCAAGTGCACCAACCCGATCGTGGCGAAGCTCGCGACTTGCGCAAATAGTGTGAACGCGCTGATCACTGTGGACGGTCTCGCCGGCTGCCTCCTCGACGATCATCTCGACCGCGCCGACGCCATGGTTGCCTACGAATTTGGAGCGAACCCTCCGGACGATAGTGCGGCACGCAAATGTCAATCGGGACTGGCTCGGGCCGGTCTGGCCTACGCGACAAAGACAATGAAGGCCGTCCAGAAATGCCGAGATAGCAGTAATGCCGGCAAAGACCTGTTCCTGGACAAGGAAGGGAGCCGGCCGCTGGTCTCCTCAGCCGAGTGTTCCAGCGAGTACCGGGCCGCCGCCGAAATCGCTCGCGGTGGGATCAAGGCGCGCGCCAAGCTCGAGCGCAGCGGCTGCGATGCCGGGACGCTCACCTCTCTGGATACTTGCGCGACCACGTTGGATGGGATGGTGGGAGCCGACGGAACGACAGGCTGCTTTATCGAAGGGCACGATGCCGAGCGCTTCCAGGCGGTGCGCAAGCAATATTGTGACGAAAAGATCTGTCCCTAGACTGCGGCGGGGTTTCGGGAGCGTGTTTGCATCCGGTCGCCCCGCGGCTCTGCCACAGGCTGGCAGGACAGGGGCAGGTCGCCGAACGTTCGAGAGGAAGAGATGCCATACACACGATCCGAGGTGGAAGAGGCCTACCTGCATTTTATCAAGACGGGGGATAGCGGGGACTGGAACGCCTGGGCGGATTTACATACGACCGACGGGATCTGGGTCGAGCACCATCTAGGTACTTTCGAAGGCCGCGAAGCGATTCGCAAGGCAATTCTCGAGGTCATGAAGCCAGTGCCGATGATGCAGTTCCCGGTTGAATGGCACGTGATCGATGGAGATCGAGTGGTCTATTATCCCGCGCAAGTCATGCCCGATCCGCGGGGCCAGGGGGACGTCTATCGATTCGGCTGCGTCACCATCCTCGGCTACGCTGGTAACGGCGAGTGGTCCTATCAGGAAGACCTCTATAATCCGCGTGAGGCTCAGTCCGTCATGGAGGCCTGGCTGGCGGCCGGCGGCAAATTCGCGCAATGAATTCAAAGGAACACAAGCGTTGCTGAGCTTCGCGTTCGACCCCCTCCTGCCCAGTCCCTGTCGGTGTTCGGAGCCTTTGTCCGGGAATGCTGTCCGGCATTGTTGCACCGGTGTGATTCGTGATGGCCCGCCTATGTCGGATGGCAATAAGGTGACGATGACTATTGCCGCGCGAGCTTGCGACCAGCCAGTTTTTCTCGAGAGGGGGTGTACCAGATCGGACTAGTCCATACGCGCTCCTGAATTACGGGTGCGACGACGTCGGGAGGGGGAACTCCGAGGGCAATCGCATCTCGCGTGCTCCACCGGCAGACCGGATTTTCAAGAACACGCACATAGTAGAAGGCTGGCAGCGAAGGATCGAAATCCGGATCTTTCCAGGTGGCGGCGAGTGCGGCCGATCCTTTATCGCTTGAAATTGCGCAAGTCTTCAAATCGACCTCAGCCCCGTTGGCGGGGCAGCGATGTGTGTTCGGATCGACCTTGGCGCCATCAGAGCAGGCAACGTCATAGACTTTCTCCATCATTTCGCCGTTCTTGGTCCAACCCTTGATGATCTGGATGCGTTGTAGCGGAGCACTATTCGGATCCCGAAGAGCCGAGACCGCGAAGGAAGGACTCGTGGAGGTGGCCTGTTGCGCGGATTGGGGTTCGAGATCGCCCCCCATGGGGACGCCGGTTGCGTAGGCCTTCCGGACCCAATTTGTTTGTGCCGTCAGGTCCGGCGGAAAATCCCATCCCGCAAAAAAACGTGGCGCGATTTTCACGCCGGAGGAAGCAAAAGTTTCCTTGCGTCGCATGGCCGTAAAAATAGCCTCGCGATTATTGCCATCAGCCCAAACCCCCGTGATGCCACCTGCGGACAGTCGAGCGTTCAGGTTTTTGGCGGCGCCTTCGAGCGGAATCGTACCCGTCATGCGATCCTTCGGCGTAGAATCGAGTACCGCATGCCCGCCATGGTAATTGAACTCCTCCCAGGTGTGCGTCGATCCGTGATCGTCGCCACCGCCTTCAAGACCGAACTTGAAGGGGTTCGCGCCGATCGTTTCCTGAAAGCGAAGCCCGGACTTGTAGGCTTCCCGCACATAGGAGGTCTTCTGCTGTTCGACTCTTTGCCATGTGTAGAGACTGAAGGGCAGTAACTCGAAGTCGGCAAACTCATCTTCGGGGGCGAAGCTGGGCATCGTCTCTGAGGTGCCCTTGAGCTGCATCATCTCGAAAAGTGGCTCGTTTTCCATGCGTCTCATCGCATATTCGGCCGAGATCGGCGCACCCCACGAGTCCACGGGCTGGAACATCCTGCCATTGCTCATATTGCCATTATGCGGAATCGCCAGATTGTCGTTGCCGCGAGCACGCTGTTTTTCCAGATAGGTCCATAGATCTTCCGGCTTGGTGGAGTCCATGGCCGAAAAGGGGAGGTCGGGCACCTTTTGGGCATCCCGGAAAATAACGTTCCGATGCAGGTTCTCGCCATTGGGCATCGAGCTCCACTCAAACGCGGCAAAGGTCGTGAAGTGCCCGGGGTCGTTGTATAACTCCGCCAATTCGATCAGGGCCTGCCAGATCGTGCGGGTCGATTCATTGCTGTAGCCATCGGGGGCGACACCGCTTCCGGCAGCTGTTTGCAAGGCATTCAGAAACCGCGCACCGCCTGCCTTCTGGTCGGGGTCGCGAAGATCTTCGCCCAAAGATGTCTGATACAAAGTGGTCGAGGGATCACTCGCAATTTGTGCAATGCCGATCATTTCGGCGTGGTCCGTAAGCATGAAGAAATCCAGCGGGGATTTCAGTTGCACGCTGTAGTTGCCTACGTGCTTCACCTTATCTCCGCGTGCAAGTCGATAGGCGGTGTCGGGGGGGAGTCGATTGCCGAATCCGAACGCGTCACTCGAATACGCGGAGTGAGCATGGGTGTCTCCGAAATAGACCTTGCGGTCGATCGGGGGGGCACCCGCCCATGCCGATGAGACAAGCGCTGAATTGAAAACCACCGTTCCGAGAGCTGCAGCAAGCAAAAGGTGCAGTTTCCCTTGTTTCCGCGAGGATTTCAGCCAGCCTGCGGCGCCAAGCGGTCCAAGGATTTTTCGAGATAAAGGCGATTCCATCGCCCGGATTAGAGCCAATCCGCTGCAGAAAGCAACCCGTGAGGGCGTCGCGTCCCTCCGGGGCTCCCGGTGCCCCGAAACTACGCGCTGGTTATCCGGTTGTTTCGATCGGAAAGGGGCTGGGAGGGCCCCATTCGAACCAGGATCCGTCATAGACGCGCACGTCCCTGAATCCGAGAGACTTGAGCACAATCCAGCTTAGCGAGGCTCGCCAGCCTGCGAGGCAGTACACTACGGTCGTTTTTTGCTTGTCGAGGCCGGCATAGAGTTCCTGCAAATCAGATTCGGGCAAAACCAAGCCTTCGTTCAGATTGATCGACCAGCGTCGGTCGATCGCGGTCGGGATCCGACCCGCCAGATATTCGCCGGGAGAGCGCGCATCGATAATCTGGATTTGCGTATCCAGATACGGGGCTGGCCCGAGTTGTTCCAGAATCCATTCGCCACCCACCCGCAAGTTTTCATCGATGGAAGCTGGCAGGGTGCCGCCGCCGACGACCGAAGCGGGGCCTGACACCGTGGGGCGCGCTTCGGCCTGCCATTGGCTCCATCCGCCATCGAGGTAACGCACATCGGGGTATCCGTAATAGCGCAACGCCCAAACCACGCGTGCCGGGTCGTATTCAGGCGCCAGGCCATAGACGACGATCGTGTCTTCGGGTCGGAGCCCGAGGCCTTCCAGGAGAGGTGCGGCCATGGTGCGCGGGGTTACCTGTGCCGGGATACCATCGATCGTCGAAGCGATCTGGTAGGGTTCGAGACGTTGGGCGCCGGGGATATGAGCCTCCTCGAATTCCTGACTCACGAATCGGGCGTCGAGAATGCGCACGTCGGGATCGTTCAACCTTGATTCAAGCCAGGCGCCGTCCACGATGAAGGAAGGCTGCGAGTCTCCGCAGCCAAGCCCGCCGAGCGCCAGCATGGTGATCGCAAGGACCCAATTAGTTGCGAGTTTTCGTCTGAACATCTTGAAATGTACTCCTGATCTTTTCTCGGGTCGCACTCTCGGTTGGTCCTGCTCTGCTGACCGGCGTTTCTTCAGGAATGCTCGATTGAGGACTCGGTGTAAAGCCGAAACGATTTCGTTCCGAAGGAACATCCGTGTGGCGCCGGAAGCAACCGGCTTCGCTTGCCAGGATGGTCATTGGCCGGAACAGGGTCAGGAGTGCTCGATGGAGAGAGCTGCTTCCCGGGCCCCTGACGTTTCTTGCCGTTGGCTCAGATTTGCGGTTCGGGCGTAGCCGGCCGTCTGTCGAAAAAACGCGTGGCTTGCTCGAACGCGTGGGCCAATTGCAGGAGTTCCCAGTCGCCGCGAGGGCGGCCCACCAACTGCAGTCCGACAGGGAGGCCGGATTCGGTGAAGCCTCCGGGGACCGACAGGGCGGGTACGGGCATCAGCGAGATCACGCAGCACGATTGCATCCATTGGAGATAGTTCTCCAGCCTTTGCCCCTCGATCTCTTCGACCCACTCGGTTTCGACCGCAAAGGGCGCGACCTGTACCGCGGGCAGAGCCAGAAAATCGAAGTTTGTGAAAAACTCCAAAAGTCCCTGGTAAAGATCGGCACGACGCGCCTCGGCCGCGGCGATCTCGACCGGGGTCAGGTTGATTCCCTGATCGATGTTCCAGCGAATCGTATCTTTGAGCATGGGCCGCGCTTCTTCCGGAACCGAGGCGAAGGCCCCGACGAACCGGGCCGAGCGCAAGGTCAGGAAGACCTCCTCGGCGCCGCGCAGATCCGGGGCGGCCTCTTCGACTTGGCAGTCGAGGTCGGCAAAGGTCTCGACGGATTTTGCGAGCACATCGCGAACTTCTCTCTCCACCGGGAGGAAACCGAGATCCGGCGACCAGGCGATCCGTCGGCCTCGGAAATCTGCTCGCAGATCCTCGCGAAAGTCGAATGCAGGGGCGGCATTCGAGAGCGGATCCCGAGGGTCGGCTCCTGCCATGACCGACAGGAGCAGGGCGACGTCGGTGGTCTCGCGCCCCATGGGGCCGAGGACCGCGAGGTCTTCGTAGAGGGCGCGCTTGGGATAGGCGGGAACGACTCCCGGTGAAACACGAAAACCGACCACGTTGCAGAAGCTGGCCGGGTTGCGCAACGAACCACCGAAGTCGCTGCCATCCGCGATCGGTAGCATTCGCGAAGCCAATGCCGCGGCAGCACCACCGCTGCTGCCGCCGACCGTTCGGGAAAGGTCGTAGGGATTACGGGTGGCCCCGAAAATCGGATTGAAGGTTTGGGAACCGGCGCCGAACTCCGGGGTATTGGTTTTTCCGATCACGATGGCGCCGGCGTCGCGCAGGCGCGTGACAAAGAGCTGGTCGTGATCGGGAACCCAATCGCTCAGCAGTGGCGATCCCTGGGTTGTGCGCAGGCCGCGGGTTTCGACCAGATCCTTGATCGCGATCGGTAGACCAAAGAGTGGACCGGGTTGTTCGCCGCGACTCAGTGCTGCATCCAGCAGCGCTGCCTGCTCCCGGGCACCGCTTTCATCCAGTGTGCAGATGGCGTTGATCGCAGGGTTGACCGCCTCAATTCTGGCAAGGAAGGCCTCGAGGACTTCGCTGCAGGTCCGACTGCGAGAGGTGATGTCGCGCACCAGATCTGCGGGCGAACTGTTCAGGATGGACTCGTCGACCATGAAACTTCTATAGGATCGATTCGGTTCGGGTTCCACAGTTGGCGAAACGCAGACGGTGAAATACGCGCCCTGAGGATTGCGCACGGCAATGCGTGTCTCTAAAATCACGCCAACTCATCAAGAGGATCTCGAGCCCACGGAGGGCGTTGACGGATCGCCAACCGGACCGCGCGCAGGGCGCGGAGCACGGTGGATTCCTCCGGAACGATGCATCCGCATCGAATGATGGGCGGCGCACTCGGATTTCTTTCCGGCGGCCCGCTCCAGGGACGCAAGGAGAGAAGAAATGTCGAGATATGCAGATGATTGGGTCAGCTTTGACCCGCGGGCTGCCAAGGACCGGGTTGCGCATTGGCGCGAGCTGGATGACTTGAGTGCAAGCGTGGAAAGTTTGCGACCGCGGCTCCCCGATCTGGACGAGGACGCGCTGTTGTTGATCGCCGTGATGGGCCGGGCTTTGCACCATCTGACTCGGAAACACGGATGCATGACGTATATGCGTCTTGCGGGTGACTATGACAATGCCAAGACGGCGGTCCATTTGATGCGCCGCCATTCGCAGAACTGCGAGGAGGGAAACCCGTATTTCCGGTGGCTCAGTGTTTATGGTTGGTGGCTGATTTTCGATCAACCCAGCAGCGGCTATCGGATGCGTGGGGGAGGATGGGACGAGGTGCGGGTCGAGGATTATCTCGACGGCCTGTTTGCGGGGATTCCCGACCATGCACCGGCCAATCCGAAACTACCGCCGCCGGGGCCGCTGCCTCCAGCATTGAAAAATTGATCGGTGGGCCTCGGGGACTGTGCTGCTGTCCCCGAGGCTGTCCGAGTAGTTTTTTTCCTGTTCCGCGACAAAAGCGATATATTCATCAGCGGCCGATGCGCAGGATCACATCCTTGTTTTCCGGGCAGTCGCCGCGTCCGTCGCAATTGCTGGTGGTTACGTACAGGCCGCCATCGGGCCCCATGATCACATCGCGGAGCCGCCCATATTCGCCCAGCAGGTAGACCTCGGAGAGCGTCACATTGCCGACGGCGTCGAGACGAATTCGGTGCAGATGACCGGTGGCCCCGCCGAATCCGAGTACGCCGATCAAAGCATCCCCCTTCCACTGTGGGATCTCGTCCCCGGTGTAGATGGCCAGACCGCCGGGGGGCATGGCTTCCTTCCAGCTCATGGAAGGCGCTGCGAGGCCGGGTCCGGTCTCGCAGCCGGTGATCGCTGGCCATCCGAGGTTTTCGCCGGCATCGGCAATATTGATTTCGTCCAGACCGCGGAGTCCGAACTCGAAACTGGGGCCATGGTCGACCAGAACCATCCGCCCGTCCTCCCGCCAGTCGATTCCCTGACTATTGCGCACGCCAATCAACCAGGCCGCGCTATCGGGGAAGGGGTTGTCCTCGGGGATACCGCCGTCCGGATCGATGCGCAGCACCTTGCCGGCCAAACTGGCGGGATCCGGCGCGAGGTCGGGGACGCCGGCGTCGCCCATGGTGGCGTAGAGCATCCCGTCGGACCCGAAGCGCAGACGTCCGCCATCGTGGTAACGGTTGGCGGGCATGCCTTCGAGAATCGTTCGATCCAGAGCAGCTTGCCGGCCATCTTCCGCGAGAATGTAGCGCTCGATGCGGTTGTTGAGCTCACCATCGTCGGTCCCTGTGTAGAAGAGATAGAAGTAGTTGTTTTCCGAGAATTCGGGGTGGATCGCCAGCCCTAGAAGGCCGCCTTCTCCGGCGCGCGCAGCCGGAACCGTGATCACTGGCTGTGGGTCGAGTACGCCCTGAGGATCGATGCGGCGTACATCACCTCCGCGTTCGGTAACCAGCCAGCTCCCATCGGGGAGAAAGCCGATCGACCAGGGGATCTCGAGACCGGATACCGCGACCTCGACATCGATATCCACTTGCCCCTGAGGGCCGAAACCTTCTTCGATCAGTTGGCAGCTATAGTCCAGCGGGACCGGCGCGGGTTCGGGTTGCGGTTCCGCACTATTGCCCGAGCAGCCTCCCAGGAGTGCCATTGCCAAGATCCCTGTCGCCAATCCGTGAACCGAAGAATGTCCCATACCTTCAGCTAATCGCAAGACGGCGCCGGTTGCCAGCTTTCCCGGCCGGACTGAATCGGGGGATGGGAGGAAGGTCCGGCCGGCCATGGGTTGCAAGGGGGTTTCTTCTGAAGGGATCGAGCGCACCCTTGCGGGGATTATGCGATCAGCCGATCGCAGCGAGCGCGTCGAGATCGGCCACGGCGGTCGCGGTCCGCTCGATATTTTTTGCCGTGACTTCTTCCCCATAGTTTGCGGGCGGGCAGATCAGCCAGCCGATCACCAGGCCCCATAGAGAGGCTTTGCGACAGAGCAGCCAAGCCTCCTCGAAGGACGGCACCGGATCGGCGCCATGCTCCCGCAAGGCATCGAGATAGAAGCGCACCAGGTCGGTTTGATGCGTCCGGCGCACTTCGGTCGGGAGTGCTGTGACCATTAAATAGGTGATGTCTGCGGCAAAGCAGCCACGAGTCATTAACTGCCAGTCCAGAAACCCACCGCGTTCGTTGGGCAGAAGGTAGGTGTTGCCGATATGCGTGTCGCCGTGCAGCACAGTCGCTGGCAGGCTGGCCTGTTCTTCACGGACGATTGTCAGGGAATCCCAAAGTTGGCGGACCGAACGCCCGAGCGGGGCGATCAGTTCCTGTTTGAAGGGATGCATGTCGACCTGGCTCTGTACGAACTCGTAGCCAAAATTTGTGAAAATGGTCTGCATGCCGCCCGCAAGCGGTGTGGGGATCCACTGCAGATCGGTGGCAAATCGGTTGCTGCGCCAGAAATGAGCATGCAGTCGTGCCAGTTGTCCCAACAGCGATTTCACCTCGCTGAGGCTCACGGTTTCGGTGGCCTTGGGAAAGCGCGCACCGCGCCGCTCGAGGTCTTCCATCAGGATGCCGAAATTTCCGGCCTCGCCACTGAATTGGGCGCCAAAGGAAAGTGGCGTTTCCATTTGGATTTCGGGCTGGATCTCGCCGTAGAAACGCACCTCGGTCTCGTACATCTCGGGCGGGGCATGGGGGCCGACCAGCATGGTCTTCAGGATCAACCGCGTGGGCAAGTCCGATGGTGCCCCTGCGGCATAGACCAGCTCGAGCACAACGCGGTCGGCGGTAGAGGCAACGCCTTCGCCGGCATATTTTGTCGTGAGGATCTGGAAATCTTCCACGACCACGCCCGGAATCCGAGCCGAGATTGCCCGGGTCAGGACCTCCTTGTCGAGGTCGGCGACATCGGCCGGGAATACTATGTCCGGATGCGATGACATGGTGAGGTGATTCGATAGTCGGGTGTTTTAACAGCGACGCGGGTTTTGCCGGCGACGAGACGGCTTCGGCGGCCGGGCTGGACGGTCTCGTCGAGCAATATCGAGGAGTTCATGGCTTCTGTTTGAGCCCAACAGCCTGAGCGTTGCAAGCGGGCAGCAGCCTTCGGCTCCTGTCGACCTTGGTAGCCTCTTCTGCGATAACGCTGTACTGGATTTGCCGGAGCTCAACAGGGAGAAGATGAATGATCCGACGGGGCTATATATTTCTGGCTTTGCTGGGGCTCCGGCAAGCTTTTTTCAGCTGCTATCGGTCCGGCGAAGGTCCATTGACCCCCGAAGAGATCGCCGAGGTGATGGAGCGGGCCTCGGCTCGGTTCTCCGGAGGTCGAGTATGAGGGCGAGGCTGCATCGAGGTTGGTCGATCGCACTTCTGTTGGCGTTGTTTTGTCTGGCAGGGGTGAGCCACGACACGAGAGCTGCCGAATCTTCCGCGCAAGAAAACTCGGGCGGACAGCCGTTGGCGGTTCTGGTTGAGGGTTCGGGGACCTATGGTCGCTCGGGTACGGCGCAGACAGCCGCGGCCCAGAGCTTTTTTGATCAGGGATTGCGTCTGGTCTGGGGCTATTATGCGGTCGAGGCGGCGGCCTCGTTTCAGGAAGCCCTGCGGCTGGAGCCCGATAATGCCATGCTCTATTGGGGCCTTGCGCTGGCGATCAGCCCCAATCCGAACAGTCGCTATCAGGGCGTCCCGGATGATCCGAAAGGAGAGGGGCGCAAGGCCATTCAATGGGCGCTTGCCCTGTCGGCGGGCACCGAATCCAGGCAGCGCGACTTTATCGAAGCTATGGCAATTCGCTACGATACGAGCCGATTCCCCGAGCGCGATGCGCGGGACGATGCCTATGTCGCAGCTGCTCTCGCGCTTGCCGAGAAGTACCCGGACGACCCGGATGCGGTTGCTCTTTATGCGGATGCGGTGATGACCCGCACGCCATGGTTGTATTGGGATGCCGATGGCGCCGCTATTGCGCCGCTGGACGATGTGGTCACTCGTCTGGATGCGGTGCTCGAGAAGGCAACGGACCATCCGGGTGCGAATCATCTTTATATTCATATTCTGGAATCCTCGCCGAATCCCGCCCGCGCCTTGCCTCATGCCGATCGCCTCGAAAGTCTGATGCCGAAAGCCGGGCATATTGTGCACATGCCCTCGCATATCTACGTACGCCTCGGCCTGTATGATCAGGCGATTGCCAGCAATCAGCGATCCCTCGCGGCCGATCGTTATTTCGTCGAGGCGTGGGGTGACTCCCCGCTACCGGACGTCACGACTTACAAGCTGTCCGCGCGCATGCACCCCGGGCATGCAAATGACTTCATTCGATTTGCCGCGACCTCGCAGGGGAACTACCAGCGCGCCATTACGTCCGCGCGCGCGGTAGCAAAAGGGGCCTCCGAGGAGCGGCTTCTCGTCAATGGGCGCGCGCAGCTGGCGGTGGCAAACGTGTGGCTGGTGAACAAGATCTTCGGCAAATGGGATGCGGTGCTGGCCGAAAAAAGACGCGGTGAAGGCATCGCCTATCTCGATGGCATCTGGCATTACACGCGGGGCAGTGCCTTGGCTGCCCGGGGCGATCTTGTCGCAGCCGCACGCGAGCTGGACGGGCTGCGCAAGGCTGCGGCCCGCGCCGCCCGCGAAAAGGTGCGTGGCTTTGTCAATCCCCCAGCGACGTTGCTCGCATTGGCAACCGAGGGTCTTGTTGGTGAAATTGCCGAAGTCCGGGGCGAGAATGCGAAGGCTGTCCAGGCCTACGCGAAAGCTGTGGCCGTGCAGGATGGCATGCGCTTCATCGAGCCTCCGGATTGGCCGCAGCCGATGCGCCTCTATCTGGGTGCGGCACTTTTGCGCTCTGGAGACCCCCAGGCGGCCGAGCAGGTCTATTCCGAGGACCTTGCGTGGAATCAGAATAGCGGATGGGCTCTCCGTGGTCTCGCTCAGAGTTTGCGCGAACAGGGTAAAGTCGAAGAGGCCACGAAGGCCGAGGTGGATTTCCGCAAGAGTTGGCAAAGTGCCGACGTCCCACTCGCGGCATCACGGTTCTAGCCAACGGCCGCCCGTCCTGAATGGGCGGCGCTAGGGTGGGGTATTGCTCGAAGATATCTTCATTCAACACGGCAATGGTTTCTCGAGCTTGCGCGATTCCCCCATGATTCCCGAATGGTTGACGGAGGTGCCTCCCCCATGCGCCGTAGCAAATGCGCACCTGCTCCAGCCTTCAAGATGGACCGGAATCTTGCTTGATGGGCCTTGGATACGATACAGGAACGAACGGCGGCAGTAATGGCGTCAGGTCCTCGGGATTAGGTATCCACAGGGGTTGGTCAGAAGACCGGGAGGTCAAGTCGATGGTTGCACCGAATTTAGTTCGATTTTTTTTGCCGCTTGCATTCACTCTGATGATATTTCTCGTCGGATGCGGATCGAGTGATTCCGGTTCGGCGAACAATGTGGAGGGTCTGCCTCGAAAGGGTTCGTTTGGGGTCGGGCGGGTAACCCTGAATCTGGCGGATGAGAGTCGTGTCACGCCCGCGACCAAAAACTCGGCAGTGCTGGAGTCCCGAACATTGGTCACCGATGTCTACTATCCTGCTGCGAGCGGCAAGCCTGGTGCGGTGTCCCAAGGCGCGCCGCCGGCCGCGGGCAAAGGCCCGTTTCCATTGCTGGTCGTCGCACATGGCTTGTTTGGCAGTCGCACGAATTTCACCGGGACGCTGGGGCTTCTTGCCAGTCGTGGCTATGTGGTGGCCGCGCTCGATTTTCCGCTGACGAATTTTTCTACCTACACTTCGCAGACAGTCTGGCTTCCCGATCTCTTTGACCAGCCACTCGATATATCGTTTGTCATCGATAGCCTCACAGGTTCCGGCGATCCCGCCGCCAACGAGTTCGCGGGAATCGTGGATGGAGACCGAATCGGTCTGGTGGGGCATTCTTTTGGCGGGGCTACGGTTCTCCTGACCGGGTTTTCCGGTGTTATCTCGGATCCGCGGGTCGATGCGATTGTGGCGCTCTCTCCGTTTACCTGTTTCTTCGGCGCCGAGAGCTTTGCCAACGGAACAGCTCCGGTGTTGTTGCTGCACGGAACCAGCGACGCGATTCTCGAGAGGGTCTGGAGTGACGAACTCGACGAGTTCTTGCCGGCGACTCAGGTCTACGGGCGCATTGTCGGAGGCGATCATATGGGATTTGTGTCCGACCCGACACGTCCCGAGGGGGAGCGGGATATGGAGTTCGCGGAGGTGGTCTCCAGCGCCGAGGAAGCCGCGACGGACTCGCTGGCCGAGTTTGCCTTGGCGGCGGTCGCTGTCGTTCCGGGGACGGACTTGGCTCGCTGTGCACTTCGTCCGTTGATCGCGCTTCCGAATCCGGATTTGGATCCCTTGATATCGATGGACCGGCAGCGCGCGATCAGCGAAGCATCCATGATCGCGTTTTTCGACGCCTATGTCCGCGACAATGCGGAAGCAGAGGCGTTCCTGTTTGATGGCTTGCAGGATTTGGCGCCGGAGATGCAAGTGACAACGAAGCAGTGAAATCTTGAGTGGCAAGGCGAGTCCTCACGCACGCGCCTGCGCTGTTTCGATCGGTCGCCGGTGCTTTCCGATACGCTCGAATGAAGTTCCGTTGACAAGGTCCGCTGCAGCATCACATAAGGGCTGAGATGCTCGACTCGATGCCCTCCTACCAGAGATTTTCGGAGCGCGAATTTTTCGGTTCCCTCAATGGCCTTCGTGCGATCGCCGCGCTTCTGGTGGTCTGGCACCACTGTCATCAGGGGATTGATTTCGGTCGCATCGGGACTCGGATGGGCCATGTCGGCGTATCGCTTTTCTTTGTCTTGAGTGGTTTTCTGATCGTGACCTTGCTGATCCGGGAGCGCAGGAAGACTGCGGATATCGACCTGAGAGCTTTTTATGGTCGGCGGACTCTGCGAATTATGCCGCTCTACTATGCGGTCGTCATTCTGACGCTTCTATTCGTTCTGGGTTTCGATTCCGGTAGTTCCGAAGCTGAAGCTCTGAGGGTGGGATTGCCCTACCTGCTCACCTACACGACCAATTGGGTTCCCGTCGTGAGTTTTTTGGCGATCACTTGGACGCTCGCGACCGAAGAGCAATTTTATTTGTTCTGGCCACAAATTCAGAAACGCATTGCTGATTCGATTTGGGTCCCTGCAGCGCTGCTGGTTCTGAGTGAGGCGATTCGCTTTCGCCTGCTCGATCCGGTCTTCCATGCTCTGGGCTGGGATCTTGCCAAAGCGCCCTTCCTTTTGATCGGGGGTTTCACACCGATCTTGTTGGGTGTGTTTCTGGCCTATGCGCTGAATTCTCCAACCGGGTTCCGCCGATGTGCTCGTGTTTTCGGTCACCGCTTTGCGCCCTTGGCGGTTTTGGTGATCCTGGTTCTGGCGCTCCTGTGGATGCCGGGCGGTTGGGCCTCCTTTCGGACGACGCAAGATGCACTGGTGAACCTCACTCTCTATGTTCTGCTGACACTCGTGATTGGTTCGACCGTGATTCGTGAGGATCACGCGCTGGCGTCCGCGTTGTCGATCAGGTGGGTGTCATGGTTGGGGGTGATCAGTTACGGGATTTATTTGTTGCATCTACCCGTGAACCGTCTCGTGGATTTCGCCCTTCCTGATCTGACCCCGGTCGTCCGGTTGCTCACTATTACCGTATTTACGGTTCTGGCAGCGGATCTCAGCTACCGCTTCTTCGAGAGACCCTTTTTGCGGATGAAAGAGAAGTTTGGCATCTCGCGTGTCTGATCCGGATCAACCTGGAGCGTCGGGAGCGGCTTCAGTCGGCTCGATCACGAAGGCCGGAATGGCCTGAAATTGGTGGGCTGCAGAAATGGAAGTGCAGGCTCCGCTTTGAGGATCAGGGTGCCCATCAGCGACTTTGTTTATGGCGTGAAAGAGCCCGGCGCACATATAACCACGGCTAAGGGCCGCCAACCGCCCGGTGTGGATGCCGTCGATATCGTGGTCGTTCATGATGTGGAAAAGATTTTGGGTGTCCCAAAAATAGCCGATGATTCCGCTCAGGTTTCCTGAGTCGTCGATCGTGGCCTCGAGTTGGGCCTCTTTCCAGTGTAATTCATCGTCCACGATGCCTTCGCGCAGGCGAACTCGGAGGTCCATTGGTTGGGTGCGGAGCTTACCTTCAATGATTTTGGCGCTGGTAAATTCGCCGCGAAATCTTTGGTCTGGATCTTGGGAAAAGCTCGTGTGAGGTAGTGGAGATCCAGCCGAAGACAAGCGCAATCCGCCGGAGCCGGAAGATACCCGAACCTGTACTTCCTTGTCGTTTTCGCGGTCATGGACACCCTGGATCTCAATCAGAAGTACGCGGCTTTCCTGATTGAATGAATATTCCTTGCCAAACGGCTTTCGTTGCAGGTTCAGGAATCCCCCTTGCAGATAGGCTTTCGAACAGCCAACGAGGCGGGCGTATTGGTTGTCGATCCCGGGTTGCAGATTCATGTCGATGAAATCATTATGGCCGCATCCCGTAGTATCGTCCCCGTTGGAATTGTGCCCATCCAGATCGAGGCCGGGAGCCGCCAAAAATGATTCCAACGTCCGGAAGCCGGGATCCTCTTGTGCCAATGGATCCTGGCAAGCGTCGGGGGGGAGGAGCCTTTGGGTCGCCTCCGCATAGCCGACGTCCCTGATTTCGTCCTGAAGTGCTCTTCGGGAAACGCCAAAGTGTTCCAGTTCGGTTTTGTTGATCCCTTCGGGGCAATGACCTCGAGAACTTTTCGGCAGAGCTTGCTGCCAGTCGACCACAACAAACTCCAGTTTTTCACCCGGGCCTCGGCTCGATTGATGGTGGATCCAGAAAGCTGCGGAGCCCAAAAGGAGGATCCAGATGATCCACATGGGTTTGGGGAGGCGATATCCATCGATTCCCATCAGCTCAAAATGTCCGTAAGTGGATCTCTGGTGGTGTTTTCGGCGATGCCGAACTGGTTCACTTCAAGCCCCATGAGTTGCTGTGCCGTCAGTCCGATGCGGGTGACTGGACTGCCGTTGCCGCGCAGGTGAGATCCGGGTTTGATTTTGCCGCCAGCGCTTCCGGCAAGCATCAGCGGGAGTCCCCGGACGTCGTGCTTGCTTGCCTCGGAGTGTTCGGAGTGTGCGAGAATCAGACAATTATCCAGCAAGTTGCCATCACCTTCGGGGATTGCAGCCAGCGTTTCGAGAAAGTAGGCCCACGCTTCCATCGAGCGAAGGACAAAGCCTGCACATTCTACCTGGTAGCCCAGTTTTTGATCGCGCGGCTCGGTGTGGGTCAGAACATGATGGTTCGCCGTGCCGCCGGGAATGTACAAGTCGCTGCCCGCTGGTGAAAAGAGTACGTTGAAAACTCGCGATTGATCGCAGGCGAGAGCGAGAGCGATCACCTGCGACATCAGCTTGTGGTTTTCCTCCACATCGGCAAGCGAGCTCGTCGGCGCGGTTTCCGGAGGTTGCTCGGGCACAGCGCAGGATTCAAGCGGCGTGGGCTTGATCAACTGAATGGCCAACTGGCTTTCGATCTCCCGGAGCGAGGTGAAGTACTGATCCAGACGCGCACGATCGGCAGCACCGACCGCTTTTTCGAGGCGGCGCCGATCGTCCTGAGTGATGGACAGGACGCTCTTCTGAAGCATCAATTCGGGAGAGGGCTTCCAGTCGTCAGTGTTTGTGCCGGCAAAGGAAGGCCCGAAAACGCGCTGGTAGAGGCTGAGCGCTGTTGGCTCCGGGATGTTGACGGAATTCTGATTCCGCTGGCTGTAGCTGTGGGCGGGGTTGCCGGTAGCGGCCATGTCGAGAGAACGAAAGCGGGTTTCCCCGCCGATCTTGTCCGAAATCATCACGTCGAAAGTCGGGAGAGTCGAGATTTGACCGGAAATCGGGGTCTCGCCCGTCAGTGTTCCCATGTAGCCGGTGTAATGCACCTGATTGCCGCGGCCGCCGACGCGCACATCAAATCCGGACAAGATGGTCAAATGATCGCGAAGGTTGGCCAATGGCTCCAGTTCAGGCGTCACCTCGAATTCGGAGCCCTCCTCGAGCGGAATCCACTGCTCGGGAGTGACGCCGTTGCCCCAGAACCACGTGCCGAACCGGCGCGGTAAATTCTGTCCCGAGGCAAGAGCGTCGCCGTTGCCATTCAGGAAGATCTCGAGAAAGGGAAGGCCGACCGAAACCAAGGCACCCGTTTGCAGTGCGCCACGCAGAAAGCGCCTCCGACTGAGAGAGTGTCTCTTCATGATCTTTTGCTCGCGATCTGGCTCGATTGGACGACGGGTGACTGATCGGGAAGCCGTCCTCGGCGAAAGGCCTCGCTGGTGGCGATGGCGCGGAGGAGCGGGAGGATCCGATAACCGGAGTCCTCGAATTTTGACTGCAGATTCTGAATCGTTCCAACCTCTTCGATCGAAATTTCTCGTCCGGACGCGTAGCGATAGAGCGTTTCTACAAGGCAGGGTGCCAACTCGGGGTGGTTTCGAATCGCGACCCCGAGTTCGGCTGAACTCTCGAAGCTGACCCCGTCGAGTTCTCCGCTGACGTCGATGATCGCGCCATTCTCGTACTCTCGCAGTTGTCCCACGGCATCAAATGCTTCGAGGCCCAGTCCTATCGGGTCGGTCAGGCGATGGCACGCCCGGCAGCTTCCCTCGGAGGAATGAGCTGCAAGGCGATCCCGCGCGGTCGCCTGATCAGGGTTTTCGTCATCGTCGAATAAGGAGAAGTCGACGTCGGCGGGTGCCGGCGGCACTGGCTTGCAGAGAAAGGTCTCACGGACAAATTGCCCACGAAGTGTCGCCGAGCTGCGATCTTCATGGGAGTGCTGGATGTGGAAGCTGGGGTGCGAGAGGATTCCGGAACGAAGATGCCCGGGCGGAAATTCGCGGGGCTCCCAGCCGGTCTCGTTGTACACAGGGACGCGATAGAGCGGCCCGAGGGTTCGGTTCAGGTAAGTTTTGGAGGTGGTAAACAGGTCTCGGTAGTCGCGATTTTGATCCACCACATGATCGAGTACCACCAGCAAGGTTTGTTCGCGCGCATCTTCAACAAGTTGGCGGTCGAATGAAGGGTAGATGCCGACATCCTTGCTGGCTTGCGGAAGATCGCGCAGGCGGAACATGTCGGCGAAGAACGCGCCCAGACCTTCGCGGACGCCGGGCGACTCGAGCAGGCGGTCTACCTGGCTTGCGAGAAGTTGTTCATCCTGAAGTTCGCCGCGTGCCGCTGCTTTTCGGAGTTCGTCATCCGGGGCCTGGTTCACCAGTAAATAGGAGATCTTCGTTGCCAGAGTCTCGTCACTCAACATACCGTCGAGATCGCCGGAAGAGTTTTCAGCCAGTTCCTCGATACGAAAGAGAAATTCGGGCGAAAGCAGCAAACTTGTCAGAACCGCTTGTGTTTCGGGAAGCTCGGCTGTTGTGCTGTTTTTGCTCCTCTGCAGAATCTCCCCACGTTGAACAATTTCCTCCTCGAGGACCTCTCTGCGAAAAAGCTGACTGGCAACCCGCTGCAGAAATTTCTGCTCGCATCGTCTGGTTTCGATTTGGGTTACGGACGCACTGCACTTCACGAGTCTCTCGCGGTGCGACTCGGACATGGCTTGCTGGGAAATGGTGGTGGCCATCCCGATGTACCTCTCCATCCCGGATGGGGTAATGGTTTCCTTGGAGCGACCAAGGGCGATCAGTCCGGATCTGCGTATCTCGGGAGGAAATCGATCGGGAATGACAATCTCGGGTCCGAAGATTCCAGAGACCGCCTCTCGGTATTGTCGCGCCGTCAGAAGCCGAAGAACCGGTGGTTGTGGCGAAGGTGGAGAGGCCTCGAGCAGGGCCATCCGGGACGGCGAGGGTTTATGCGCGCCCGCGACATGTCGAATTTCGCCGCCGGATTTTGCAATGGTCGCCCCGGAAAGGAGGGCGCCAATCGTCAGCAATCCAACAATGCTCGCAGCGGGCGTTGTCCAGGAGGGGCGCGCGACGGCGATCAGGGTGCCCAGCAAGGCGATTCCGGCCACCAAATAGATCTGCTGGATCCACTCCCCGGCGACGTCTGCGTGGAGGTCGAGCCTCTCTCGGGCAGGACCGTCGAGTGCCGGCAGGACCAATTGGTAGGCCGCCTCGCCGGCAGATACGACAAAGGCTGCGCTACCTGCTGTGCCGCAGACCAAAATCATCCCGACGACGGCACATGCGCGGTCGCGGGTCACGGCACCGAAGGCAAGGACGATCCATGCGATCAGCAGGCCTATAACCGGCAGGTGATTGATGGCCAGATGAAGATAGACGGGATTGTTGAACAACGAGTCGACCATACAGGTATGCCCGTGTCATTATTGATCCATTCACGCCGAAGTAGCAAGGCACTTCGGAGGCGAGGTGAGCTGCACCGGCCTGTTTTTCATCAGTTTTTGAGCACTTCGCAGCGCTCGGAGTTGCGTAGGAGATCGCGGGGCCGATACAATCCGACAGCGATGCAATCCCGGACAATCCACTCAGATCTTTTGGCTGTTTTTGGAAGGGCTTCGGCCGCGGTGGTTGGTCGTCGCGCGGCGGCCCTGCCGCAGGGGTCTCTGCGAGACCGGCCATGAGGTTCCTTTGCCGGTGCATCGCTTTGGCGGTGATTTTTATTTCCCTCGCCTCCCCATCGCTTGCCGGAAAATTTGGGGATCAACTCGAAGGCGCTGCGCGTGCCTGCTGGGTTGGGGGGCTTTGCGGCATTGATGGTTATGCCTTTGGTACCTACGTCGACAAGACGCGTGAGGACCTGGGTTGCGAGATCGGCGAAGAGGGAGTCGATTATTGGCAGATGGGGGTCGACGCGGCGCCGCTTCTGCCGGAGTTTGCTCGAGATGATTGCGCGTTCTTCTATGGCTATGAGGCGTGCTTGCTCCCCTCGGTTGCCTGTCGCCAATAGGAAGGCCGCTCTCTTGAATCTACACGGATTCGTAGATGCGCCGGGAATCTTCGGCAGAACGGCGCCAGGAAAAACGGGACGCTTGGTCCTGCAGGGGCCCGGGCGGAGAGGGGTCGCGCCAAGCCGAGAGGATGGCATCCGACAAGCTTTTCAGATTACCCGGCTCGAATTGGATGCCCACCTCTCCTGCGACTTCGGGTAGAGAGCTTGCCCGGGAGCAGACCACCGGCGTGCCACATGCCATCGCTTCGACGACCGGCAGGCCGAATCCTTCGTACGAGGACGGCAAGACCAGCAAGCGTGCTCGCTGATAGGAGGCAAGGAGTTCTGTGTCGCTGACGTAGTTGCGCTGTATAACGGCTCCGCTCAGGCCCAGTCGTTCAATGGTCATCGCGGTCTCGGGGTAGCGGTCATCGGAGGAGCCGATGATCTCGAGTCGGGCTTCCGGGCCCAGTTGCTCACGAACCGCAGCAAAGGCTTCAATCAAAAGCGGCACGTTTTTATAAGGGTCGAGTCGGCCGACATAAAGGATCACCGGCTCTCGCGGCAGCGGGCCGGGACAGTAGACGTCGGACACGCCGTTGTAGACAACCTCGACGTGCTCGGGCGGCACCGGCAGATGTTCGACAATGTCGTTGGCCGAGGCCTTGCTGACGGCGATGATCTTGTCGGCTCGCTTGCTGAGGCTTTGCATCAACGAACGGTACAGCGGAAAGAAGCGCCGCTTTTTTGATCTCGGAGCGTTGTCGGGAAACAGGAGGGGAATCAGATCATGCACCGTCACCACGCAAGCGATACGCCCTCGACGACCCGCCGGGAAAGCTCCGAACGGAATCATCCAGTTCGGGGAGTGAAAGACATCGATCTGGTGTTGCTTCAGCCATCTGGGCATCACCAGTTGCCCAACGGGCGAGAAGACACCGTGCTCCATCCGAAATGCCGACCAATTCGGATTTTTCTCGAAAGAGGTGGCATCGCGAGTGTGCTCGAGGGTTTCGTTGGCGTCGAACAAGCAGACATATTGGTTGCGATCGTCCAGCACGGACAACTCGCGAATCAGCTCGCGCGTATAGACACCGATCCCCGAGAGTTCCGGGGTGATCCATCTTGCATCGATGCAGATCTTCATCCGACCACCTCACGATAGAGTGCCCAGGTCTTTTCAGCTGTAGTCTCCCAGCGGAAGGCAGTCGCCACCGACCGGCCGGCATCGATCCATGGGCTCGGATTGTTGAGAACTTCGCCGACCGCAATTGTCCACTCTGTCGGATCGTATCCATCGACCAGGCGGGCTCCGTTGCCGAGGACTTCGCGCAATGAGCCTGCGGAGGACGAAACCACTGGCGTTCCGCAGAGCATCGCTTCCAACGGTGGCAGGCCGAACCCTTCGTAGAGCGACGGAAATACCATGGCATCTGCACCTCGATAGAGGTCGCCGAGATGGGCCTCTGGCAGGTAGTCGATATATCGAATTCGTTCCGCGGCGGGAGACCGTCTAATTCTCTCGAAGATCGGTTCGCACTTCCAACCTTTCATTCCCGCCAGCACAAGGTCGCCATCGAAGTCGAGCTTCTCGAAGATCTCGATCAGAAGCTGATGGTTCTTGCGCGGTTCGATCGTGCCGACGTGAAGCAGGTAGGGGCGGTTTAGGCCAAAAGAGGATTGGAAATGGGTGCGCTGTTGGGGGGTTGATGTTGAATATTCTTTCAGACCGAGATGGATCGGAAAGAGTTTTTCTCGTGGTACGCTCAACAGGGCCCGAACTTCGTCGGCCACAAACAAACTGTCCGTGATAATGGCATCCGAGCGTGCGACCGTTTGGCGAATCTGTCTGCTCAGAAAGGCGTAGTTTTTGGCTTCCATGGTTTCGGGGTGCCGAAGGAACGACACGTCGTGAATCGTCACGATCGATTTTCCTTGTCGCAGGGGCGGGCGGATGAAATTCGGGAAATGGTAGAGATCGGCCGGGCCCGCAAATGCATCAAATGGCGGCCAGTCCAGCCGATTCCAGCATTGCTGCACCCAACGTCGGGGCAGCCATCGGTTGGCTTTTTCCTCGGCGCTGCCCGCAGCGACAGGGCGGCTCTTGCCGGCGAAATCGAAATGGAAGAGCGCCAGCTGGTCGTCGGCTGCCTGCGGAGCGAGGTGCTCCGCCAGCATTTTCGTGTAGCGTCCCACACCGGCGCGCTGGGCGACCGCTGCCTGAATATCGATGCAGACCCTCACGCGGCAGAGCATAGCCGAACCTCTGCCGAATCCCAGACCTGAGCGGCAATGCGGCTTCAGCCCGACGTCGGCTTGTGGCGGTTAGTTTTTGCGCTCCAAATGAAGTGCTGTGTAGCTGCGAGCGGGGGACCCAAGGTCGATCTCTTCGGATTCCATCGAAAACCCGCCTTCCGTGAAGCATGCCATGATGGCGTCCGGGTCAGTGTTGACGAAGATCTCGGGTTGGGCGCCCGCCACCGCCAGAAACTTGCCGGCAAGAAGGCCCCGCGCGCCTGGTTTCAAGACCCGCGCGAGTTCGGCGACATAGGCGGGCAGGGGGTTCAGAAAGTAGACGACGTTCACCGCGAGCAGTCGGTCCACCGCGCCGTCGTCCAGAAAGCCGCTCATATCGATCGCATCGGTGTCATGGATCTCCGGTCGCAGCGGCAGCGAGGGGGCAAGCTGCACGAGCTCTTGGCGAAAACGTTCGCTGATTTCCACCCCGATCAGGCGCGAGGGGTTGGTCTTCCCGATCTCGGGCCACGCCCATCCACTGCCGGGCCCCAATTCCAGAACGCAGTGTCCGGCCGAGATCTCCAGCCGTCGGGCAGCGTCCTGCGCGCTCAGGCGGTTGTTGCGCTCCATCATTCCACGAGTGAGGCGCCCGAGCACGCCTGTGCCTGGTTCGCGCATATTGCGCGCGATTATCGAGGTGTTCATGAAGGTAGCCACCAACCGGGAAAGTTTGTCAGCCATGAGGATTGTATGGTGGAGGGTTGGTTCGTGGTCAATATCTGGCTTGGAGATGAGTGTCAGATGAGTGTCGGACGTGTGTCGCCGACCTTGTAAATCGGACGAGAATCTGGGCGAAACATGCTGCAATGGAGTACTCCGATCTCGCTACTATCGCCGGGTTTGCCTTCCTGTATTCTCTGGTTGCGTCTCGGTTGGAGAAGTCGCGGTTCAACGGTGCCCTCGTCTACGTGCTGGCCGGATTTGTTTTCAGCAATCACGTTCTTGGGTGGATAAATATCGAGATCGGTGGCGAAGCGCTGAAGACGCTTGCGGAACTCACGCTCGCATTGGTCCTGTTTACCGATTCGGCCAATATCAACCTGGTCACGTTGCGCCGTGTCGAGAAAATTCCGATAAGGCTTCTGCTGATCGGGTTGCCGCTGACGATCGCATTGGGCCTGGGCTTGGGTACTCTGTTGTTTGCCGAACTCGGGTTTTTCGAAGTGGCGCTGCTGGCCACGATGCTCGCGCCTACGGATGCGGCCCTTGGTAAGGCGGTGGTGACCAACCCCTCGGTTCCGGATTCTGTCCGCGAGAGTCTGAACGTGGAGAGCGGCCTCAACGACGGGATCTGCGTACCGGTGCTGCTTTTCTTTCTGGCCCTGGCGGTAGGAGATACCGAATCGGGGCAGGCGGCTGAACTGATGGCCCAATTATCTCTTCAGGCGATTGGCATCGGCGTCCTGATCGGATTTCTGGGCGGCTATTTTGGCAGTCGCCTCGTGCGGTATTGTTCTGCGCGGCGATGGGTGCACGGTCCCTGGTTGCAGATTCCGGTCATCGCGTTGGCGCTGCTCTGTTTCGCAACCGCACAAGGTTTCGAGGGGAGCGGGTTTATCGCCTGTTTTGTGGCTGGCCTGATTTTTGGTGGTTTCGAGACCGACCATAAGCAGAGTTTTCTGGATGCGGCCGAGGGCATCGGCAATTCGATGGCGTTGGTCACCTGGTTTGTCTTTGGCGTCGGGGCGCTGGGGCTGACCTGGCAGTACCTCGATTGGCGCGTTCTGGCCTACTCGCTGCTCAGTCTGACCGCCCTTCGCATCGTGCCGGTTTTTGTCGCCGCCCTCGGTCTCAATCTGCGTTGGGATACGACGCTATTCATGGGATGGTTTGGCCCACGCGGTTTGGCCAGCATCGTGTTTGTGGTTCTGGTTCATGACAAGGCTCTTTCTGGATCCGGGCTATTGATTACCATCGTCACTTCGACGATCCTCCTCAGCGTGCTTTTGCACGGGATCACGGCAAATCCCCTATCCAAAAAATACGGGGCAAGAATCGCCGAGGATGGCGGAGAGATCTGAACGCTTGATGTTCGGGTTGTGATCTTGGGGCGGTCGCCGCGCGAAGCGGCATGCGGTCTCAGGGCAAGTGCTCGTAGGTGCCGCTGGCGGTGTTGGCGCGTCCGCCGCTGACCGAGGCAAAGTCCCCGGTGGCCTGGTTCTCGAGCCCGCCGCTGATCGATGCGCAAGTGGCCGCAGCCTCGTTGTCCTGGCCGCCGCTGACCGACGCGTGACTGGCGGTGGCCCGATTCGCGTAGCCGCCGCTGGCGACCGACGCGAAGCTGCTGCTCTCGTTGTCCTCGCCGCCGCTGGCCACCGCATAGTCGCCATCTGCAGTATTCCTGTAACCACCGCTGACCAAAGCTCCGGTCCCGCTGGCCGTATTATGTCCCCACCGCTGACCGCCGAGAGGTCGGCATCGGCGGTATCTGTTAGTGACCGGAAACCAGTAAGGGGGCTAGGCTTCGGGAATGCTCGCGAAATTCGCCCTTGTCTGTGGTTTGCTGGTCGGGATTGCCAAGCCGCTACCTGCGATGGCCGGCGAGTGTGCCGGAGACTGGACCTATGCGGCAGCCCGGGTGGAGGGATGCACGAGTATCGGTGGGTCGCTCGTGATTACAGGCGGGCGCATGGTGACCCTCGCGGGCCTGGCGGACTTGGAGCGCGTGGGTGGTAGTCTGGTCATCACGAACAACAAGGCCCTCGGGAGTCTCGACGGCTTGTCCGAACTGACTTCGATTGGCTCAAGCGGCGATCGCTCGAGCCAAGGTCTGATCATTAACGGGAACGGAGCACTCCGGGATATCGACGGTTTATCCCGGCTCGTGGAGGTCGTCGGGAGTATCCAGATTGCCGCCAATGGTGCCCTCGAAAACCTCGATGGGCTGTCGGGATTGAGCGCAATCGGTGCGACGGGGGCTCGCGCGGGCGCGAGCCTTGTCATTGCCGATAATGGCTCGCTGCGCGATGTCGATGGGCTATCCGGGGTCTCGCGGTCCGAGGGTAGTATCCGGGTGGTGAATAACGATGCTCTCGATCATGTCGATGGGCTCTCGAGGTTAACCTCGATTGGCACGAGCGGGGATGGCTCGGGCGAAAGTCTGGTGATTTCCGACAATGGAGCGTTGCGCCATATTGACGGCTTGACCGGGCTCTCGGAAACCCAGGGTGGCCTACGGATCGTGAATAACGATGCGCTGAGGAATCTTGCGGGGCTCGCGCGCGTGACCTGGATCGGAGTCGATGGCGCGGGGGAGAGTCTGGTGATCGCGGATAACGGCGCACTGTGTGACCTCGATGGCTTGTCTGCCCTGCGTGGCCTCGGCGGCAGCCTCCGGGTGGAAGATAATGATGCCCTTAATCATCTTGACGGGCTCTCCGGACTGACCTCGGTGGGCTCGAACAGTGAACCTGCAAGCGAGAGTGTCGTGATCGCGGACAACGGTTCGCTTCGCGACCTCAATGGATTGTCCGGATTAACGAGCCTTGGTGGTGCGCTGCGCATTGCCAACAATGATGCGCTCGATAACCTCGATGGCCTCGCCGGGCTGCGCTCGGCTGGTTCGAGCGCAGATCAAACCGGTGAGAGTCTCGCGATTGAGGACAACGGAGCACTGCGCGATCTCGATGGCTTATCCGGTCTTACGGGTACCGGCGGGAGCATCCGTGTCGCGAGCAATGATGCCCTCGAGAATCTGGACGGACTTTCCGGGCTGCGCTCGATCGGGTCGAGTGGGGAAGGTTCGGACGAGAGTCTGGTTATTGCGGACAATGGGTCGCTGCGCGATATCGACGGGCTCTATGGTCTCGGCGCGACCCCGGGGGCGGTGCGCATCGTGTCCAATGACGATCTTTGCGAAAGTCAGGTAGCCGACCTGTTCGAGAGCGTGGTGGTCGGAGGTGCGCTCACGATTTCTGGAAATAGTGGCTCTTGCGTATCTGTCTGCGGTGACGGGATCGTCGATGCGGGGGAGGCTTGCGATGACGGCAACACCTACAACGGGGATTGCTGCTCGTCTACCTGTGATATCGAGGCTGCGGGAACTGTCTGCCGGCCAATGGCAGATATATGTGATCAGGAAGAAGTCTGCGACGGGATCGAGGGTTTTTGCCCCGCGGACGAGCGCATCGCGGACCTGGATGCCGATGGGGTGTGCGACGACATCGACATTTGCCCGGAGGTTGCCGACCGGGAGCAATCCGATGCAGACGGGGACGGCCTAGGCGATGCCTGCGACCCCTGCACAGGCGGTGTGACTGCCGAGAACGCAGTCTTGCAGGCCACCAACTTTGTCACCCCGGAAGCCGATGACAAGCTGAGCTTCAAAGCCGATTTGGTGTTCCCGGCGCCGGTCGCCCTCAGCCCACAGACAAACGGATTCCGGCTTCTGGTCGAGAGTGCCGACGCCGAGGCCGGTGGGGACGTCGTGCTGGAACTGGCGGTGCCCGCGGGGCTCTATGATCCGCTCACGCGTAGCGGTTGGATCCCGGCAGCTAACGGCAAGAAGTTCCAATATGTCACAAAGGAAATGATCGGCGGTATGGAGCCCAAGGTCATCCTTAAATGGAACCCCAAGCAGGCCAACGAAGTGGCTGTGGTGGTAAAGGGGAAGGCCGGCAATTTCGCCCAACCCGCGATTGCTTTGCCTTTAAAAGCGACGTTGTCGTTGGAACCGACGGATCCGATGACTACTCTTTGCGCTGAAGCCGATTACCCCGGCCCGAGGCCGCAGCCTTTCTGCCGCATGAGTGCCAGCGGTGTGGCGGTCCTTTGTAAATAGGTCCAGCCTCGGTGACGAAAAAGGCCGCTGAAACTTGCCGGAGTGCTGGGTTTTGGGGTTTTCGGGCCGCGCGCAGAGGAATTTCGCGGTTTTTGCCGTGGGGTTGTAATGATGCCCCAACTGGATCGTCAGCCCTTGCAGAAGGGGCCGTGCAACGAAGTTCATGAATCGCGTGGCCGCAAAAGGAGTCGATAATGTCTGATGAATCCAAATGTATGTGTGAGACCTCGTGTTCCTCTGAGCCGACCGGTTCGGGTTGTTGCTGTGGCGAAAAATGCGGCTGCGCCGCCTCGTGTGCCTGCCCGAGCAGTTGTGGCTGTCCGGAATCCGCAAACTAAGCTATAAAAAGCCCATGGGTCCTTCCGAAAGCGCCAGCAAGCGCGAAATCATCGCTGCAACGCTGCGCGAAAAACGGGCTGATTTCGAGGCGTTCGTTCGACGTCGCTCGAGTGCTGACGAGGCTGGAGATATCCTCCAGGCAGCAGCACTCCGAGCGATCGAGCGAGCCGATTCCCTCGATGATCCGGAAAAAGCGGTCGCATGGCTCTATCGCTTGCACCGCAATGTGATGATCGACGCAGGGCGCAAAAACGCTACCGAGCGTCGGGTGATCGATGCGGCATCGGAGGCCGAGGCCCGTGCCCCCGAACCCGCCGAGGATCCCTGCGGATGCAGCATCAGCCAGGCGAAAGGCATGGAAGGCAATCACGCATCGATCCTTTCGCTGGTGGATCTGCGGGGATTGAATTTGGGGGAGGCGGCGCGAGCGCTCGATATCTCGACCAACAGTGCCGCGGTCCGTCTGCACCGTGCTCGCAAAGCACTGAGCCAGAAAATGCTGGACCATTGTGGCGTGACGAGCCTCAGCGACTGCATCGACTGCCGCTGCGTCTACGAGGGCTGCTGCGCTGGCTGAAGCCTCGCGGCTGTGCTGCGACCTCGGGCTGACGCTTGATGCCTCGAGCTGACGCTTGCGATGTGGGACTATGTCGCGCTGCGCACTAACGTGCGCAGGCGTTTTCAGACCCTGAGGCATACCGCAGGGCGGGGTAGGGGTTCTGCGAAGTGGAGGTCCATAGAGGCTGTAAATTCGCCCGTTGGTCGATCCAGTTCTCGGCAGCATCGATCTACGCTCCGAGATCCTTTTGGCTTTGCGGGGACTCTGCTCGCTTTCAGGCGCTGTCGTTATCTTCGATTTCCCTGATGGAGCGGCGCGTGATTGCAGATACGATATTGCTTTTGCTTCGCAGGCAGCGAAGTGGTGGAGTCAACCGATGGCTTTGAAAAGTTTTCCGCCGAGTCGGCTCTTCGCGTTTTTCATGTTCCTTGCTCTGTTGGTGAGCCCGATTGCCAGCGCTGCCGAATCGGCAGCGCCTCGCGATGACCGGACGGCGTCGCCGAAAGTTATCGGCGGGGAGCCTGTACCTCTCGACGATCCGGGATTGTTTCCGTTTCTTGTTTCCGTGCTGATTCCGGAGGGAGGCGATTTCGGACTCTGCACGGGCAGTTTGGTCGCGCCTCAATGGGTACTGACAGCCGCCCATTGCTTTGAAGGTAGCGATGGGGATGCATTGATTGCTGCGACGTCCGGGAGGCCCCCTTTTGCAAACCCGCAATTTGGCCAGGCGGTCCGCACGGTGATTCACCCTGAGTGGGATCCTTCAACGTTTCGAAATGATATCGCCTTGATCGAATTGTCGGCCGATGTCACTCTCTACCCGCCCCTGAATCCGGAAACTGGCGAACCGCTCTACACGCCCAGCGTTATATCATCGCCGGAAAACCCTCCGGTGTTGACCAGTGATGGAGTCGGGCCGGTGTATGTTGCAGGCTTTGGTCTGACTTCGCAGGACCCGGACGTAAGCCCCGAATTGGCCCATTGGGCGGGCCCGATAGACAGCCTTTCCAGCTCGCAGTGCAATGTCTACGAGGAGGGACCACCGGTCGACCCATTCACGCAACTCTGCGTGAGTGGTCAGCCGCAGACACCTTGCAAGGGCGACAGTGGCGGGGCCGTTTTCGCGATCGAAAATGATGCCTTCGTCCAATACGGAATCGTCTCCTACGGCGGGATTCCCTGCGACATTGGCCCGTCGGTGAGCACCTATCTTCCCGCCTACCTCGATTGGATCAATGGAGTCCTGAGCGGCGATCCCGGTGGGATCGTCGCCAATCTCGAAACACCGATACTTGGAATCGATGGCCTCGCGGCCGATGCGACCGGCATTTCCAACGTCCAGGGTTGGGCATATACCACGACACCCGGAGCCGAAATCAATCGGCACGTCGAGGTCTTCATCGATGGCGACTTCGCGATGTTGGTCCCCTGTTGCGGCGACCGTGGCGATGTCGAGGCGGCAGGTGGGCCGTTGCTCGCCGGGTTCTCCGGCGTTTACAACTGGGGTCTTCTCGAATCGGGATCCCACGAACTGAAAGTCGTCATCACCAGCACGATCGGCGAACAGCTGGTCATCTACCGCGACTTGAGTACTGCTCGGTTCGGCAATCATCCATTCGTGCGTGAAATGGAGTTCACCAACGGCTCTGGTGGGGAATACACCGGTGGCACCCTCAGCTGCGAGACGGTGCCTGTGTCTGCACCGGAAAACAGGAGTTCCCAGGCAACGGTGCGCTGCTTTAACTGGCTGGCAGAGGCAAGAAACGGCAGCACCCTTTGCGAAGGAAATGATTCTGACAACGCGCTCTACCTCGCGTTCGATCGGAGTTCGCAGAGCTTCAAGACAGTACCTGTGCCCGAAAATTCTTGTTTCCAGTGATCGACAGGGAGGATCGAAACCCTCACGATCGGGCTTGTTGGCTTGTTGGATTTACGGATTTCTCACCCGTCGGCAAATACTGGTGCTCGGTGAGCCTTGCCGTCGGTTGGAATCACCCAGATCGGTGAAGACCAGGCTCTCTCCTGCAAAGTCTTTGCGATATCCGGGCGTGGTTCGACGCCCGAGCGAACAGCATCCCACGTGGACCAACGGCACGTCGGGTTTTGCAGCGCGCGTGCGTAATAGAAGGCGCGATGGTCAGGATCGAAGTCCGGATCGATCCACCAGGCCTTCAGCTCGTCGTTCCCGACGTCCGCGGAATGCGAGCAGTCGCGTAAATCCACTCGGGCTCCGTTGTCCGCACATCGGTTTGTCTCGGGGTCGGGGATGGTGCCATCGGAACAGGCGACGTCGTATACCTTCTCGTGGGTTTCCCCGTCCTTGTCGATCCAGCCTTTGATGATCTGCAGCCGCTGCAAGGGCGCACGGCGGGGGTCCCGGAACGCCCATGCCAGAAAACGCGGGCGATCGTCGCCCTCTGCGACCAGTTCGCCACCCATGGTCACGCCGTCCTTGTAGGCCTGCGCGATGGCATCGTGCTCGTCGAGCAGGGCGCGGTCGAAGTCAAAGCCTGCAAAGAATCTTACGCGGATGCGTGGCCCGGAAGTGGCGAAGGTTTCCTTGCGACGGAAAGCATCGAAGATCGCCTCGCGCGTGTTTTCCGCCGCCCAGACGCCAGCGAGTCCCGAGGCCCCGTAGGTGATCGTGGCGGCAGCGGTGTAGTCCTCGCCGCCGATCTCGGTCACCAGGTCCGGTGTCACCACTTTCTGGAGGGTTGCCTGGAGGAAGGGGAGCGGCACCGAGCCGCGCTTTTCCGGGTCGGCATCCATCAGGCCGAGCTTGCCATAGAATTCACTCTCCACATCTGTGGTCGCGCCGGTATGGGCGTCGCTCGAGCCGATGAATCCGAATTGATACGGATTGCCGGCACCCTCGGTTGCCAGAGACAGGCCGTTGCGCAACGCCTCGCGCACATAGCTGCCATGGAGCTTGCTGATTTTCATGTTGCCGACCACGTACGGCATGATCTCGAAATCGGCCCATTCGTCGGTTTTGGAAAGATCAGGGTGGGTCTCCGAGGTTCCCTTCACTTGCGTGATCTCGACCAGCGGTTCGTTGCGCAGACGTCGGCTTGTATATTCGTCGTCCAGCGGGTCGCCGGCCCAGTCCGCGAGTTCGAACATCTGTCCGTTCGAGCCGTTGGAATTGTGTGGAATGGCGAGACTGTCGATGCCTTGTTCACGGAGGTTATCCATCCAATCCCACAAGTCTTCGGGGTTTTGTGAGTGAAAGCGTGAGAAGGGAATGGCGGGGAGGCGATCCCCGCCGCGGAAGATCACATTGCGGTGCAGATTGCCGCGGTCATCCGCCGACGTACTGTACTCGTAAGCGACAAAAGTCGTGAAGCGACCCGGATCGTTGAATCCTTCGGCGGCATCAATCGTATCGCGCCAGGCAGATCGAGCCACCTGAGTCGTGTCTTCGATATCGATGCTGCCATCCTCGATGCCCCGCAAGAGGCCGGGAAGGAAGCTTGAGAAAATTTTCATCCGTGACGGGATCGAAAGGAGGCCCCGATTGTCCGGAGCATTCAGGTCGTGGATCCAATCGATCTCCGGTGTTTTCGAGAATTCCTGGGATGTGTCTGCCGCGGCCTCTGCCAGGCCGAGGAACATGGCATGGTCGGTGACTCCGTAGAAGTCCAGCGGTTCGTCCAGTTGCATCATGAAGCCGGCCGGATGCCGGAGTGGTTCGCCTCTCGCATAGCGGTAGGCATCGCTGGGTTTTGCTGTCGTCCCGAAGGCAAACGCATCGAAGGAATAGGCCGTATGCACATGCAAGTCGCCAAAGTAGGCATTGCGCTCGGGGTTGGGCGCGGCGCGTACAAAGACTAATTCGTCGCCGATCTCGTGGGGCACTGCCGGGAAGCCCTGTCGGTTCGGCGTCGCGCCCTCCTCCGATGGTGCAGACGAGTCGGAACACCCGGTGCAGAAAACAAACAGTGCCACGCAGATTAGTTGCCATGCTTGAAATTTCATTGCTTTACCTTTGCTGAAGTTGAAGAGCGCCGCCGGTTTACCGGGAGGGCTTGATCCAGATCGGCGAGGACCAGACGCGCTCGCGTATCGTTGCGGGGACGCGCGGGTCGGGTTCGCGGCCCAGTCGCAGGGAGTCGTAGGTTGACCAGCGACAGGTGGGATTTTGCAGGACGCGCACGTAGTAGAAGGCGCTTCGTGCCGGGTCGAAGTCGGGATCTTGCCAGGTCGCCGCCAGTTCCATGCTGCCGGTCTCGCCGACGAGCGCGCAGCTGGTCAGATCAACGGAGGCGCCGTTGTCGGGGCAGCGTCGAGTGGTGGGGTCGACCTCAAGGCCATCCGCACAGGCGATGTCCTGAACCAGCTCGTGAGTTTTGCCCTCGGCATCGATCCAGCCCTTGACCATCTGGATCCTCTGCAAGGGTGCGCTCATCCAGTCGCCAAGAGCCGAGACGTAAAATGTCGGACTGGCGTCATGGCCGGACCGCGGGCGGAGCACGCCGCCCATCGGGACGCCGCCTGCGGCGGCGATCGCGACCGGCTCCGCCTCGTCAAGAATGCTCTCGTCGAAATCCTCGCCGGCAAAAAAGCGCAGCGTGATCCGCGGGCCTGACGAGGCGTAAACCTCACGACGTTGCATCGCGGCAAAGATCGCGTCGCGGGTATTTTCCGGGGCCCAGACCGCAGCCAGGCCGCCCGGGGTGTTGAACCGCAGGGGTGAGAGGTGAGGCTTGGGTTCGCTGCCGGGTTTCTCGGGTGCCCCGAAACGACGAATCGCGGGAGAACTCACCTGGCCGACAGCGCCCACGAAATCCCATTCGTCGGTGTCCCCCGGGTTTCCATTATGCGTGTCGGTGGATCCAATCATGCCGAAGGCCAGCGGGTTCATGCCGAGACCTTGCTCGAGTTGGAGGCCGATCTTGAGTCCCTGGCGGGCAAAGCCAGTCTCAAAGGCGCAGCCGGTCTCCTCGCCGGGTTCGCAGGGTTCAAAGACCTGGCTAAAGGCGCACTCTTCGTCGGTGGCGCCAACTCCCAGTGCGCATTCCGAGGCCCCCTTGATCTGGTAGATCTCGGCCAGTGGTTCGCGCCTTTTGCGGATCTCCCATTCGTCTTCGCCGTATTCGCCGCCGTCGTATGTGTAGCGGCTGTAGGCGAGGCCCCAGGATTTGTTCATGTTGTGAGGAATCGTGAGGAAGTCACATTTCCCCGTGCAGGTCTCTTCGAGGCCTCGCCAGAGATCGATTGCGTTGGATACCTCGAGAGACGAGATCGCGAATTCCGGGAGATCCGATCCGTTAAACAGGATGTTGCGGTGCATTTTCCCGGCGTCGGGCAGGGTCGGGGAGTATTCGTAGGCGGCAAATGTAGTGAATGTGCCCGGGTCGTTTTCGGCATCGGCCAGCGCTATATATCGTGCCCAATCACTGCGGGCATCCTGCTCGCAGCGCAGCACACCGCCTTCGCCGCGGCCACAGATCGGCCACGAATCGCGCCCCTTGGCGGTGCGCACCTCTGGTTGATACACGCCCGCCGGAGCGTCGGGATTCTTCTCGACGTCTGGTTTGGTGAAGCTGACGATGGTCCGCAGCAGCAGGAAGGCCATTGGGTTCGGTGTCTCGAGAAGGTAGCAGTTGATCGATTCGAACCAGGTGAGGTCTGTTTCGTCACAGCGCGTGCTCACACCGAAGCCCTCGGCATGGTCGGTGATCGCGACGAAGTCGAGCGGGCGTGCGAGCTGCATGGTCTCGCCGCCCGTGCTGAGAAGGGCTTCGCCCTTTGCGAAGCGATAGGCGTCCTCGACGGTCACCGTTGTTCCCATGAGCTTTGCATCGAAGCTTTCGTGGGTATGGACATGGGTGTCGCCCCAGTACACGTTGTTCAGAGAGTTGCGCGGTTGGATGACCCTTGGCTGGGGCTCCGGCTTCGGGACTCTGGAATCATCCTGAAGCGCGTAGTCGGCCGCCAGATTGTCGGCGCCCACCCGTTGCATCCTTTCGTAGGTGCTCTGGCCGAAGGTGAACCACCCAACGATTGCGGCAAGCGCGACCAGGCCGATCGCCCCCAGGAAAATCTTTCTTATCATCAATGATTTCTTTCCGAGGCTTCGACTCGGGGTCCTCGATCCGGGGCTCCCGATCCCGGGCGCTCGAACCCGGTGTTTCCATTGATTCTCTGGCTGCGCCTCAGAAGCGGTAGGAAAGCTCGGCACCAAAGGTGCGCGGGATCGTGAAGTTCCGAGTGATGACGCCGACGGAATTCGCAAGACTGAAGACGCTGCCGGCGGGCACGCGAGTATCGGTCAGATTCTCGCCCCAGAGGGCGACTTGAGCGCTATCGTCGAAGAAATCGTAGGAGACGCGAGCACCGAGGTTGTTGCGGCCTGGTTGCCTGGCTTGTGGCACCTCGGGCCCCAGCGCATAGTTGTCGCTCTGATAGCTCCATTGCGCACGGGTCGTCAGCCAGCCTCGCATCCAGTCGCGTTGTCCCAACTCCAGCGGGAAGGAATACTGCGCCGAGAGGAAGGATTGAAAGCTGGGGACCCCCTCGATCTTCTGGCCTGATTTGTTGATCTCCTTGCCATCCAAATTGCTCACGGCTCCCGGGAAGCTGGTGTAGCGCGCGTCAAGAAGTCCGATATTGCCGGATAGTACCAGGCCGGGCAGGGGCATGGCCGTCACCTCAAGCTCGGCGCCGCGGGTGGTTGCTTCCGCGGCGTTCAGGGTGAGGGTGAGGATTTCCTCGATCAGTCCTTCGTCGTCGAAAATGGTTTCGGTCACCCGGCGCTGGATGTTGTCATACTTGCCGTAGAACAAGGACACGTTCAGTGTCAGTCGGCGATCAAAGGCGATGGACTTCACGCCGATCTCGAAGTTGTCGAGGGTCTCGGGCTCGAAGGGCTCGAGCTGATTCCCTCCGGCGCTGGGATTGATGGTTGCGTTGAAACCGCCGCCCTTGAAGCCCTGAGAGTAGGTGAAGTAGCCCATCAAATGGTCCAGGCGGATATCGTCGAACCACTCCTCCGGTGCGGTCAAGGCAATGCTCGCCATCGGACTCCATGCGTCGAACGTTTTGTCGCCGGATCCGTCGAATACTACTGCAGGAGGGTCTGCCAGCAGGTTGGTGTTGATCTGTGTGGCCTGTTTTCGATCGGATGAGTAGCGCAGCCCTGCCGTCAGGCTGGCCCACTCGGTGAGCGCGGCCGTGGCCTGGCTGAAGAACGCCCAGGTAAAGTTGTCGGTCTCGAGGTTGTTCAAGGTGGCCGATGTGACCACCGGGATTCCGACATTGGTGACGGAGGGCCGCTGGGCATTCTCCCAGAAGGCGAAAAAACCACCGACGAAGTTGATACGGCCGTCCCAGGCTGTCGCGTTGATCTGGAATTCCTGCTGGATTTGTTCGGAGTCGCCGGGATCGCCCTTGGTTGGATCGGGTCCCCCCCGGCTCGTCAGCGAGACCATGGGAAAGGGCGTTGCGTCGAGGTCGATTGCGGATGCAGTCGTCTGCTGGCGCCAGGAGGTAATGGACTTCAGTACGATATCTTCCACCCAGTCGGTATCCCCGACGTCGTATTGAATCGTTCCCCAGGTGCCGTAGCTGGTCGCGCTTTGGACCTGATTGACGTTCATGGGATGTGTATATGGTCGAGACTCGCGACAGGCATCATAGAAGCCTGGCTGGAAATTCCCGATGTTTGTCTCCTGAGCAATGGCACATTGGCCGATGGCCAACTGCCCGTGGGATTTCCACCAGGTCCCTGTCATGTCGATCGTGAGAGCGTCTGTTGGCAGGAATCGAAACGAGCCCAGAAACGTAAGGCTGTTCTGGCGGCCCAGGTCATCGAGGCCGAGGTAGGGATTCGTCGCATAGCCCCCGCGATTTTGCGATGCGAAAGCAAGACGCGTGAACAGCTTGTCCTCGAACCAGCCGATATCGACCGGGATGTTGATCATGCTGCGGGTGTTGACGATCCCCTGGTTGCCGACGCGCACCATCTGGAAGCCCTCGAGTTCGTCGGCCGGCTTGCGTGTGGTGATATTGACAGCGCCTCCGATCGTGTTTTTGCCGAACAGAGTGCCTTGTGGTCCACGCAGGACTTCGACGCCCGCGATGTCGAGGGTGTCGAAAACAGCGGCTTGCGCGCGCGGGAGGAAAACACCGTCCACGTACATGCCGACGCCGGGCTCGAACGCCACGCCCGCTGACGCAGTGCCGACGCCGCGGATGCGGATTTGTGCTGAGGTCTGGCCCGAGGCGATCGTGATGTTCGGGACGAGGTTCTCGATCTGGTCGATTCGCGTCACGTTGGCCTCGCGCAGGAGGTTCTCGCTCATCGCGGTGATAGATACAGGTGTGTCCTCGAGGAACTCTTCGCGTTTTCTTGCCTGAACGACGATTTCCTCGATTTGGCCCCGAGTGGAAGGTGAGAGGCCGGACTCGTCGCCTGCTTCCGCCTGCGCGACTTCGGCGTCGGCCTCGGTTGCCGGGCCGCCGACGTCGGTTGGCGATTCAATGAGCTCCTCATAGGCCGATGGCGCCTCGATCTGCGCTTGCGCGAGGCCTGTGATCCCCGGCACCAGAATCAGTGCTGACAACAACACGTTTCGGCATCCCTGAACCAAGGGAGCAGGTGCGCTGATTGCGCCGGAAGCCCCGCGAAAGCGACGAATTCTCAGGTTTAGCATATTGCTAAATATTTAGCATTCTGCTAAACTTGATGTCAAACATGTCAGATAATTCCGAATTGCCGGCGACAGTCCTGGAAAAGGGCCAGGCTCGGCCGTTACCGAAGGCGAATCAGGGCCGCGCCGAAACTGAGCGGCGATTGATCGAGGCCGCTCTCGAGTTGATCAAGAGAAACGGTATTCTCGCGGGCCTGAATCTTCGGGAAGTTGCCGCCGCCGCGGGCGTCAATCGTGGCAATATTTATCACTACTTCGGCTCCAGGCAGGAATTGCTCCGCGAGGCGATCGCCCGTCGTTTCAAAGTGATTAGAAAACAGCTCAATGCTGACTTCCGGGGGCTCCCTTTTGTCGAGCGGCGCACGAGGCAATTTCGAGGTGACAGCTTTCAGGACAGCAAACTACGCGCCTTGCTCGTGATTGACGGAGACGGAAGTGTGGACCCCATGCCAGCCTATGAGGGCGCGCTCAGCAGCCTGAAGGAGGACGTCGTCAACGGGGATATTGACCCCGCCCACGATCTCGAGGCATTGCAGGTTGCGCTCTCGGCGATGCTTCGCGGCTACCGGATTTTCCGCGAGCCTTACGCCAAGCGGGTTGGCGCGGATATCGAGGCGCTCGACGAGCGAGTGGCGTCCGTCGTCGGCGGTTGGCTCGAGACGATGAAGCAACCGCCCGCGGCAACGCCGGATCGCGCGGACTGATGCCCGCTTTACCCGGGTTTTTTTCCCGTGCCCCGGCCCGATCGATCCTCTGTCGATCCTTGTTTCGGTCGGCGATCGTGCTCGCGGTGCTGAGTACGGTACTGACTTCGTGCCTTTCACCGGAGCCGCGGCCTGCGGGGGCGCCTGTCGCGCTCGACGAGCACGGCCAACCGGCAAGCCTTCTATCCGCATTTTTTGGACTCGATGGAGATTTGCCGCTGTTCGCCCGTCTTCTTCTCTGTCGAGGGGCCGCGGGAACAGACGGTATGCCGGTGGTCCTGTCTCATACGATCGACGCGCAAACTCTCGCGGCAGAGGATTTTCGCGTCTTCACTCGATCGGGGGCCGAGACAGCGCCCCTCTGTGTGACTCTCCAGCCGGCTATGGATGAAGGCGAAGGCCGGACTGTGCTCCTCATCGGTGAGTTTGGCGATGCTGAGGAGGATCCGCCGGTGAAAGTGGAAGTGGTCGGCGAACTTCTGTCCGACGGCGCAACGGGTGGTCCGGTGAGCTTTCGTGGAAAGGCGATCGAGGTAACACCTTTGGAGGCCGGGCCAAGTCTCGTGCTGGCCGAGGTGATACCCGCCGAACAAAGGTCGACCTCGGGGCGGGGCTCTGCCTGCCCGCCGGACACCCGCCAGGTGGTCCGGGTGACCTGGGCTGGAGGTGTGTCACCCCCGCGCGGGACCGATGCCGGCGCAATCGAGCGCGCCCCGTATCGAGTGACGGTGGAACGTGCCGGGGGGCAGCGCGAGGAGATCACACCGGCGGCCATCGCGGATCTCGGCGACAATGATAACAACCACCATCTATGCCTCGATACCCGGGACCCGGCGATCTCGGTTTCCTTTCCGGCGGGACAGCTCGTGGACCCCAATCAGGACCTCAACCCTGCGACGAAACTTCGGATCAAGCCTGGCCCCGGCGCTCACCGCAAGACTACGGCGACGCGGCACGGATGACGGCTTTCTACAAGAAACTCCTCGGGGCTGTCGGGCTAGTGTTGGCCGCAGCCCTCGGCTTTGTCGTATGGGAAGTATTTTTCGATCAGGGTGGTCCGCATCACCCGAGAGTTTTCGGCCCCCCTGCGAAAACCAGCTGGAGGCCATCGGGGGCGCGTTCTGCGGGCGCCCATGGTTTCGATGTCATTCCCGAACCGACCACCTTCCACGCCATCCACGTAGGCGTGATCAATTCGGATCATGTCTGGGGCGTGGCCGCCCCGATGTTCGCCCCTGATTGGGTGGCTGAGCCGTCCTATTTCGTGGGCAATGGTCCCACGTTTGATAACGAAGGCAATCTCTATTTCAGCCCCCGATTCTATCATGGGGATCGGGTGGCCGTGGTCTCTCTTGATGCGGATACGGGCGAACGGCGTTGGGCCATCCCCAGCCAGAGCGATCGCGAGACGATGAGTCCGGCTTTTGTGCTGAACGATCCGGACGACCCGGGATCCCAGATCCTGTACGTCGTCAGCTACACCCGGGCCATTGCGCTGCGGCCTGATGGGTCGGTGGTCTGGAGCATTCCCACCGGGTTGGAGCTTCCTCCGCGGGTGCCTGGAAAGAACCCCGGCTCGGCCTTGCATAGTTTCAATTATCATCCGGTGACCGACTCGTTGATTACGGTTTCCAAGGCTGGAGAATTATTTGCCTTCGACCGAAAGACCGGCGCGTTGAAAACCCCTCTCGGCCAGATCCCGGGCGCGCCGGCCATCAGTGGCACGGGCGCCAGGATTCCCGGCTTTGTGACCAAGCGAGTCGATCCATTGATGGATGCGGCTTTCGGCAAAACCGAGGGTGGTTTGAGCCTGTTCTCGTCGGCGGTGAATTATATTTATGGCGGCGGTGGTATTGTGACCAATTATTTCAGCATCGCTCCTGACACTAGCCGGATCTATATCGCGGCCACCGCGGAAGATGCAGAAGATGGCACCGAGGATGGGCGATCCGAAATCGGAGCCATCTACGCACTGGACTTGGTGGAGGATGATGCCGGTGGCCTGGAATTCCGAATCCTGAATCGAGCTACTTTTCAGGGCGGCACGGGGTCGACCCCGGCGCTGAGCGCCGATGGCAGCCGGGTCTATGTGTCCGACAACCTGGGGCATGTGATCGCTTTGGACAGCGAATTGAACGAGATCTGGCGGTTTGATGTGGAAGAGCCGCTGGTGGGTTCGATCTCGGTGGCCTCCGACAACCATGAACTCTACGCGGTCACCCGCAATGACGTGATCCAGCTGGTCGACAATGGGGACCATGGTGTCCGGACCTGGACAGCTAGGCTCAACGGCTTCGATGGCTACGCCAACGTGGATCGGCAATCCAATACGTTGACCGCGACCGTTACAGCCAATGGCGTCGTGGTCGGGATTGGCGGGGGCAAGTCGTTGTTCGGGTTCAACCTGATGCTGCACGTAGGCATGGGCCTGCTGGATCGGGAAACCGGAGAGTTGCGCTACTTTGCCGAAGGCCGGGAGGACTCTCTGGCGATGAGCACGGTAGCTCCGGATGGCAGTATCTATGTGGCGCACTCGCCGATTCGGCGGGCTGTCGGCAAGGCCATGTATCCGGAGTTGACCCCGGAGCTGACCGGAGGCATCGCGCGCTATAAACCCGTTCGACTCGATCTGCTGGCACGGGATGCCATTTGCGCGGCCGAGGCTCGCGGTGCCAATGCGAGCACGCTTGACCCGACCACTCAGGCCGCAGCGCTGGATGCGGATCTTCGACAGACCAGAGTGCTGCTCGAGCAGGCTGCCGTCGCCATCGGCAAGGCGGTTATGGATGGAGATCTTGGGCCGGGAGATGCCGGCACGTTGAACGGACTGCTGGAGAAAAGCTTGCCTGAATTGAATCCGGGAGATCTTGGCCGTGCGGTAGCGAATATGGCTGCCGCCTGCGCGCTCTTTCCCGAAGGCGATATGAAGGATCGGCCGGCCGCTCGTTGAGGCTGCAAGAAAGGCAGAATGCTGTGATGAAAAAACTCTTTGCAGGGCTGGCGATTGGACTTGGGGTGGTCGGTGTTTTTGTCCTCCTCCTCCCACAAATTCTGCATACGTTGGGCATGCATCCGGAGTATACGGGCCCCAGCTTCGACCTGCCGGGGAAACGCGCCCTGGTGATTACCACCAGTCATGATGTTCTTGCCGCACCGGGCGAAACCGAGGGTCCACCCACAGGAGTTGTAGCCTCTGAAATGACCCACCCCTATTACGTTTTTCTTGATGGTGGAATGCAGGTGGATGTGGCGAGCATCGACGGCGGCAAGATCCCGGTTGCCCCGAATTCCCTTTCGCGGACGTCGTCTACGCCCGAGACCAGACGGTTCCAGAAGGACTCCATCTTTCAGGCCAAGGTCGAGAATTCGATCAAGATCGACGATCTTGATTTCGGCGACTACGATATCATTTTCCTTGCCGGAGGATGGGGGGCGGCCTACGACCTCGGCTATTCCCCGGTGCTGGCGGAGAAGATCAGCAGTGCCTACTACGCCGAAGGCAAGCCGGTGATCGGCGGCGTTTGTCACGGGGTGCTGGGCTTGATCAAGGCGAAAGACCGCGATGGTAATTTGTTGATCGCGGGTCGTCGCATGACCGGGGTCAGCGACAAGCAGATCCAGGAACTCAACATTGAAATTACCCCGCAGCACCCGGAAACAGAATTGCGCAAGGCCGGTGCTCGATACGAAAGCCGCAGCGCGTTTCGCGATGTCTTTGCCACGCACACGGTTGTGGATGAGGAACGCCGTTTCGTGACGGGACAAAACCAGAACTCCAGCAGTGAAACCGCGCATCAGATGATGCAGGTCCTTGCCGAAAGGCCGGCGACTTGATCAATACGGCGCTCAAGATCGTGCTGGGTTTGGCCGGGACCCTGTTTTTGTTCAACGGTGTGCGCTGGCTGGTCGTCCCGGGTGAAATTGCACCTGCTGTCGGTCTGTCCGTGGCGGAGGGGCTTGGGTTGAGCACGCTCGTGGGGGACCTTGCGAGCTTCTTTATGGCCATGGGCAGTTTCGTGCTGATTGCTCTGATCACGGAACGCCGTACCTGGTACTACCCACCCATCATGATGCTGACGATCACGGCGCTCGGTCGCATCATCGCCTGGCTGTTGCACGACGCCACCCTTGCTGTCGGTCCGATCCGGGTCGAGGTGGTGGTGGCGCTGCTTTTGTTTTTTGCCTCTCGTCGCCTGCCGAAAGAGGCTTGAACGGATGGGACGACGTTTGTTGCCGCAGGGGTTGTTTTGCTCTGCTCTGCTCCTTGTCTTCTCCAGCATGCCGGCACGGGGGGCCGAATCCGCCCGTCCCAATATCGTCTTTATTCTGGCCGATGATCTCGGCTACACGGATATCGCGTCTTACGGCAGCGAGGTTCATACGCCAGCGCTGGATGCCTTGGCCGCCCAGGGCACGAGTTTTACGAACTACCACACGGCCGCGAACTGCGCGCCGGCAAGAGCGATGCTGCTCACCGGCGTCGACAGTCATCTGGCCGGGGTGCCCAATATTCCCGAAATGTTGTCTCCCGCGCAGCGGCGTCACGAAAACTATCAAGGGGTGCTCGGCGATGATGTTGTGACTGTAGCGACGCTTCTGGAGGGCGCGGGCTACCACACCTACATGGCCGGAAAATGGCATTTGGGCATGGAGCCAACTAAGCGGCCCAGCCGTCGCGGCTTTGAGCGCACCGTCGCGATGATGGATTCGGGAGCGGATCATTGGGAACAGCGGCCCTACCTTCCCATCTATGATCAGGCGAATTGGTTTGCTGATGGCGAGCGGTTTTCCCTGCCGGAGGATTTCTATTCTTCACGCTTTCTGGTCGACAGCATGATCAAATTCATCGGCAGCAATCTGCAGGACGGCGAGCCATTTTTTGCATACTTGCCATTCATGGCGGTGCACTCGCCTGTGCAGGCCCCCCAGCAATTCATCGATCGTTATATGGGCGTCTACGATTCGGGTTGGGATGCCTTGCGCGAGCAGCGCAAGCAACGGGCAGAAGACCTCGGCATCGTTCCGGAAGATACGCCGATGGTGCGGATGGAGAGCACCGGCGAGTGGGACGCGCTCAGCCCCGAGGAAAAGCGGTATCAGGCAAAACGAATGGCCGTGTATGCCGGCATGATCGAGGCCATGGATTTCCATATCGGTCGCCTGGTCGAGTTCCTCAAGGCAAGCGGGCAATACGAAAATACCATTTTCATTTTCACCTCGGATAACGGGAGTGAAGCCAGCGGCTCGGCGGAGCCCAGAGCGTTTCGGGAGCGAGTGGGGCCCGAGAACATGGGCTACAACCTGGACTATGAGAACTTGGGATTGAAAGGCAGCTTCAGCATGATCGGCCCCAGCTTCGGCAGCGCCTCGGCCAGTCCTCTCGCGTACTACAAGTTTTATGCGGGCGAGGGCGGGCTGCGCGTGCCTTTGATCATTGCCGGAGAACCTCTTGGCCCCGGCCAGTCCCTCACGGCGGCCTTCGCCTGGGTCACCGATATCACCCCGACCATCTTGTCTCTGACCGGCGTCTTGCCGCCTGAGGAGCGCTATGGGGGGCGACCGGTCGAGGCCATGACCGGGCGAGATCTGACGCCGATTCTTTCGGGTTCCGCGGACCGAGTCTATGGCGCGGGCGATGCGATTGGCTACGAGTTGGCCGGTCACGGTGTTTTGTTCGAGGGCGACTACAAATTGGTGATCAATCAGCCGCCGGTCGGCGATGCCCAATGGCGCCTTTTCAACATTGTCACAGATCCGGGCGAGACAGCCGATCTGGCCGCGTTAGAGCCACTTCGCTTTCAACGAATGTTGGCGCGTTATCAGCAGTACCGAGACGAGAATCGCGTCCTCGAGCTAGCCACGGGCGATAACCCCCGCCAACAAATTGTCCTCAATTTATTCCTGCAATACCGGGATGCCGCGGTGGTGGTCTTGTTGACGATGTTGCTCCTGCTCCCGTTCCTCGTTGCGTATCGCATGAAGCGAAAGTCCGACCAGAAGCCATTGGCCTGAGAAGGAAAGCATTATGAAGATCAAAAGAACTCCCGATGAACGATTTGCCGACCTGCAGGATTTCCCTTTCGAGCCCCATTACGCCGAAGTGCAGGATGGTGACGGCGGCCGCCTGAGAATCCATTATCTGGACGAGGGCGACCCGAGTGCGGATCCGATTGTGTTGATGCATGGAAACCCGGCCTGGTGCTATCTCTACCGCAAGCTGATTCCGGCTCTGGTCGCGGCAGGCCATCGCGTGGTCACGCCTGATCTGGTCGGGTTTGGCCGATCCGACAAGCCGACAGAATACGACGACTACAGCTATTTGCGGCATGTGAGCTGGATGCAGCAATGGCTGGAGCAAGTCGACCTCGAACGGATTACGCTGTTCTGTCAGGACTGGGGTGGCTTGATCGGATTGCGTTTGGTGGCGGCAAATCCGGATCGGTTTACGCGGGTGTTGGCCTCGAATACCAGTCTCCCCACCGGCGACGAGAAGTTGCCCCAGCCATTTCTGGATTGGCAAATATTCTCGCGCGAGGTCGAGAATTACGACCTCGGTGTGATTATTGCCATGGGGTGTGTGGCCCCGATCGCCGACGAGGTGATCGCAGCCTACAACGCGCCTTTCCCGGATGAGACCTACAAGGCCGGCGCACGGGTTTTCGCCTCATTGGTGCCGCATGACCGTGAGCATCCTGCCTTTGTCGCTAATCGGAGTGCCTGGGAAAACCTCGAGAATTTTCAGAAGCCCTTCCTGACCGCTTTCAGTGATAGGGACCCGATGACCAAGGGTGCGGATGCACCGATGCGCAAGAGAATCCCCGGCGCCGCCGATCAGCCGCATACGATAATCAAGGGCGCGGGGCATTTTCTGCAGGAAGAGCGCCCCGAGGAACTGATCGAGGTCTTGCTCAATTTTATCGAGGGGGAACCCGCGCCTGAGTAACTGATTTTGGCGGATTGGAATGCTCCGTTTGGGACTCGGTCATTTTCTGGAAAACTGCAGGGCCTCCGATCCGCGCGAAAGCTCCCGTTCACGGACAGGGGGCGAATTGCTGGTGATTGCCCCACGCACGGTATCGTAGTTGAGAGGATGAAGAACATCGGCACCTCGACCATGCTGAACTCGATTTCGATGGGGTGCCTGTGGCACCCAAGGCTACAAGTACAGGGATCGGTTGTTCACCGAGAGCGGAACGCAGAGCATTTTTTGCGCGGGAGCGACGCGGACAAAGCCAAGATCATCCGGAAGGGGCGGGGTGAAGCTGCGACAGAAATAGATCGTCCATCCGATTTCGCTCGCGCGCGCTCGCAGGCCGGGTCGCGGCGTTGCACGCTAGGTCGCGGCGTTCACGGTGTACTGGCCCGGGTCGGTCACGAAGTCGGCGTGGCCGTAGGTGTCCAGCAGGCGCGCGATTTTGGCGTTGAGTCGGCGGTCGATCCATGCCGACAGCCCCGGCACCTTCAGTCCTATGCGATAGAATGCCGCATTGGTGCTGATGACGCCCGCTGCAATTGCCGCGGCCAACTTCTCGGTCCGGCTGAAGGTGATTCCCATCGTTCTGGCCTGTGCTGCATCGCCACTCAGGAAGCTGTTGATGAGCACGAACCGGGAAAAGCCGTTTTCAAGCCAGCTATGCAGCTTTCCCCGGATCGAAGATCGATCAAACAGGTCCGCCTCCATCGTGCCCCGCACAAGGGTGCCGCATGTTTCGTCGTCATAGGCCTCGCGCAGTGTGATGTGGCGAGCCATCAGAAGATCGATGATCTCCCGGGGTGTCTCGCCGAGCAGGTCCTGCGGTAGTCCGAGCAGGAAGCAGCGATAGCGGGACAATTCCACCGTGGCTCTCTGCGCTTCAGTGAACTCCGTGATTCCCTTGCGCAAAAGCCGGGCGGACATCAGGAACGTGCCGATGGTGCCCGCAGGCATCTGGTCGACCTGCGGGATCGGGATGCCGTAGGTGCCCACGTCCCATTTGCCTGAACTGAGAAGGTGGAAGCGCACCATCGAGTGCATCAAACGCACCTTGGCCGCCGCCTGAAATCCCTTACCGTAGCGCTCAAGTGCGCCAGGCAGCGTCGTGGCGGTAAAGAAGCTCGCGGTCTCGAAGACGCGCTTGGCAGATGCTTCGTCGGACAAGGTGCCCGTCATGGTCATCGGAAGCGCAGCGTATTTGTTCAGGAAGGTCGCGAGAAAAGCGCCGCGAATTGCAAACGGGGTGCCTGCGGCCATTGGAATCCGCTCGTCGCGCGCTCCGGCTTCGACCAAATCCATATCGACCCACTCGGGTGTGTTCTCCATGGCGCGAATGAAGGCCACGAGTTCGGGCGGGGCGTTCTCGACATTCTCCACTCCTTTTTCGCAAGCCGCATCCAGCATCTGGATCAAGACGGGGAAGCCGAACTCGGGGATCAGGGCGGCATAGGCGTCAGAGACGCGGTCGCCGGTCATTGTCGAGTTGCGCACGCGCTCGAGCAGGTCGGGGTTGTCGAAGACGGGTGCGACCATCGACCGAAGCTTGTCGAAGCGCTCGTCGTCCAGCTTGGCTTGGGTATCGAGACGCTCGGGCACGGTCGAGAAATCGACCCCGCCGTAGATCCCGGGAATTTCTTCGCGCTGCCGTTGGACGAAGTCGGAATACTCTGGTGTCGACATGTTTCCAGTGAACCAAGTGATCAGCCGCATGTCGAGCTTTGGGATCTCGACTCCGAGCCTGCGAACGAGCAAGGTCATCGCCGCGAAATAGTGAACTTGCAGGCAGGATATGCTGCTGCGGGGACGAGGATCTCCTTTGATTGGAGGAGGGGGGCACTGCGAAAAGTCCTGAGTAGGTTGTGCATCAGAGCATGTTTTCCGCGCCCTCCTTAATGCAATCAGATTGCAATTGCGGCATAGATGCGTTAACTTCAAAGCCGAATTGGTGTGGATTCAGCAGACAAATTGTTGCTCGATTGGCTCGGTCCGACTCGACGGGGTGGGCGAACGCATCGCAGCCGTCGCGTGAGGAAATAGTAGACGATGGACGAAACCTCGAAGAATGCGTTGTTACAAGACGACTCGTGCGTCGCTCAGGGGGCTTCGGTGGGCGTGCATTTGATTGCGGGTTTGCCTACCGCGGGAGTCCGAAAGAGTTTCGAGCGAATGAGCGATGTCATGGCGTTTGTGCCGCTCAGCGGGATCGCTGGAGCATCCCTCGGCGAGGCGACGCAAGTGGGTGTCCTCCTTCCACCCTTTATCGAGCCAGCATCTCTCGTCGAGAGTTGGCTGCGGGGAGATATTCTCCGATCTCTTTTTAGTCGGCCCGCACACCTTGCGAGCGTCTCTACCTTTTTGGACATCGACGAGGTCATCGATCAAATCTCGTCGCCAGCGCCTCTCTCGGGATACGGCTGGGGGCAGGGCGAGTTCGACAGACGAAGCGTGGCCGATATTGTGGTGGGCCAGATCGAGTCAGCGACCCACCTGGTGCTGGTCGGATCGACACCGGTTTCCGAATCCCTTGCCCGCTGCCTTACGGTACTCAATCCGGGAGCCTCGGCGATCCCGATCCGTGAAGGATCACCCACTGATATGAATTGGTTTGCGTGCCAGATCGAAGGTGACGATCGATCGAAAGGGCGAGTCGATCCGGAACACGGAAACGGCTCGATCCGATCTGCCATGAAGGAAAGAAGAACTACGGCAGTCGTACCACCGTGGCTCAAGGTGCTGCAGGGAGAGGCTGAACCGCAGGCAAAACCGCAGGCGGACCTGCTGGTCTACCGGCGTGCCCTCCCTTTTGATCCAGTTCGGCTGCAAGACTGGCTTTCGAGCCACCCCGAAGGGATTCTCCGGGCCAAGGGGCGCATTTGGTTTGCGAGTGAGCCGGAGCAGAGCTTCGGGTACTCGTGCGCCGGTTCTGTGCATCGAGTTTTCCAGGCAGGACCGTGGTGGGCGAGTTGTGCCGAGGGGGCGTGGCCCAGTGAAACCGCCGAGCGCGAGCGCCTCCTCAAGCTTTGGCATCCGCGTTTCGGCGATCGGAGGCAGGAGCTGGTTTTTGCAGGGGTCGATCTCGACAGGAAAGAGCTGTTCTCGGGGCTCGACACCTGCCTTCTCGACGAGGACGCGATCGACGATCTGTTGCGTGCATCGACGGACGGCTCAGACCTGCCGGCGTTGACCAGTTTGAGGATTCAATAATGCTTGGCTCTCGGCCGTCCACGCAGATATGCCGTCGGGCCAAGGTGCTATTCACCGCAGGAGTCTGACGGCCAGGCCGGCAGCCTTGTGAGCGACATCCGGGACAGTACGAAAGCCGTCGTCCCTCACCGTATTCAAAGGAGAAACCAAGATGCTGTCAGACTTCACGATTACCCCGGGCCCTACCACTGCATTCGGACCGGGCACCAGCCTGCAGGTGGCGCAGCATCTTCCGCCGGGCACGGAGCGAGTATTTGTGGTGGCGGATCCGGGCGTTGTCGCCGCCGGCCTTGTCGGGCCGATCGTGGACGCACTCGGGGCCGCCGGGCTGCAGCATCGCGTTTTCGACGGCGTGGACCCGAACCCGACCGACCGGAACGTCGACGCCGGGCTCGAGGAACTGCGTGCCTTCGGGGAGGCCGTCGTGCTCCTTGTGGGTGGTGGATCCGCGATGGATTGCGGAAAGTGCATCGCGATCGCGGCCCCCAACGAGGGGCGAGGGATCGAATATGCTCTCCACGTCGGTTTGGGGGAGGGCGATATGATCGATATGTCCACCTTGGGGTCTGCCCGACTTCCCGAGCAGTTGCCGTACCCGACGGTGGCGATTCCGACGACTTCGGGGACGGCGTCGGAAACAAACGGAGGCGGATTAGTCACCGACTCGGAGTCGCATCGGAAGCTGACGTTTAACAACGATGCGGTCAAGCCGATGGCGGTGCTGCTTGACCCGACTCTGACCCTGGGGCTGCCCGTAACGGCGACTGCGGCGTGCGGGATGGATGTGTTGACCCATGCAATCGAGGCCTTCACCTCGCAGGGGGCCAACGCGTATGCGGACTCATTTGCCCTGCGCGCCATCGAACTCGCTCGCATCTGGTTGCCGACGGCGGTTTCGCAGGGTGATGATCTCGAGGCGCGAGCAAACATGCTCTGGGCGTCGCATCTCGCGGGGCTCGCTTTTTCGTCGGGGCCGTTACTGGGACTCGTTCACGCTACGGGGCACCCTGTTTCAGCACGTTTCAATGCGGCTCACGGGCAGACGCTCTCCACGATGTTGCCACACGTCATGGAGTTCAATCGCGAGGTATCTGCAGCGCGCTACGGGCGGATCGGAGAGGCGCTCGGGGTAGCGGCGGATACGGATGCGGCGATTGCCGCCGTTCGCGAACTCTCGAAGCAAGTCGGAACCGACAAGACGTTGCGCGACCTCGGGTGCACCGAGAGCGATCTTGACGACCTGACCCAAGATGCGTTGAGCGATCTGATCATCTTGACCACTCCTCGTTACCCGACCCGAGACGAGGTGCGGGTGCTTTACGAGGCGGCATTGGATACCAGATAGCGCCAAGTCTTGCGTCACGGGAACCTCGTCGTCTTCGATTGCGGGTCCCGCGTCAATCAATTCATGGGATGCCTCGGGTACTTTTGCGCTGAACGCAGAACACTATGCCGTTCCGATACGGGCGGGGGGGCACTCCCGGTGGCGCGCCCGGGCTTGACGAACAGGGGTTCTGTAATCCAACAAGAGTCTTTGTGTTTTAACTCTTCGAGGGAAGCCTTCTAGTGTACTGCTCTACCCAGCGGTTTATGGGTCTCGTGGCATGCATGCTCCTGGCGGGCGTGCCCGCAGAGGCTCATGGGCCAGAAAAACTTGATGAGCCCCCGATTTCCGTCGAGGGGATTGAGGAAATTATCGTCACCGCTTCGCGGCAGCCGGTCACCGCAGCCTCGTCAAAAGAGATCAATATGCGTGACTTCCTGTTGCGGCCACACTCGACGACGCAGGAGATCATGAACAACGTTCCCGGGTTGTTGGTCGTTCAGCATCAGGGAGGAGGCAAGGCGTTTCAGTACTTCATCCGGGGCTTCGACGTGGACCACGGGACCGACTTTCTGCTGGTGACCGATGGCATGCCGGTCAATCTGGTCTCTCAGGCCCATGGGCAGGGCTGGGCCGACTCGAATTACGTCATCCCCGAGACTCTGGAGGGCATCCGGCTCTTCAAGGGGCCCTATTTCGCGGAGTTCGGGGACTTCGCTGTCGCTGGTGCGCTGGCCTTCAAGACGAAGGACGAGTTCGAACAGAACTTCATCCTCGCCCAAGGCGGTTCCTTCGGTACTGCTCGCGGCGTATTTGGCGCCTCTACCGATCTCGGTTGGGGAAAGTTGCTGATGTCCGGCGAGGGCTATTACACCAGCGCCTGGTTCGATGATCCGCAGAACTTCTGGCGTGCAAATGGCCTTGTGAAGCTGACCCTCGAGCCCGGACCTGATCACCGGCTCACGATCTCCGGGCAGATGTACGCTGCTGATTGGGACGCGTCGGGCCAGATCCCTCAACGTGCTGTCGAATCGGGCGAGGTTGGACGCTTTGGCTCGTTGGACCCCACAGAGGGCGGGCGCACAAGCCGCGAAATCTTGAACGTACAATACACCTGGGAGCCAACCGAGGCCGATCGCCTCAACGCGCAGGTCTGGGGGCAGCACTACACCATGGACCTGTGGTCGAATTTCACATTCTTCCGCGACGCAGGCCTGCGCTTTACCGCTCCGGCAGCAGGAGATATCGTCGATACCTGCGCTGGCTGGGCCCCGGACAACCCGGTGTGCACTCCGATCGATCCGTCGGCGAATTACATCACGGGCGACGGGATCTACCAGCGGGATGAACGCTTCCTTTACGGTAGTCAGGTGACCTACTCGCACGACGACGAGGTCGGCACGATTCCCTATGTCGGCCAGGTTGGCGTTTATACCCGTGGAGATTTTCCCAATCTCACTCTGGACCGCCAGGTACGCCGCCAGAGCTTCTTTACCGTCAACAAGGTCAAGGTCGAGGAGTATTCCTTCGGCGGCTTTGCCAAGGCGGAGTTCTTTCCGGCCTGGTGGCTTCGAGCGGAGCTCGGCCTGCGCGGGGACTTTTTCGTCTTCGACGTCCAGAACCGACTGAGGGCGCAGCCTGCTGACCGGAACTTCGAGCCGGTGCCCATCGAGGGGCATCAGACCGACGGCATCGTCAGCCCCAAGGTGAACGTCGTCATCACGCCCTTCGAGGAGGAGCATACCGAGCTGTACTTCAATTTCGGGACGGGTTTTCACTCCAATGATGCGCGGGCTGTGGTGCGCACGGGTCGCGACGGTCTGGTGCGGGCGACCGGCGGCGAGACCGGGTTTCGCGGGACCTGGCTGCCGGGGCTCGAGGTCTCGTCGGCCTTGTGGATCATGGACCTGGACGAGGAGTTGGTTTTCTCGGGGGATGGTGGCGACGTGGATGCAGATATCGATCTCGCCACCGGGAACTTCGTCCCGGCAGGTGCGTCGCGGCGGTGGGGAGTCGATTTTTACAGCCGATACGAACTTACCGACTGGGCCTATCTGGATTACGATCTCGCGTGGGCGTCGCCTCGTTTGAAAGACGGCAGCGCCATTCCGCTTGCTCCGAAGCTCTACATGAACGGCGGCCTCTCGTTCGACTACGAGGGATTGGGTGCGACCTTCCGCGTCCGCAGCCTCGGAGATCGCCCGGCCACTGAAGACTCCAGTATCATCGCCCCCGGCTGGACCCTGTTCGACATTCTTCTTCGGTATCGATGGGAGAATGTCGAACTGTCACTTGCTCTGCTGAACGTGACCAACGAGAGCTGGAACGAGTCCCAGTTCGCCGAGGCGACCTGCCTGGAAAGCGAGGAGTTGTCCGGACAGCCGTGCCCCGAGGTGGGGAGCCTGCCGCGACAGATGGCTGCGGCGGATGGCGTCGACGATCTTACCTTCTCTGCCGGGATGCCCTTCGCGGTCCGAGCCGGCATTCAGGTTTTCTTCTGACGCCCGGGGGCCTCGCTTGAGACCTTGCCTGCCTGCCTGCTGGCTTGCGCTGATCCGCGTCAGCGTGGCGTTCGTGAGGGTCGCAACGCCCGAGGTCTGGACGAAGAGATACGTCACTCTGTTGTTGTCCGAGTCGCCACGGTAAGCCACAAAGAGCGTGCCGCGGGGGCTGGGTAGATGTCTGTTAAACGCACAAACGCCGCGCCAGCCCGCTCGGTGCGCAGGTGGACGCGGCGTTTGGAGACACCGTATTTGTGTTCGTCGTCGGATTCCAAACTGTCCTCTGGTGCGGAACAGTCAAGGCACCTCCAGTGGGCGAGGCGTCGATCATCCTGATTTCACCAAATTCAAAACGCCTATCCTTCAACCTTCCCATCTGCGCCGATTGTCACGCTCGTAGAGCCAATGAAAAGGTGGGCTGGGCCATCGCACTCAAAATCACTGAATGGTTCCACGACGTTCGGCCCGATGAACGTAACGTCATATCTCACGAAACATTGCGGCGCCTCACAGTACGGAGGAACCAGGGATGCATCTTGCAGTTCGACGGTATAGTTCACCACTTCCCCATCAACAGTGCAGGTGAAGTCAGAGTTCGGTGGGTCGTCGGCAAATGGGCCGCGGGTGGTACTCGGACCAATGAAGTTTTCCGAGTCCAAATCCCAGAGAGCCACAAACTCTTCGGTCGAGACCTGTCCCGCCTCGCGGTAGGGGCGGTCTGTGAACCAGCTCGTCTCCGGGTTGGTGTTCACGAGGAGCAGCTCGGAATCGCTGAGGACCGCACCTCCTGACGTCTGGACAAAGAGCAGTTCGGCTCCGTCGTTGTCCGAGTCACCGCACGCAGCGGCAAGAAACATGACGGTGGCGAGTAGATAGATTGGTATTTTCATTCGCGGAGGTTTCCCCAGCTTCGGAGCTGACTGTAAACGCAATAACGCCACGTCTGTCGAAGTTAGCCTCCGGTTTCGACAGCCAAGCCAGCTCCGCGAATGTCCGGGATCGGCGGCCATGTGCCGAAGATCATTCTAAAACCAAAACCGAAGGATCCCGGCCAGAGGATTTTCTCGTCGAGGAGGATTCTCTCACGCGCAAACCACCCCCAGACATACTCATTGGGTTCCTGACGGCGGGCTGAATCATACGCCTTGCGAGGCGTCGGGTTTCTGGCGCGCTCGCGGCGATATCTGCGTGCATCGATCAGCGAGATTTTCCGGCCGTAATCGCGAATTCAGCGTTGGTAATTGGGTGCGATGTTTTTGCGGGTCGGCGGTGGCGCGTTAGGAGCGCCTCATGAATAAATCTTACGAAGGTCTTCACGCGGTTGTCACCGGCGCTGCCTCAGGCATCGGTGCTGCCGCAATAACTAGTCTAGCCGAGCAAGGTGCTCGTATTACCGCGCTCGATGTACAACCCATCTCTGTCGAGGGGGTCCGGTCGATTGAGGTCGACCTTGGCAATCCTTCTGCGATCGACAAGGCGGTAGCAAGCATTGACGAGCCCGTTGATGCGCTATTCAACATTGCAGGCGTGCCGCAGACCCGTCCGGCAGTCGACGTGATGCGAGTGAATGTTCTCGGTTTACGTCACCTCACGGAGTCGCTTCTGTCGTCGATGCCGGCAGGGTCGGCGATTGCCAACGTGGCCTCCATCGCCGGCAACGAGTGGCCGCAACATCTGGGTCAGATCAAGGAGCTTCTCGATCTGAGTGATTTCGCCGAGGCGCTCGCGTGGTGCGAGGCTCATCCCGACGATCTCGGGGACGGTTACTTCTTTTCCAAGGAGTGCGTCGTTGTCTACACGTTCCGACTCTCCAAGCGAGCGATCGCGAAGGGCGTCCGCGTGAACAGCGTCAGCCCTGGACCTGTGGAATCTGCGATGATGCCCGATTTTCGGGCGACGATTGGCTCGCAGACGCTTGAGTGGACCACCCAGCAAGCTATCGGTCGCATGGCCCAGCCCAAGGAGATGGTCCCCCCGCTGTTGTTCCTTAACCATCCCGATTCAACGTATGTGAATGGCCTCAATCTGGTAGCTGATGGCGGATTTACGGCCGCATTCAGCCTTGGCGAAGTCGATTTCACGGCACTGGCGGGGTAACGAACACGCCCCCCCTGCGTCCTAGTTGCAAGGCGGAACTGCGTCCGCCTTCTTTTTGCAATTAAATTGCAGATGCGCCCCTGATGCGTTAGCGTCAGGGGCGCATTTTTTCGTGAACGACAAACGCTGGGCGGGCCAGCAGCGCCTCGCTACCAATCCCTTGGCCCAGGGGCGCCAATCAGGGCAGATGCGAGCCTTCGACGTCCGCGGTATTGGCATCGCCTCCACTGACCGTCGCCTCGGTGGCACTGGCTGTATTGCCCGCGCCGCCACTGACCACGCTGTAAGTTGCCGTGGCGTCGTTGAACCGACCACCGCTGATATGGGACGCGATACCGGATGCCTCATTCCCCTGGCCACCGCTGACCGCGGCGAGGCGGGCTGTAGCCCGGTTCTGCGACCCGCCGCTGACTGAAGTTTCGTTCTCGCTCGCCGTATTATTGCGGCCTGCGCTGACGACCGCGTAATTGCCGCTCGCCCGATTGTTATGTCCCCCCGAGACCGCGGCATAAACTCCTTGGGCGACGTTGATGTTGCCGCCTCCGACCGAGGCATGCTGGCCGATGCTTTGGTTCTGTCGGCCGCCACTGACGGTTGCGTGCGCGGCGCCCGCCAAGTTGCTCTGCCCGCCGGTCACTGCGCTGTATTGCTCGCTCGCGGTATTCTCCGAACCTCCGGTGACCGAGGCGTAGCCGGCGGTCGCCGCGTTCTTGTATCCAGCCACCAACCCGCCTGCCTGACTATAGGTGTGATACGGCCCCAGCACCAGATTATGAGAGCCCGTCTTGTCGTTGCTGTCGTTTTCGTCGTAGCCGATGATCAGGTTGCCGAGGCCATTGACGTCAGGCGTCGCCGACACGCCAGTCCCCCAACTGGCGCCCGCGCCGCTCCGGATCTGGACGTTGGCCCCCGTAAAGCGCACGACATGGTTGGTTGTATCGACTTCGAGGTATTGCTCGAGATCCTCTCGCGCTGCGGTATTGGCCGTCGCGGCGGCCAGCGCCTCGGTGGTCCCGATAGATATCTCGATGGGCGTGCCATTTTTCTTCGTCTTGCAAACGGACCGCAGCTTGATTGGCGAGCCTTCTTTCAGCTCTCCCGTTTTCTTGTCCAGGACCGCACAGAGTTCCAGTGCATTTGCTGACGGACTCCAGGCGGTGAGAACTCCGACCGAGAACAACGACACCCATAACTTCATCATCAACCTCCCGGCAGCGAGGTTGCAGGTCCTCGTATGCGCTTTTTTAATTCCGAACGATAGCTGGCGCCAGCAGCGAAAGGGGAGACTATTGCGTGTGCCTGATGCTGCAGCATTCCATAGCCAATCTTGGGGCCAAGGCCTTCTTCCTGTCCGCTGTGGTCCGCCTTCGGCCTATCGCCCGCAAGGTATGGCGGGAAAATATAGTTTGGTGTACAAACGCCGGGTGACGAGCGTGTCGGCAAAGTTGGTTTACGGCTTCTCGATGGCCTGCCTTGCCACCATGCTGGTCGCCTGCGGGGGTTCGACCCCCGACCGCGATCCGTCACCCACCCCGGCGTTGTCGATCGCTCCCAGCCCCACGAGCACACCGGCGCCATTAGCCGCCTGCGAAGCCGATCCGGCGGGCTGCGTCTGTGCCGTCGAGTCCTGTCTGCCGATACCGACGCAACTTCTCGCCGGGCAAGCTTCTTGCCCGTCGAGCCTTTTGCCTTCGAGTTGCGCTGACGTGATGACCGATTCCTTTGCCCGCCAGGGGTGCGGAGAGACCTGCAAGGGACTCACGGTGCCCGGGCTCGAAGCGCTCTGCGAGATGCCCGAGTGTGACGGATTCCTCGACCTTTCATCGATCGTCGGCGTGTCTGACCTCTGCCAGTGTTATTGCGAACCTCAGTGCGCCGGGCGGACTTGCGGCGATGATGGTTGCGGTGGAGTTTGTGGCGGTTGCGCGGGGGACGAGAGTTGCGTTTTCGGCGAATGTGCTCCGGTAGCCGGGGAATGCCGTGACTCGGATTTCACCTGCTACTGCGCCATGGTCGAGTGTGAGTCAGAGGTGTCAACCGGAGAGAGGCTGCGGATTTGCTCGGAGTTGCGCTTTGGCTACCCCGATTGCGAGGAAGCATTCATGCGCTCGTACGCCGATCAGGGCTGTCCCGACCCCGGCGCCGAACCGTTTTTGGGGCGTGATACCCTCTGCGACGCGCCCGTCTGTGCAGACTTCGTTGCAGACTGGCAGGACCGGACCGGAGTAGACCTCTGCGCCGGTCTGACCGCCCAGTGAGCTCAAGCTTTCGCCGTACGCTCAGAGCGCGGCCACGAACACCTTGAGCAAGGCTTTCACGAGCGGCGCGAACACCGACTCCGCGATCGCCGCTTGTTCCTCTGCCGACTCCGCAGAAACGACGATGTCGGCAAACTCTAGCTCATGTCAATTGGGAAAAATTACTCTGGGTATAGCGCCTCCCCTGAAGCATCCATCAACGAGAGCTTGACCGACGATGTTTCCATACGCGCCGTACGCAAAATCAATAAAAAGATGTGCCTGACGCTGGCAGGAAATGGATCCTGCTTCGACGACATCCGATCCCACGAACTTGATGTCATAGTTCAAGATACAGCGCCAGGTTGCAGCCGGACGGAGGAAATCGAGGATCTTCGAGTGACGGGCTCTGCAATTCGAAGACATAGTTGACGACTTCTCCATCGACCGTTCAAATGAGGTCGGCGTTGGGGGAGCCGCCGGCGGGAACTTCAGCGCAGGTGGCCGATGTTGAACCGCTTGGCAGTGAAGAAGCCGCCGAGCAGGAGGTCTCCGTCCTCGAGGAGGCTCGTCATGCCGCCCCAGGTATTCCAGCGAATGCTGTCGTCGGGAAAGCGCCAGCGAGCCACCAGCTCGCCCGTGTCCCAATCGATGCCTTGATACTCGTAGCGCCCGTTCTCCTTATGGGCGATATAAGCGAGACCCGTCTGGGGCGAGACTGCGGGCGGCATCCAGTCGGTGTTGTCCACGTAGTCGAGCGTCCAGTCCAGCACGAAGCGGTCCTCGTCCGGAAGCCAGTCGAACTTGTGCATGCCCCGCGGCGCTTCACGGGTGACGCCCGCGAGGAGCGCGTTCGGAATAATGTTGAGCGGAAACGGAACCGGCGCCGGCTCCGGGTAGGTCGAATCAATCACGATCACTCCGTAGCCATAGGCGACCGGTGACGCTTCGATGGTCGTACGCGCATCGGGGATGCGGATCTGACCTGCGATCCGCCTCGAACGGGTCCCGGGCTTCTGGCTGAAGTCGGCCGGGATCTTGTCGCGCCAAAACGCGACGAGTTGTGCCCCGTCGGGATTTCCGTCGGAGATGACAACAAGGTGATCCTCGTCGTCGCCAAAGCCCATCAATGTGGGAGTGGTGCCCGAGCCGTGCGAAGCTGCGCCCAGCTTCAATGCCTCGCCTTCTGGCATTACGTCGTAGGCGCTTTTCCAACCGCCACGGGATCCGTCGATCGACAGGCGCTTGCCGTCCCAGGTAAGGCCATACATGTGCTTTGAGGTCGTGACGTAAATGCGCTTCTCGTCGAGAGCGATCCCGTTCTCGACATGCTCACCGGGAAAAAACATGTAGTCGCGCAGCGTCAGATCTCGGCCGAAGACGAATACGCCCCCGGAAGCCGCCGCGACGAGGTGGCCGTCGTAGCTCATTGAAATGGCCTTGAGGTGCAGGTCTTTGGCCTGTTCGGAGATATTGGCCGGCAGCAGGTCGAGAACATTCACATGCTTGACAGCACGCAGTGGTGCATCGATCTGGTTATCGTCAAACGCCTTCAGCAGGTTCGTACGGTTGTAGGTGGTGTAGAAGTATCCGTCTCTGTCGATCACGCCATACGGCCCATTCGCCATCCCCGTGAGATCGAGCTGGAACACCATCCACAGGGAACGAAATAGCAGGCGCCAGTCCTGGCCCTTGCGGCGGTTTCCGTCGATCCCGGCCATAACACTTTCGATCTTTTCGGGCGTCACATCGGAGTGGTCCGCATCACCCGGGTAGGCGAGAAGCGAGATTTGCTCGAACGCTTCACCCGTGGCTCGAATTTTGACGAGTCCCGTAGCAGTCCCCGCAATCACCGTGGTCTGGCCGCCCACTTTTTTGACGAGCGGCGACGACGACCAGGTGACGGGCACTGTCTTGACGTCGGCAGCCACGAGATCCTTGCCTCGCGTGGGTCCGTGTTCCGTCGAGACGTCGGTCTGCGCCGGATTGTGATGCGACATCGGGTAGGGGCCGTCGGCGAGCCAGGGGTTGCGCAAGGGCGTCGCGAATGGTCTTGAGGCGAGCGGGGGCGGACCCGTCGCCGACAAAGCCTGCGAGGGGGCGTCGCTGCCTGCGTCGAACGCGGGGGCGACCAACGTCGCTGCTTTGTCCTGAGCGCCAGCAGGTCGTGCAAAAAGCAGAAGAGTCAGTGCGACAAGACAAAGCCTGAGGGAATCCCCGGATACCATAAACACCTCCGTGTGGTGGGCACTACCACAAGAATACTGACGGTCGGAAACATGAGGGCCCATTAGCTGCTGGATCGTTTTGACGTGCGTACCCGCCGGCCCGTGGCTCTGCCACGGGCGGGAAGGCGAGTCGGCGACTTCCTTTGGTCGCTGCAGGCCCGGCCAGAATAGAAACCCGGGCGGCAAGTGCGGGAGACGCTACCGGTGGCAGACCGGGCTTGACGAATAGAGCGCCGTCTCGGCATAAGGGGCCTTCATGTTTCCTGCCGTCCTGTGCTGTCTGCAGGATGATGTATGATCCTGATTGAGAAAGGGAGCGGCCACCACAACTTCGGTGCGCGGTTACGAGAATCAGATGATTGAGTTGCACACCACCACGCCCAATGAATGGGTGAGTACAGTTTTGGGAGATTTCAATACCTTCCTCCTGGACCACGCCGCGTGTGAGCGAAAAGCATCCGGGATGGCCATGACATTTGTGGTTCGCTATCCGGATCGGGATGAACTCCACGACCCGATGATTCAGCTTGCCCGAGAGGAGCTCGCCCATTTCCACAAGGTGTTTCGCATCTGTAAAGATCGCGGGCTTCGATTTTCGGGAGACCAAAAAGACACCTATGTGAACGCGCTTCTCAAGCGAACACGTCGTGGCCGAGACGAGGAGTTTTTGGATCGTTTGATCATGGCGGGCGTTGTCGAAGCCAGGGGCCATGAACGCTTTGGTTGTATCGCCAACGCACTCGAAGAAGGTCCTCTGAAAGTGTTTTACGATGAGATCACACGGTCGGAAGAACGCCATGCAGAGGTCTTCATCGAACTCGCTGCTCTCTATTTCCCAATGCCTGATGTTAGACAACGTCTCGAGTTCTTTCTGGCAGCCGATGCCGAAATCTGTGCGGGTCTTCCCTTCCGGGCGGCACTGCACTGATGAAGGCAGGAGTGATTGAAAAGTATCTTGAACGGTATGCTGAGCCTGAGGCGCAAATCGCGCCAGATACGGATCAAAGATGGAACCATGTGGTGTGTATTCCAGCATGCGACGAGGCCGACAATTTGGTCGATACGCTGGAGACGATGGCACAGGCGCGAGTCGCTGATTCCGCATTGGTGATCCTCGTGGTGAACGGTCGGCAGTCGGCACAGGCTCACGTCCATGCAGGCAATGCGCAGACATTGATGCAGCTTGGTCGATACGGCACTCGGACAGATCAGTCCCTGTCGTGGGGCATGTTGAACGGTATGGCGCTTCTTGTGGTGGACCGGGCTTCAACAAACCGGTGGTTGCCACCCAAGCAGGGTGTGGGGCTTGCCCGCAAGATTGCTGGCGACATTGCGCTGGCGTTGATTCATCGAGGGATTGTGCAAAGTGATTGGATTCGCTGCACAGATGCAGATGTTCAGGTGCCGAAAGACTACTTTGAGCAGCTGGCGAAACCTATCAAGGGTGCGTCGGCAGCCATTACGCCCTTTGTCCATGTTCCAGAAGGCGATGCCATTCAACAGAAGGCCATGGGCCTCTATGATGCCTACCTGCAGGCCTACGTTGATGGGCTGGCCCGGGCGGGTTCTCCCTATGCTTTTCACACCATTGGCAGTCAGATTTCTGTATCTGCACATTCCTACGCCATTGTTCGTGGTATCCCCAAGCGCTTGGCGGCTGAAGACTTCTATTTGTTGAACAAATTGGCCAAAGTCGGGCGGATTCATTCCCTTGCTGGTGAGCGCGTGCGCGTCCGCGGGAGACTGTCTGACAGGGTTCCTTTCGGGACCGGCGCTGCCCTGCAAGAGATCAGTGCCGCCTTGCGCGATGGCAGGCCTGTGCGTTCGTATGCCCCGAGGGTATTCGAGGGTGTCGGTCATTGGTTAAGGGGGTTGAAGGCGTTCGCCGATAAACCGGATGTTGAACGCCTCAAGTCTCAGGTGCAATCCGTCGCAGATCCCCTGGGTTCCGCCTTGTTCGATACCCTGGATGCGATGGGTGCCTTCGATGCTGCCGCACAGGCCAGTGCGCAGGTGACCGGTCCATTTCTGCATCGACGCTTGATGGAATGGAATGATGCCTTCCGAACCTTGAAGCTTGTTCATGGCTTGAGGGATGCAGGCATTGTGTGAGGACCCGCGGCCCAGCGGCTATGCCGCGGGCGGGAAGGGCGAAAAACCTTGCCGGTGGCAGGATCGGGCTTTCCGAATAAGCCGTTGAGGCGAAGGGGCCTTCACGTTTCCGACCGTCCCGTCCGGGAGGACAGGTTTCGGGCGCTACCTGCGGGAGTGGGCTGCAAGTCGCGATGGGCTCGTGGTGCAGGCTGACGGCCGCGTGCACGTGGCGATCAGTTGTTCAGGGTTGTCCGTGCTCCGGGTGCCGCTGTTTGCGCTGGAAATATCGGTTGCCGCTATCCATCTCGAGGTAACGCTCGATCAATTCGTATCCGTATCGCTCGAAGTGCTTTCTGATGGCCGGGCGCTTCCCCTCAATGACGAGCAACTCGGGCTGGAACCGTTCGAGATCAAAACCCCGAAGTGCCTGCAGTTCGTGGCCCTCGATATCCATCGACAGGAGGTCCACTTTGGTGACTCCCTCGCGATCGAGAAGGTCGTTCAATGTGGTCTTCGGAACTGAAATCTCTTCGGGTTCCACCTCGACACCGAACATCTGACCCGACGCATGTTTGCGATCGGTCGACGAAATGCCCAGGCCCGCAGACTTGAAGAATTTTCCTTCGCCCCCGGACTTGTCGGTCACCAAAAAGACCAGGAACTTCGAATCAGGCCGCAATTTCTTCCAGGCAGGTCCAAATTCCGAGAGCGCATCGATTCCGATTCCCGTCCAGCCCAGATGTTTTTCGAGGTAATAGGTGTTGCTGCCCTGAACAGGCCACGCGGCGCCCACATCCACGAAAAAACCGTCCTTCCGATCCTGAAAGAAATCGCGAATGATGATCTCTTCAGCGAAGACCGAATACTGCCACGGCTCTGCGAGGATTCCGGTTCTACCGGGGAGCGCCTGGATCCGCTTGGTCTCGCGAACAATCGCCTGAGTCACCGTCGATGTCACTTCATTTGGTTCGATGCCGAGGGCAGCCTGAATTTCGCGATGCCTCTGTTCGATCGGATCGATCTCGCTCTTGAGAGGGTCAGGAACAAGGCGACTGGATGGGTCCGAGCAGCCAGCGCAGCACAGGGTCAGGATGAGGAACGCGGCGACAATCGGGCGGGCGACTTTCTTCGGTGTGGGCTCAGGCAGCATCAGAACTGGGTATCCTTCCGACAGGGAAAAAGACAACAAAGGAGCGGTTCCGGGAGATGCTGGTACATGCGGGCTTCGACGATTTCACGTTCGTGCTGGCTCATGGCGGACAAGCGACTCCCGATGCGCCCGTGTTCGTTGCACTGGCCGCTGGCCGCCCCGCCGACGGTCCTCAGGGCAGTCGGATCAGCATGCGGCGATCGTGGACCGATCGGACGGGCGCGGTACAACTCGACTGCCTTTTCATTCAGGGTTTCCCATTCGGGTCCGCCCCCTGCGCCGAAAATGTTGGGTGGGAGGAAACCAGCGAGCGGCAGCGCCACGACCGTGGCCATTGCCGGAAGGTGCAGACGGGTCGGCATAGACCGCATCTGCCGACCTCCCATGTTGAAAATCAACTATGGGGATCCGACGGCACGAAACAGAAGGGCCCATTTTGCCCGAACACGGCCCCTGGCAGAAACCCAATCGAGCTACCGCGAGGTGTCCGGATATCATTTGCATCCCCTCACTCGAATGGCCCCGGTCGGGGCTTCTGTGGTTTCGGGCGGGATCTCTCTCCAGGCATTCGCTCTCAACTCACAATTTATGTGTCAGTCAGTTGCCCGCTCTGGGAATCGCGGCTGGCCCATGTCAGAGTCCCCGGCACGAAATGTCTTCTGCTGCTGATGCTCCTGCTGATTCCGTTTGCTGGCTGTAAAGCTGGGCAAGGTGATCGCTGTGCAAAGTCGGAAGACTGCGGTAGCGGTCTTGTGTGCTTCGCACCGACTGAGGCGCAGGGGAGCATCATCGACGCGCTATCATATGCAAACCTTGAACCGTATCTTGATGCGTACACCTGCGTAACGCCCGAAGGTCTGGCCGATGCAGCGCAGGCTAACTTGAACAGAGACTGTCGCGCTTCGGAAGATTGCAAGAAGTTCGACTACTGCACTGCGAAAATCGAGTTGGGGCGCGACGTGTGCCTAATCGCCAGTGATGCCGACTGTCGCGTGATGAGCAGGCCGCACGCGGCGTTTGGAGACGGCGATCAAGTGGCACCTGGCCTGCTCCAGTCACTTTTCGCCCCAACAAAAAAGCGCCGCAGTCGCAGGGCTTCTCAAGAGCCTTCCAGCGGCCCCGCCACGGTTGGGAAGGGCGGGAAACGCTGCCGGTAGCAGAATCGGAATGGACGAATAGAGGGCCTTCTGGGCAAAAAAGGCCTTTCATGTTTCCTGCCGCCCGGAAAATCCTGATCGTGAATTAACAAACGCCGTGTTGATAGCCGATAGCCTGTTATCCGTCAGGATCGGTGACAAAAGTGGCTCGGTGGTTACTCCTCCGCATGGCGGGCATTTTTCAAGGACGATAGAGTTATCCCTTCGGCAATCTCCACGACGCGTTGGGATAGAGAAAGAAGGCATGGCGATGAGTTCAGATGATAAAATCCGCAACAAAGGGGAGGCCCCATAGGCTTTGCCTTACTAATCGCCTTCTTGTCTCTGGGTGCCATCAGTGGCTGCGGGAGCAGTGGCACTGATAGTGATCTAGTAGGTTCTGACGGATCCGGGGACCCCATCCCTATAGGTCCGCTCCCGGGCACAGTTCGCGGTTACTTCGCCTCCGACTTTACAGCGAGCCAACCACCTGCGCTTTTCGGGGCTAATCAATACAATATTTGGATTTGCTTTAGGGGAACATCGTCTCTGGCGCCCGCTTTGATCGAGGACTGTCCGAACTACAAAACCAACCCGCCGCCTTCCGGTGCCCTGATATTCGCGGATATAGGTGGGGGTAATGCTAACTCTATCGATAAAAAAGATTTGCTTGGGCTGAGTGAGGGCCGGGACTCAGAGATGCTCGCAGACAATGGGTTTAGCGGTGCCGTTTTCGACTTGGAAAGTGTGGGGGACGACTTTGATAGCTACGAGGACTTCGAAAGTACGATAACTTTTGCGCTTCAAGCTTTACGGGAACAAGGCTTGTACTCCATTCTGACCACCTCCAAAGACGGCATTCGCACAGCTGCACTCCAAAAACACTGGCCAGCAAGCGAGCCGAGCGGGGATGGCTGGAGCGTCACTTTTCCAAAGTTTCAAGCTGATGTGGTGCCTCTTTTTGATGCCTACTCGCCGCAGTGCTACTCCACGGGCAAAGAAACCGCGCCTCCGATCTGCCAAAACTTCCCAGGCATCTCCTACGACGGCTACAGCGGCGCTAGAGAGATATGGCCGGCGGTGAGCGGGCAATGGATCACTCTGAATATAAGCGAGGATCCGATAGCCCTTCTCACCGCTATGCAGGATAATTCCAAGACTCCGCCTTCAGCGCTATTTCCCAAGGCCCCGAGTGGCTACCTTGTCTGGGCCGGTCAGTAGGCTCTGGCAGAACCGGGATGGACGACTAGAGCGCCTTCTGGGCAAAAAGGGCTTTCATGTTTCCTGCTGGTGCGGCATGGCGGATTGGGCTGGGCTGGCGTGGCCAAACTTGCCGCACTTTCTCATAGGGGCGCGCTGGGGTCGATCTTGCCCGACGCTGTTGGGGAAATGGCACCATGACGGGCGCATGTGACCTGATGGGGTTGGCCCCGTCAAGTTGATTGCCTGGCTACCGCGAGATCGCCAAATATCATTGCGCGTCCCCTCACTCGAATTGACCTGAAATACAATCTAGAGCTACGGCATGCCCGTGGCTCCGATCACCCGATACCTCGCGATCCTCGCTGTCGTGCTCTTTGGCCTTGGCGCATCGAGTTCGAGCGAGGGCGATATCGATTCCATCCTTGTCCGAGTCGCCACCTGGAATATCGAAACTGTCGGTGCTCCGGGGTCGACCGAATACGAAGCAGCCCTCGATGTCTTGAACCGGATCGGCGCGGACATTGTCGCAATTAACGAGGTGGCGAGTTCCGCGGACGCCGCGAACCTGACCTCACTCGCCGCCGACGCAGGCTACGCCTCGGTTGTCGTGCCGAGTTCAAATCCGTTTGGGGCAGATCGAAACGCAATCCTTACTGATTTGCCGCTTCTTTCCGCGATCATCAATACATCGGCAGATTTGTCCGGCGATCCAGCGGCGAACGATATTTCCCGCCTGATGGTCGAGGTCACAGTGGACATGCCTGGCGATGCACCCGACCTGACGGTGGTATCCAGTCACTGGAAATCGGGGACCGGCAATGACGACGAGTTCCGTAGAGTTGTTGAGTCCCGCCGGATGGCCCAGGCTGTCGCGGACCTCGACCCGTTGTTCGACGCTTACATCCTGCTCGGCGATATCAATGAAGAAGCTGATAATGTTCCGCAGACGCCAAACCCAATGGTCAGCGAACCTTCCGGGCTTCCCGGTTCGTTCAAGCTCGGCTCGGACCTGGAGGCCCTGCTGGTGAGTGGCGGTCTGGTCAATGATCCGTTTACGAACCTGAGCGCTGCGCAGGTCAGCACTGTTCCTGCGGTGCAGCTGGACGGCCGGGATGCGACGCGGCCTGCATCCGGGCGTCGTCTCGACTATATTTTTGTCAGCCCTGTGATCGCGGCAGGCGGGGTGTTGGCCGAGGTCTACGACTCGAGCGTTGAAGGTCTTTTCGGCGGATTGAGCAAGTCGGGCGATGTTCTGCCGGCAGGCACCAGTGCCGCCGCGTCCGACCACCTGCTGGTATTTGCCGACATTGAGCTAACCCCGCCATGCGGCAACGGTCGAGTCGACTCGGCCGAACAGTGCGACGATGGTCCCGACAATGGAAGCTCGTCCTCATGCTGCCGGGCCGACTGTACGTTCAAGCCAGATGGCGCTGGAAGCTGCGATGGCAACTTGTGCACAAGGACAGATAGCTGCCTGTCGGGCGTCTGCAGTCCGGGATCGTGCGAGACGGGCAGTGCCTGCTCTATCTGTGGTGGCACCTGCGAGGATGGCATCGGGCAGTGCGAGTGCCAGTACTAGCTGGGCTGGCATTCTGAGGTTTTTGCGCCAAGGTTTGACAGCGGTTCGAGTGGCCGATTAGCCCCAGCATTTCCCGCCACGGGCGGGAAATGCTGCCGTCTGGGAGAATTGTGATGGACGAATAGAGCGCCTTCCGGGCAAAAAGGGCCTCCCTGTTTCCTGCCGTTGGGGGGCGTTCTAGTTGCTCTGACCGATCATGAGAATCTGCTGATTCGACGTCATCGGAATCGCGTTGCCGTACGTGCCACCGGCGTTGCCATTCTGATAGGTCTGAAGAACCAGGCCGGTTGCCGGCAGGCCAACGAAGCCTTCCACAGGAAAGCCAAGAACCGACTGGTTCGTG